>JBGQNR010000309.1:0-5794 GCA_041501225.1 Acidobacteriota bacterium
CCTTTTCCGGGCCGATCGTCGCGCGCGGTGGTAACTGCGCCAATGTCTTGGGCCCAATCAGGAATATCAGAACAAACAGGAAACCCAACAGGCTGTTCCCGATAACCTTCGATCTGCTTTCCGTCATCATTCGATCCTCCGGTACGACGACAGTGCCACCGCAAGGACGATATTCCTCACTAGCGGCCTCGAGGGCAACATAATGAGCCTATCGGACCTTGCCCCCGACGCCTGTTCGATTGCGGCGCACCGACCACCCAGTGGTATCAGTCCTCAATAACGCCGTTGTGGCTACCAACGGATAGGTGAAATAACCTACGAAATCGAGCGAAATCGACCCGATGCCACCTTCCTTCAGCTTCCGATATGGGGGTTTTATGTCAACTTACGCCGTTCTGGTGCCTACTGGGTGCGATCATAACCCAAAACGATGCTGCAGGATACAGTGTTTTGGCACACTTCTGGGCGGCGGATCCAGGCAAGTACGGCGCACACGAATACCTGCAGAACATCCCTGACGAGACCCGCGTCATACGCGTATCCCCCGGCTGGCCGAAGGATGGTGGCGTGTGCCTACTTGCCGATCACAAGAATCGAAAACGAACCCGGTATCGCTGAGCCCTGACCCCCGCGGCCTCCGGCAGGTGGCGGCGTTGGCGCCGGCCCACGCTCAACACTCATGGTCAAGATGTGATTCGTCTGCCTGTCGAGCGTCAGCGTTCGGGCCCCCATCATCGTCTGAAGATTTTGCTCGACCTCGAAACTCGTCGGGCTCTTCTCCTTGACGACGGTCATCGTGCCATTGCTATGCGAGCTGAAGACTTCCATCGTCGCCGGGTTGAAGACCGCACCGTCGGAGCCGCCGGCGAGCGGCAGGCTCGTGAAGATCTTGCCGTCCTCGGAACTCAGAATCACCATCATTGGTTGCGGCGGCTGCGCCGGCGGGTTTCCTGAACTGGCGCACGCCGCGAACAACACGTGATTCTTCGCATCCAAGGCGAGCCCGTTACACCGGCCCTTGTCGCCGAATGGATAGTGCCCGGTCGCCTTCATCGTCTTGACGTCGACGGCCGTGACGCTCCCCTGCGCATCCTGCATGACGACATAGAGATTGCCTTTGCCGTCGGCAACGCCCTGCTCCGGCACGCCGCCCAGATCGATCGTGCCGAGCACGGTACCGTCTTTGGAATCGATCACCGTCGCGTCCTTCGTCGGGTGACTGAAGACGTAGATCCGGTCGTTGAAGGCATCGAAGAGAATGCCGTCCGGCTGGGCGGCGCCGACATCGATCTTCTTGATCAGCTTCAACATCTTGGTGTCGAACATCGAGACCGGCTTGCTGCTGGAGAAGCCGTGGCCCGACTTCGGGTCGACCGCCACGCCGTTCCCTCCGGTGTCGGGAATCTCGTCGATCGGTTCGAGCGTGTCGAGATTGAAGACCGTGATGCGGCCGGGTACCGCGGGTGTGGCAGGCGTGGTGTCCGTTGCCGGAATCGCTCGCGTGCCACCGCGCGGAATGTACAGCCGGCGTCCGATGACGTCGGCATAGATGTAGTCAAAGCCACCTTCACCGCCGACCTTCGCGCTCTTGAGCACCTTGTACGGCCCATCGGTTCCGGCCTGCTGGGCCAGTGCCGCTGGCGTGAACAACGCGATCACGAGTGCGGATACCAAGAGAAACCGTCGCATGATGTACCTCCTCGGACGACAATTGCGAAAGGGCACGAACCTAGCGGTCTGCCATGAAAAAACCAATGAGCTTTCTCGCCGCGGCTTCATCTGAATGCCAGCTCACGCCGCGGCGGGACCGTCACTCCGATCCCACGCTCAACGGCGCTGTCGCAGAAGAGCGCAGCCGCCGCAACATACTGAACCATCATCCCCGGCACTGTCAAATCGTATCTGCTCCCTTCTGCCAGTTGTGCTTCACATCCCGAGGCTCCCGAGAAACGGCATACTATGAAGTTGGCAGCCGCGCGTTGGGCGCGGATCGGATACAGTGTGCCGCCACTATTAATGCAGGCGATCGCAGAGCACATCCGTCACGACTTCTTCATGAAGAAGCCATTTGCGCAGTAATCTGCAGCTCTCAAGCCTGCCAGTTACCTCCTCGAATGCGGCGGTCGGACTTTTGGTATCCAAACAGGCCGGACAGTAGCAAAACGACCGCGACATACAAGGTGGAAACCGGAGAAGGCCCCTCCGCACAAGTGAATGAGAACAGAGAGTCGGGAACTGAGTTCCTCGTTTATCCTGAAAAATGGAGCAAGATCCTGGACGGCGTTGCGATCATCAATCCAAATTCAGAATCCGTAAAGATCACGGCCTCGCTTGTGACCCCGGAAGGAGTGGAAACACAGACAGTCACCCTGGCAGAGGATCTGAAACCTTACGCCAAGTATATCTCTCTGGTGGAAAATTTTTATCCGGAATACGGGGGTCACATGCTTAAATTCACGGCTTCCCAACCGGTCAATCTGCTCATGCTGCGCCTGAACAAGGCCGGTACCATTCTTTACCCGGTGAGTGTATTGAAGGAAAAATGAGACGCGGGTAGCGGCAGGAACACTCTTTTATCGCCGTGCCGCCAGAAATGTGTCGACAGTCCCGCATCTTTCAATGTCATAATGACTCCATATCGGAAGTAGTGCCAGCTATCCCAGCCATGCTCCCATCCAGGAACGCAGCTTATTTCGACTATCCGCACGCGATAGCAATGGCACGACTCTGTCGCAGGGGATCATCCGGCTGGCTCCTGGCAGACACATCGGGAAATTGCTTGATCACTTCGCCCCCGATTTTGTCCTGCCGACTGAGTTCATGAGCAACGGTTTTAGTTCTCTAAAAGTCACGAACGATCAACCGGTGTCCGTCCTGGCCCTACACAATCGGATTGGCTGAAGCGGGATGTGAGATACACTTCATCAGTGAAGTTTTAGGTCACCACTCGATTGATTTTACGAGAAAACAGTACGCCAAGTTTAGTCCTCAATCTGCTGACATGACCATCTGGAGGGTCTTGGAGGGAGGGGAAAATGGCACAAATTTGGCACAAGCGTATTGGGCGATGACTTTTATGGTTTGGATTTCCGGGCTAAATCGAGTATCTTCAACACATGCGCATGCGCCTGTAGCTCAGTTGGACTAGAGCGTCGGTCTCCGGAACCGAAGGTCGCAGGTTCGAACCCTGCCAGGCGTACCATTACATTTCCAATAACTTGCAGCCAATCCTGCAACCAATAAAAAGGCCCAAAATGGCCTTCCATCTAACATCCATCTAACAACTCGCCGGAACTCGGAATTCTCTCAGATTTTCAGGAAAGGTCCCGCGAATATTGCGGGGCCTGGAGCCACCACTTCCCTAATGGCAAATTCTGGCTCGCATACCAGTTTCCGGCATAGCGACTACTCGCTCAGGATCATTTTTTTGCGACGGAGACGAACCGATTAGAACTGGGGATGAAGGCTGACACGCTGATGATTCATGGTCGGCAGAGCCTGATAATCCAGGCGACGCCCGCAATAATGAGGTTAGAATCAAGGGTTGTCACGAAATTCGCGATGGTATCGGGTTGGCGATGAGAGCTCAGCCCGAATCTCCTGACTAGCGAAGCGCATCACAGTGTATCACACGGTGCGCGACCTTTGGCCCCGGCACCTGACGTCCGACAACAGTCGTGGCGCACTCTTAGCGGCGCCAGGTCCATGCAATATCAAGGCCGGCCACAGAGGCGACCCTCATCGCCAGAGTGTATCAGGAAGATAGACGCGATGGCTTCCTGCAGGTTGAGTCCATGACAGACTTACCTGTCCAAGAAACTCAGGTAACCACATAGCCCTAATCACGAAGACGCTCCGCTCACCTAGGTCCCTGCCGCCAGTCGCCGTAAATGCTTTTTGAAAGCGAACGCAAGATACTTCCTCGATCTCGCGAGGCATTTCAGCGAATTCTCCCGTTTCGAGTGACACCTCTTTCGGATTATATCGAGCCGTATAGAGAGCCGCATTCGTCACGATTACAGGCAGAAACGCTGCGGGAATGGGCAGGTCCGATCCTTTCTTTGACTGATCTCGAAAATCGCTCGCAAATTCCTCTGTCGCACGGACCACCTGAGAGGCATCCTTCTCAAGCAATCTTTGATCTTTCCCTGAGGCACTAGCGAAGCTTCGCCTCAAACCGACAAGAGATCATGGCGTTCTCAAAGGATCTACGCCGATGCCGATTTTGAGGCCGCTCAAAAAACTTGCTTCATCCGTTACAATTTCACCCTTAGAAGATGTCTAGTGCTTACGATACAGAATGCTGAGCAGGTTGACTTGGGCTTCAGTGCCCAATCATCGCAATATATCTCAACGCGTTGGGTTGAATCTCTCATACGGTCCGCCTGGAGACAGCGGAAGTCTTCGACCTGGCCCGTGGGGAAAAGACCTAATGGGCGCAAAAAGATAAGCTGTTCCTTCCTTGTCTTTTTACATTCGATGGCCAAAAACAATCCCGCATTTCGGGCGATCACGTCCAGGAATTTATCCTCGTATCCAGGTCCCAGCCAGGGATACTCAGACGCGTAGACAGACCAACCAGGCGACGTGTTAATTACCTGGGCCACCGCTGTCTGCAACGGAAAGCCACTCGCCTGAAGCGCTCCTAAAACCGTATCTGGAATACCGGCACCTCGTTCACTCATCTCGTGATGATCCTCTTCCACGCGCGTGGCCTGACCTGTAATAAAGCTGACCGCTCCTGCGACCCTGCAAAAAGGGTACAAACGTGGTCGCCATGGTCGACCTCACAATTATTGTCTGCACAATGGGGAAAGATTGCAACCGCATTCATGGATGCCATATGGACTGTCTGTTGCTAAACGAGCCGTGCATATGAGGCCGATCGATATGGCTGCCCTTAGATGTAATGAAATGCTGTTGAGGAAACGAATAGGTCGGGATGATTTCTTCCCATCACGACTTTTGATGTTGCGTGGGGAATTAGAGGTTGCTCAAAGGTCAGGCGGCCATGTTGTTGCTTGGAAATAGCTTTCCGGGACATTGCAGTACCACCTGGCCGTGCAACGCGCAAACCGTAGAAGTGATTGGCGGAGCAGATCTGTGTGAGGCGCATTCCGTAAAATTGCCTTTCCGGGTTTCCAGCTATTCGCGCAAGTGGCCCCGCCGGGCTCTCATGAGAATCCGGATTCTCACTCTGTTAATTTATAATATGCTATCGTCGCCACAGTGAGGAGGCACTAGCACTCGTCGGCGAAGGGGGAAGATAGTGATTGCCAACGTACCAACTGCGATGGATTTCCAAGAGCATGGTCTCATGTTTTTGAACCTTGCATGGGACACAATCTTCGACCTTTTGCTTGAACACAGCGACGCTGAAGCGTGGAACAGGGATGGGGAGATCGATGATGAACTATCTGTCGATTATTGGCAGGCTGCAAAGCGACCTTTGTCTATCGCGCATGCACTTGCTCAGCAAGGTGCAGAGCTTGCTGTTCGGCGTCAATTACATTGACCGTCGTAGTGCCTCATCGAAAAATCCTACTACGTGGAAACTGTTGCCTCATTCAAAATCCTACTATTTATGAAAATCCCGGAAGATAGAACCATCATCATCCCGTCTTTGTTCTTTGCCGTTTGGCTGTTACCTTTTTGCGCAACCAGATTTGCTGCTCAATAAAACCCTTGTCCATCCCCTTTCCCGGATTTGTCCAGCTATTCTCGTTCGGAAACCGTTCTAGATTCGCACATCATTCATGGGAACGCCTCAATAATCTTCAGATGCCTCCCGATC
>JBGQNR010000310.1:0-5766 GCA_041501225.1 Acidobacteriota bacterium
ACGATGGGGCATTGAGGCGGAACGGAGGAATGACTGATGTCACAGGGGATTCTGGTTTTCATTGAAGAACGGTACGGAACGATCAAGAAGCCCTCTCTTGAGGCGCTGGGCGCCGCGCGTAAGCTGGCGGACGTTTTGCAGGAGCCGGTCACCGCTCTCTTTATCGGGATAAAGGAACCTGCCGTAAACCTGGGCCAATTCGGTGCCGACAAAGTCGTCCATGCGCGCCATGAGTTGCTCGCCGCCTATTCGACGGAGGGTTTTGCTGCGACGGTGGTTCAGGCAGTGAAGCAGGTGGATCCTCGTATCATCTTGGGCTCGGCGACCGCCATGGGCCGGGACGCCCTCCCCAGAGTTGCGGCCAGATTGTGCGTAGGCCTGGCGCAGGATTGCACAGAAATACGAATAGTGGACGGTAAACAGCTCGAGTGTGTGCGCCCCATCTATGCCGGCAAGGCCTTCGCGCGAGTCAGGCCCACTATGGCGCCTGCGATGGCTACGCTGAGGCCCAATGTTTTTTCCCTGGGCGCCCCTGATGCGGCACGTACAGCGGAAATCTCGGTGTTTACGCCCGAACTGAAACCCGAGCAGATCCGGGCTCGAGTCGTTGCGATTCAAGCGGCCTCAGGCGCGAAAGTGGAGTTGACGGAGGCTGATATTATTGTTTCCGGCGGCCGGGGAATGAAAGGGCCGGAAAACTTCCCGATTGTGCAGGAGCTGGCCGACGCGCTTGGAGGCGCCATGGGCGCTTCGCGTGCTGCGGTGGATGCCGGATGGATCGGTCACGAACGCCAGGTAGGTCAGACGGGGAAGACCGTCTCCCCCACTCTCTATATCGCTTGCGGCATAAGCGGTGCCATCCAGCACCTTGCCGGTATGTCCTCTTCCAAGTACGTCGTTGCCATCAACAAAGATCCCGAAGCACCGATTTTCAAGCTGGCAGATTACGGGATTGTGGGCGATCTGTTTGTGGTCGTTCCTGCCCTCACGAACGAGGTCAAGAAGCTTAAGTCACAGAGCTAGGAGCCCGTCCGAGAATTAGGAGGGGTCGCGCGCATGGGGCTTGCGGGGCGAGCTCAAGGCGCGAGGAGGAGGGGAGGAGGCGGCGATGTCGGGGCACATCGTTGACGACGAGCAAGGCGGAGATCGCCCCGCAAGCCCCATGCGCCCTTCGGGTTCCGGCGGGGCGGGGGCATCTGCGGTGTCGGCGCTCCTCGACGATGTACCGAGACATCGCCTGCGTCGCGCCGCCTTGCATCTGCCACCGCGGCGCTCGGAACGCGGCCCCTGCTAATTCTCGGACGGGCTCCTAGCACAGAAGTCAGAATCCAGAACCCAGAATCCAGAATTCCGGAGCCCTTCGATTCTGACTCCTGCTTTCTGAGTTCTGACCGGGAGCATCCCGGGCCGACTTGGCCTGAGCATACCTTGGGAATTACCTGGATGTGGTATACTTTAGGGCTTTGGGCGGGTGAGACATGCCTGGGGTAGCAAAACTTGGTAAACGTGACCGGCCCGGCCACAATGGGTTTCACAAGATCTCCGAGAACCTGCGCAGTCAGTTGACCTGGCGTGACCTCCTCGTTGGGTTCAGCACCGCCGTCCTCCTCTCCTTGCTTTTTGTCGTTTTCCATCACAATTCCGTCCCCGAATACCAGCCCGGCGATGTTGCGACTGAGGACGTGCGCGCCTTGCAGGATGTCACATACCAGGACAAGGAGGCCACAGCAGAGGAGCGGGAAAAGGCGCGCCGTCAAAGCCAGGCCGTCTATGACTTCGATGGCGTTCTTGTTGACCGGATCAAGCGCGACCTGAGCCAGGCATTCTCCACCGCGCGCAGCATCCTGGCTGAGAAATCCGTGCCGTCCAAGGGCCCGCTGAGCCCTGCGGAGAAGGCGGAGCTGCTGGCCGAACTGGAACCGAGTCTGGGCCGCTCGCTGTTGACGAATGCCTTGCCTCTCTTTCTGCAGGAACGGTTCAGCGCGTCCCTCGAAGGTCGGATGATCCGGGTACTGGATACGGTGTTGCGAGGCTGCATCGTCGATGGCCAGGGTTGGCCTCAATTTCTACGGGATCAGCCGGCAGGAATTATTGTGCGGGACAACACGACGCAAGGGGAGCGCCCGCTGGCAACCGCCTACATGGCGCGGAATCGTACTGTGGCCCGAGAATACCTGAGGGAGTTTCAACCCGAGTTCGCGGACCTTTCGCCACGGGACCGCGCACAGTTGCTGGGTTTCATGGACACTCTGCTGGTTCCCAACCTCATTTACAATCAAGTGGAAACGGAAAAACGTCGCGATGCTGCCGCCTCCCGCGTCTCGCCTGTGGAAATCACCATCAAGCAGGGCAAGACGATCGTGCGCAAGGGGGAAATCATCACGCCGGTGACCGTGTCGCAGCTTGCGGCCCTGCGGAATGAACAGAAACCGACAACCCTGCTGGCGCAGTTTTTCGGTTTTCTGTTTTTTGTTGCGGCCTTCCTCTATGGCCTCTGGCGCTACTTCCTGCTCTACCAGAATCGCCTCAGGAAGATCCGGCACCAGATGCTATTGATCCTGCTCGTGCTGGTCGCAGTCTTCGGCGTCGTCCGCATTCTGACCGGGCTTGCGGACATTCTAAGTCAGCGCCTGCCCGCCGAAGTGTTCCGGGGACCGTTCCAGCTCTATTACGTGATTCCTTTTGCCTTCGGCGCCATCCTGATTACCCTGCTCGTGGACGTCAATTTGGGAATCATTGCTTCCATGCTGGTGGCAACGCTTTCCGGGCTTTTTTACGGTGACAGCTATATCGCCGCCTATTCCGTTCTCGGCTCCCTCGCGGGTGTCTATAGCGTGCGACACTATCGGGACCGGGCGGCAATTTTGAAGGCAGGCCTGACCATCAGCCTAGTAAATATCGTATGCATCCTGGGGATCGATGGTTTGCGCCAGACCACCATGACCCTCTGGGGCACGGTCCTCCAGTTGGGATGCGGATTTATCAGCGGTGCTTTGGCCTCGGCTCTGGCCTCTACTCTGCTGCCGACGCTGGAGTCGCTGTTTAAGATCACCACCGACATCCGCCTGCTGGAGATGTCCAACCTCAATGCTCCCGCGCTGCGCCGTCTTTCCGTGGAGGCTCCTGGCACTTACCACCACAGCCTGATGCTGGCGACGCTCGCCGAAACGGCTGCTGAGGCCATCGGCGCCAATTCACTGCTGGTGCGCGTCGGGGCGTACTACCACGACATTGGCAAGTTGCTCAAGCCCGAGTACTTCGTCGAGAATCAGTCCTTCGGGATCAACAAACACGATTCATTGTCGCCGAATATGAGCTGCCTGATCATCGCCAGCCACGTCAAGGATGGATTGGAATTGGCCAAGGAAATGCGATTGGCTCAAAATATCTCTGATCTTATTCCTCAGCATCATGGCACGCGGATCATGACTTACTTCTACCGGAAGGCGATCGATTCGGTCAACGGCAAGAGCCAGGAGATTGACGATGTCGATTTCCGCTACCCGGGTCCCAAGCCGCAAACAAAAGAGGCGGCCATTTTGATGCTGGCGGACTCGATCGAAGCCGCTTCCAGGACGTTGTCGGACCCCTCTCCTGCTCAGGTTCAAGGCATGATCGATCGCCTGGTGGATGCGATTCTTGCGGACAACCAGCTTGACGAGTGCGATATTACGCTGCGTGAAATAGGCCTGGTTAAGGACTCGTTCTTTAAGATCATTACCGGGCTGTATCATCGGCGCCTCGACTATCCCGGTTATGACTTCAAATCTGTCGAAGAGAAACCAGACAAAAACCCGGTCACGAACTCAAGTCCTAAACACGCAAAGGCGATTTAAGATCTTTCGGCCGGCTGTGTCTACGTTTTGTGATGGAGTGCTGTGTGCGCTGGAGGTGCCCGAGCGCCCGCTCGTGGTAGTTTTTGTAAGTGCTTCCAGGATGAGGAAACTGAACCGGCAATACCGTGGCCTTGATTATGCCACCGATGTTTTGAGTTTCGGTTACCAGGACGAAATGGTAGAAGGAAAGCCTTTCCTGGGCGAAATCGTCATTGCCCCCGAAATTGCCCGGCGACAAGCGCGAAACTGGCGAGGCGGACCCGAGCGCGAGATGCGCAAGCTGCTGGTGCACGGGATTCTGCACCTTCTGGGCTACGATCACGAGACGGATGATGGCGAAATGAAGCGGGTCCAACGGCGGTTGCTGCACAGGCGTGCCTTTACCCAGGGTGATCCGATGGCGGAGATGAGAGACGCGACATGACCTACTTTTATCTGGAGATTGCCGGCATTGTGGTCAGTGTCGCCATCCTGTTTCTGCTGTCGATGGTGGAAGCCGCTCTGATGGCTGCGAGTGCGGTGACTTTGCGGATGAGTCTCGAACGAGAGGGGGAGGGCACATCGCCTTGGCTTCCTCTTGTCATCGAAAATAAATTCCATCTTTTTCTGCCCCTGCATCTCGGGATCCAGACTGCAATTATTGCCATCACGATTCTTATTACGCATCTGGGTATCGTGTACTGGCAAATTTGGGGCGCCGCTTATGCCCTGGGTTTGGCCCTGGCAACCTCACTCCTCTTCCGACAACTTTTCCCAAGGTTGATGGTCCAGAACGAGCCGGAGAGAAAGCTGATCCAGCTTCTCCGGTTCCTTAATCCGCTCATCGTTCTGTGCCAGGTCCTGGCCATGCCGTTGTCGGGTTTGTTCAATCTCTTCAAGCGGCTCTACCAGGAAACGGAGCCTCCGGCCGACTCTGCCCAAGAAGAGACCACCGAAGAAGAGATCCAGGCTTATCTGGAAATTGGTGAGAATGAAGGAATCCTTGAAAAGGAAGACACACAGCTCATCCAATCAGTGGTCGAGTTTGGGGATACCCTGGTTCGTGAAGTCATGACGCCCCGCACAGGGTTCGCGGCTTGCAGCGAGGATGCCACCCTGGGCGAGCTGCGCGATATCATGGTCAGGAGCCGCCATTCCCGCATACCGATTTTCCGGGATGACATCGATCACATCATCGGGGTCGCCTACATCCGGCACCTCCTGGCCCAATATTCACAAGGGAGGGAGTCGGAGCCGCTCACCGGCCTGATCCATCCGGCGCTGTTTGTTCCGGAGACCAAACGTGTATCCGCGCTTTTGAAGGAGTTGCAGGTGCGCGGGGATCATATGGCGATCGTCATCGATGAATTCGGCGGCGTCGCCGGGCTGGTGACGATCGAGGACCTGGTCGAGGAGATTGTGGGAGAGATTCGCGATGAGGACCAGGCAAAAGTCAGTGAAATTATCGAGGAGAGCCCAAGGAGCTTTGTGCTGCGCGGTAGCACCGAGCTTTACCATCTGGAGGAGTTGTCGGGGAAAAAGTATGCCGGTTGCGATGCCTCGACCGTTGCGGGCCTGATTGCATCCTACCTCGGGCGCATTCCTGTGCCGGGTGAGGAATTCGACCTTGAGGGCCTGCGTGTCCAGATCATCGATGCCGATCGCAAAAGAATCCGCCGGCTTCGCATCCAGCTCCCTCAACTTGCAGAGCAGGGAACGGTACAGATTCCGACCACAGGCCACCGACCACCGACCCATGAACACAGCCGGCACGGCCGGAAGACTGAGGCTAGGAGCCCGTCCGAGAATTAGGAGGGGTCGCGCGCATGGGGCTTGCGGGGCGAGCTCAAGGCGCGAGGAGGAGGCGATGTCGGTGCACATCGTTGACGACGCGCAACGCGGAGATCGCCCCGCAAGCCCCATGCACCCTTCGGGTTCCGGCGGCGCGGGG
>JBGQNR010000311.1:0-5707 GCA_041501225.1 Acidobacteriota bacterium
GTTTTACGTGGGCGCACATTCCCAGGGCTAACGCCCTGGGCTGATCTACGGCGCCCTTTCAGGGCTCGCAACGGCCTTGCCTCCCTCCGGGAGGCTTCCTGAGGCCACCCGCTCTGCGGGTGGAGACTCACCCATAAGGCCCAATGCCCGCAGCTCGGGAACAGCATACGCCGATTGAGCATCAGTGACGACCGCCATCGGGTAAAGAGGTTTCAGCCGATCCAGGATTTCCAGCACCTAGGGATAAGCGGACTGCACGTCCAGCATTCTCGCGGACGGATCGCGAGCCAGGTGAGCCGCACCTATACGCTCAGCTACGCCGGCGCGGAGGAGGGGAGTTCGTGCACACTGAACAGCGAATGCTGTGCGGGGGCGTCGCCGCAATCGGTGACTCCCTTGACTGCGGGCCGAGGCAATCCAAAATCCTTTCGGATCGCTTCCGGAAGGTGAATTGCGGCGGAGGCCTACACGACGGTATGCCGCACAAGGCGAGCAACCAGGAACCCAGAGTCGCACTTCCCGCGTAGCCGCACTAGTCATCCAGCACAAAGGTGATGGCCAGGTTCACCTGATACTCGACAATCTTCTTGCCATCGAGGCGCACGTGCTGTTCCTTCACCCACGCGCTGCGAACATTGCGAAGCGTCTTGATCGCCCGGGCCAGACCCTGCTCGATGGCGTCCTCAAAGCTCACAGTGGAAGTGGCGCTGATTTCCTCGACTTTTGCAACTGTCATGGACGTCCTCCTGTAATTTGCCTTTCTGCTGAATCCCGGCGGGAACGGACTCCCCGACCCCACCAACCGTCGCCTGCGACCCGCATTGTGCGGAGTGCTGCGATGCGGCCCCGGCCCACCATCGGCTACTATAAAGCCACTGCAAAAATGGTGTCTGTGCAATATTGCTCAAAGGTACATTCGATACTGCTCACAACGCGAGATTGCTCCGTCGCCCTCGCCCCCATAGAATCACAGCTCGGGAGTTATCCTGGCAAGATTGTACGCCTGGGAAAAGATGCGGGGGGGCAGACAAATCCCCCGCCCAACCCCTGACCTACTTGCCGTCCAATGCCAACTGCAGGTTCTGTTTGATCTTTGCTACAGATGGTTGCGCTTGGATTGTCGCGGGCACAGCTTGGGACACAACCGTGGTATTTTGAGGGTATTTCGGGTTGGTTCTGGAGGCTGTTGAAGGATTGCAAGCCCTTGACGGACGCGGGTTTTGGGTGGTGCCGGGGGGTGGAATTGAACCGTCGACACACGGATTTTTAGTCGTAAAGCCACAACCCGCAGATTGTTGTAAATAAATAGGAATTCAGCTACTTACAAATTTCTCTGCTTTGGGTATTGTAGGGTAATTTCCGATCATTTCCGACCCTCGGGGGCAAAGTCACGGGCAAAGTCAAAGCACTCCCAATATCTTATATCCTATGTTGGGGAAGCGCTTTTGGCCATTAATGGGGACATACTCCTGAAAAGTCCTGAATTGATAAATTTGCGCGAGTGAACGCCGCCACGGCATTGTTTCCCAGATGCCCGTTTGGACAACGTCCCAGCCATGACACAGTCGACGAACCGGACAGGTGCCGCCAATTTGGCTATCCAGGGCCGAGTTGAGCCGATTATGTTGAGAACATATTCCGGCATGTTCCCTCTGAGCCATTGGTCGTCCTATGACAACCGTAGGTCCCATTGCTGCCGTTTGTCTACAGCGGGAACAATCGGTGGCGCCCTCGACGGCACGTCCGGATACAAACGACCACCTGCGGGACCTCCTGCAGCCTTCATCCAGTGAGGAAGGAGCGGCCGCGGGAGAGGGGCCGGTAGAACGCGAACGGGCCGGTCTTGAAGATCTCCGGGATTGTGGACAGAGGCGTCGCACCGGTCAGCTCATGCTTTAATAAAACTCGAACATAATCATTTCTGGTCTCCAGCTATTCCGGCAGGTGTGTCTGAACTCTGGATCGTCAGGCGGTATCTCCTCGGTTGGACTGTCGCAACTTTCCTTGCACGAATGGTTCTTTCAAGTTATTGTGGGCACAAGCTATGGTCAGCAATTAATGAGAGAGATTAGCGGGTGTTTCTTGGCGGTAGAGCAGTGGGCGCCTGAGGGAGAAATTCGTATGGAAGCGAGGCGCAGACACAGGCAGACATCTTGGCCAAAGGTCCCACATTTCTCACAAGTCTCACACGGAGGCAGGAGCTTATATTCAAAGAGTTCAAAGAATTTGCAATGAAGGGCAATGTGCTCGACATGGCCATCGGCATCATCATGGGTGTGGCCTTCGGCAAGATCATTACTTCTTTTGTAAATGATGTGATCATGCCCCCGATCGGCCTTCTTCTGGGCAATGTGGATTTTTCAAGCCTGTTCATCAATCTTTCCGGGCAGGCTTACAAGACGATCGCTGAGGCAAAGGCTGCCGGAGCCGCGACCATCAATTACGGTGCCTTTCTCAACACCATCCTCGATTTTCTTATTGTGGCTTTCGTGATGTTTTTAATGATCAGGCAGGTCAATCGGCTAAAAAAAGCCCCGGCACCTCCGGCGGTCAGCACCAAGGAATGCAATTATTGCCTTTCGACGATCCCCCTCAAGGCGATCCGCTGCCCGAACTGTACCTCGGAACTCAAAGGTTTACAGTCCTCCAGAGCCTGAGAGCAGTAGGCGCCATGCAGTACGTAGTTGTCAGTATCGTGCTGGAAGGCAGCAGGTCAATGGCTGCTGCCTGCTGTGGAATTGTTGGGAACATTGCTTGGTACTTGTTTCGCTGATCCAAAAAATGAAGGCTGACAGCTCAGCGAGGCCAACCGGTACAGCCTGGCACCCTGTTTGGTTGCTGCCAACCGGCAGCGCTGCGGTCTCTGCGGTAATGGCGGCCATGAACGCCCTGTATTTTGTGGTCGTGAACCTAATGCAACAATCTTACTGAACCCTGCAGCATCAAGTAACTTTTGATGTCCGGGATTTTGGTAAACCAAGAATCAAGTCACCAACTGGAAGGAGAAGGCCAATGAAACCAAATCTGTCTTGTGCCGTATTATCACTTTGCTTGGTGGCACCGGCAATTCATGCGGTCGCTCAGGCCCATGCCACGGCGGCGCCGCCCAAAGTCTATACGGGTTCTTTTGGCGCGGGGCTTGCGATCACCGGCGGGAATACCGCCACCAAGAACTTTAATCTGACTTTCGATTTAACTCGGGACCCCAAGACCAAGAACGTCATCAAGGCGAACGCTCTATACATCAGGTCCAATGCGAACGGCGTGACCACCGGCGACCATCTCGCGCTCGGGTTCAGGGACGAATACAGCCTATCCAAGAGGGTCTTCGTTTACGCTGCCTTGCCTTATGTGAGAGATCCTTTTAAACAAATCAGCTATCTGATCAATCCCCAGGGCGGCTTTGGCTACAAGCTGGTCACAACGGATAAGAATACATTCACGCTGAGCGGCGGGCTCGGTGCTGTGTGGGAGAAAGACATCGGTATCGATGTCAAGACGAGCGGCACTATTAATGCCGGGCAGTCCTACTCTTACAAGTTATCGGATACGACATCGATCGCCCAGGTTTTCACGGCGCTCTGGAAAACGAGCGATTTCAACGATGCGTTCTACCACACGGGCATCGCATTGGTGACCTCAATCACGAAAAGGGTCCAGGTGAAGATCGAGTTTCTCGACGACTATAAAAGCGTAACGCCGAATCCCTCGGTGAAGAGCAATGACACGGCGTTTATCACCAGCTTCCTCTTCAAATTCTGACAGGCTTCGAAGTGGTGCGGGAAATTGGTGAAGCCATATGGCCGCCAAGATTTTTAGCACTTGTTATACAGGATGTGGTGAGGGCACGTGGAATATAAGGCCTGGAGGCCGCCTGGGCGTCATTATGCCGGATTCTCAACTGGAAATCTGGAGTAGGAAGGGTACTGCAAAACATCACAGCAGTCCTACATGCGGCAGAGGGGCACCTACGAGCTGAAAATGCCGGCCTGCCTTCCGGGCCGCCGCCAATTGCCTCCGCGGCATAAGCTCACGATATAGGGGAAGTCTCCTGAGTGGGCAGCAATGATGGTCCCCGCACTGCAGCCCGAAGTGTACGCAATTTGATTCGCAATTCGTCATTCGGCATTTGAGTTATAATCACTCCAATTTGGCTCCATAACCTTACGATCCATAGCATGATCTCCAGGAGGGCGCAATATGTCACTCGGTAGGAAGGCTACTGCGGAATTCGTTGGGACATTCTGGCTGGTTTTCGGAGGCTGCGGCAGCGCGGTTCTGGCTGCCGCCTATCCACAGTAAGGAATCGGTTTTTTGGGCGTTGCCCTGGCGTTCGGTCTTACTGTTTTGACCATGGCATATGCCATCGGCCACATCTCCGGATGCCATCTCAATCCGGCTGTTTCGGTTGGGCTTGCGGTCGGGAAGAGATTTCCCGCCAGGGAGCTGCCAGCGTACATCATCGCGCAGGTTCTGGGTGCAGTCGTAGCCGCGGCTGTGCTCTATGTGATCGCCAGCGGCAAGCCTGGTTTTGAGATTGGCGGCTTCGCCTCCAACGGGTATGCCGAGCACTCGCCCGGCGGATACACGCTGATGGCGTGCCTTGTGGCAGAACTCGTTTTGACATTCATGTTCCTCATGATCATTCTCGGCGCGACCGACCGGCGCGCGCCTGCGGGCTTTGCGCCGATTGCCATTGGGCTCGGGCTTACACTCATCCATCTAATCGGGATTCCTGTAACCAACACGTCGGTAAACCCGGCGCGCAGCACGGGCCCAGCCATATTTGCCGGCGGTTGGGCGCTCCAGCAGCTTTGGCTGTTCTGGGTAGCGCCGATCGTCGGCGCCGCGATTGCAGGAGTGGCCTACCATACTGTCGCCGGCGAAGCCGCAAGGGCACAGCATGCAGCGCGGTAATGGACGAGTGACAGTTGCCGAGTGACGAATTGAAACATCGTTATCTGGTAATCCGGTTCGCAGTCACTCGGCCGTTGTGCGATGACGAATAACGGGAACGTTGATCTTGTTTGCAAAGGCTCTAAGACCGTGTGAGACCTAGGATATTTCCTGGGCGCAGTTCTCGCGGTGCCGGTTCGAACCGCTCATCACATGGAGGTAATCGACGATCAGAAGGTCAGGATCATATTTCAGACTGAGCCGATGGATAGAATTTCTATCTATGACGTCTTCGCTTTTCTGCAAGTAGTTTCAGACCTCGAATTCCTTCTGTTTTTTTGGTTGCGGCCAGCGGCCGCGGTAGGTGAAATAAGCTGCGTATTTTTGTGAATAGGAATGTCGAGGCGCGTTTCCGATCAAGGTCCACGCCAAGACGTTCGCTCGTCCGCCCTCCCTTATCGTCTGCTCTGTCAGGATTCTGCACCTGGAAAGGGATGGCGGGGCAGACAATTTTACCTTTAAGCCTCTGACCTTGCTGCCGTCCTTTGGCCACTGCTCGGAATGTCAGGATTTTGGTCGTTCCCAAATCGTTGTTGTCCAGAAGTCCTAGAGTTGTATCGGGAGCGCACCAGCAGCACAAAATTGCATACAAGACCAAGCTGTGCGGTGTGCTCCCGATACAACGACTTGAAGGGGGGCGCTGATGTTTGCGGAGGATGCGTCCTATGGAATTTGAATTATAAATCGTTTAAGCATAGAGATTTGCCGGCTGGGATGCGATTCGCCTTTGGGCACAATTCTGGGGAATCTA
>JBGQNR010000312.1:0-5707 GCA_041501225.1 Acidobacteriota bacterium
CGCGTAAAATTCGATACCGGTTAGGGAGGAGGAAACCTGATGTCAAGGCTAGGAGCCCGTCCGAGAATTAGGAGGGGCCACGTTCCGAGCGCCGCGGGGGCAGATGCAAGGCGGCGCGACGCAGGCGATGTCGCTGTACATCGTCGAGGAGCGCCAACGCCGCAGATGCCCCCGCGCCGCCGGAACCCGAAGGGCGCATGGGGCTTGCGGGGCGATCTCCGCGTTGCTCGCCCTCAACGATGCGCACCGACATCGCCTCCTCCTCGCGCCTTGAGCTCGCCCCGCAAGCCCCATGCGCGCGACCCCTCCTAATTCTCGGACAGGCTCCTAACCTGCAAACCGATAACCGAGCCCGTGGACGGTCACAATCCATTGCGGCTGCTTGGGATCATCTTCGAGTTTCTGCCGCAGCCAGGCAATGTGGACATCCACGGTCCTCGTGTAAGGAGTATACGTATAACCCCACACCTTCTGGAGAAGCTTTTCGCGCGAGAGCGTGGTATCTCGATTCTCAATAAAGTAGCACAGCAACTGAAACTCCTTGGCTGAGAGATTGATCACCTTATCCTGGCGCGTTACCTCGGTCTTGCGGAAATCAACCCGGATCGATCCGAATTGGTACACGATCGGCGTCTCCGTGGCTTGTTTGGAGGCGCGCCGCAGCAAAGCCTCCACGCGGGCAAGGAGTTCCATCATCTCAAAGGGCTTGGTCACGTAGTCATCAGCGCCGATTTTCAATCCTATGACCTTGTCCACCATCTGATCGCGCGCGGTGAGCATCAGGACCGGCGTATTCAAACCCGACTGCCTCAAATCGCGGCAAACGTCGAAACCGCTCTTTTTCGGAAGCATGAGGTCGAGGATGATCAGGTCGAAACCGCCGCCGGCAGCCTGATTAAAACCGGCCACGCCGTCCGATGCAGATTCGACCCGGTAGCCTTCTTTGCGCAGCCGATCTCTGAGCGTGAGGCGCAACCCGGGTTCATCCTCGATCAGTAAAATTTTCTGTTCCATGTCGCAATCTACTGTCCGAAAACTCCTTCACGATCGTTTTGCCTCTTCGGCTCGTGGTCGTGCCATTGGAAATCCTGGCCCCAGGACTTCAGAACTTGAAGTACACATTCCGTCACTATTGCAACGGCCTGGCTGCGGCCGCTGGTTTTGCCGCCTCAGGAACGAAGGCAGGGAGATGGATCGTAAAGGCGCTGCCTTTGCCCGGCGCGCTTTTGACGCTGATGCTGCCTGCCATGGCGGCAATTGCTTCTCGAGCCATGCAGAGGCCCAGGCCGGTGCCGTGGATTTGTGCTGCGGTTGCTGCCCCGCCCCGATAAAATGGGTCGAAAATATGCGGCAGGTCCGCAGGACCGATACCCATCCCTCGGTCTTCGATGGTCAACAGAACTTCCGGGCTCTTTTCCTCTTGAGACTGCAGTACCCGCACTGCCAACCAACGACTTTCACCGGAGTACTTCAAGGCGTTGTTGATCAGATTTTGCATGCACTGCGCCAGAGCCTGGGCATCCACGTTAACAAGCGGCAGGTTGGGATCGATACTCTTCTCTACCTCAAACCCGGCGGCCTGAATCATCGGGAGCGCCTTCTCCAGGGTTTTCTCCACGATATCATCCAGCGGAGCTGGTAAAAGATTGTACTGCCTTCGTCCTTTGCGGAGGCTGGCAAACTGCAGGATCTGCTCCACCATGCCGGTCAGTTTCCACCCCTCATCGCGAATGAGTTCGCCATACTGCTGAATCTGCCGGTTTGAATCCGCCACAACCCCTTCTGCGAGATTATCGCCTGCAGAGCAGATCACCGCCAAGGGGGTCCGGAGTTCATGGGAAACGCCGGCGACGAAATCCATCTGGAGCCGGGCGAGGCGCTGTGCCCTTTGGGTATACGCCACAATCAAAGCAATGCTGCAGGCAAGGAGCAGCAGGACCCCGAAACTAATTGCCAGGTTGCGACGTCGCAATCCGGATACTACGGCCTCGAGCGAGCCCTCTCTGTGTTTCACCAGCAGTTCCCAATCGGCGCCGTCGCCGCCGGACAAGAGCATGGGCCCACCGCGCCCCCGGCCACGGCCCGGGGGTGCAAATGGCAGCCGGGAATCGTCGGGACCCGGCGGTCGCAGGTCGCTGCCCGGGCCCGCGCCCCTGCGCCCCATGCGCGCCCGAAAGTCATCCAGCAGCGGGATCCTGGCGTCCGGAGCTGCGAATGCCGTCGGCGGCAAGCTGGGATCAGATTGATAAATGACCTTGCCTTGACTGGATCCGCTCACGATCGCGATGTGATAGACAAAACCGTCGGGACCTCCAAAATATCGTTGTGCGAGGTCGGGAAGCAGCTCCGTTTGCATGACGTTCAGATTGAGCCCGATCATGAGGTAGCCCAGGAAGCGCGTACTCGCGGAGGGAGGGCCCGCCATAGGCTGAAAAAGGACGAGAGGGTGAATCATCAGAGGCGCGCCCGAGATCAGAGTCCAGGAGTTTGGACGAACCTCCGTAGGCAGGCGGGTTGTGCTGGAGAAAGTCCGCGCATATCGGGCGCGCACCGGCTCGAGATCAGCAGGCCACGAAGCAGGCTGGAAGGATCTAATCTCCGGTTCCAGCTTCAGGAGTTGCGGGCCCGTCTCGCCATCCGCAACCCAGAGGTAGATGGTACTTGCGAGGGGGCGATCCGCTGTCGCCAGCGAATCAGTCAAACTCCGGGCGAAGCGTTGCCAGTCACTGTTCGCGAGGATTTCCGCATCCGGTTGAAAAGACTGGCCAAGCTGCTGCAGATCACGGCCGAATTCCTGCCGGAACTGTGCGGTCGCGGTTCTCAGGCTGGCCTGCATGCGCTCGCGCTCAGCCTGGCTCACCTCACCACTCCACTGGTACTGCAGAACGGCAAGCGTGGCGAGGATCACGCCCAGGGCAACGACAATTCCTATTGACACCAAAGTACGGTTGGGGAAAAACCTCATCGGGGCAACCATAGCCTCGATCTCCTCCCGTCCGCAAGGACTCCGTCAAAGCAAAAAAGCCTATTCGAGCACCCCAATCCCGAGGAATGCCCTTACCCCACGCCAACTGAGGACCCTGATGTCTGATACGGGCGCGCCTTGAATCTGTTACAAAAATAGTGCGTCCCCAGCCGGGTGTTCTGGATCTGCGATTCATACAATGGCAAGCCCCGAGAGGGACGGCACAGATACGACCCAGAACGAGAGCCCTGGGGAAGTGGCATGTAGCCTTCAGAGCCCTCCTAAGGGCGACATAGGCTGAGCCGCCCTTTCACGGCTTTCATCTCCGAATGCCCACCGCCACAGGGCTTGCGCCCCGGGCTGTAGCTGTTTGATCCCTTCGGGGTCAGAACAGCAACTGCTTCTTCTCTGCCAGCATTTCGGGACTCGTCGTCGGTTGCAGTGTCTGAATCGCAGGTTTTGGATGGGCTGCATTGTCCCTATATTCTGGTGAGGGTAGAATGTCGTATCTAATGCACGATGAAAACGGCGCTGCGAGCCCTGCCTGGAGTCTCCATCAATATACGAGGCCATAGGTGTCCATGAACGAGAGAGAACGATTCCAACGCATGTTTTGCGGAAAGCCTGTGGATCGGCCGCCACTGCTGGAGGAAGGGGTGCGCAGTGAGGTGATCGAACATTGGCACCGCCAGGGCTTGCCTGCAGGTACCACACATCTGGAGATCTTTGGCTTGACGCCTTACGAGAACATCGGGCCCGATCTGACGTGCGATCCGGACTACTCTGGCCGGATCATGAGCCAGTCGGTTCAGGATTACCGGCGCGCTTTCCATGTTTCTGCCGAACGATTCCCGGATGACTGGACCGAGACAGCACAGAGGCTGGAAAACCGCGACTGCGTTGCCTGCATCTGGGCCTACCGTGGCTTCTTCCAGGCCTTGGGTGTGGAGGACTGGCCCACGTTCCAGCAGGTTCTGCATGCCGTCGTCAAAAATCCGGCTGGCGTTCGCGACCGGATGAAAATATATGGCGACTTCTGCGCACGCATGCTGGAGCTGGCGCTTGAGGACGTGCGACCTGAGTTCATTTACCTGAGCGAACCGATCTCCAATAATAGAGGACCGTTGATTTCTCCCGCAATGTACGAGGAGTTCGCGATTCCTGCGATCGAAAAGATCGTCGCAGCTGCCGGCGCCTACCAATGCGGCAACATCCTCGTGAGCACCTACGGGAACACGGCGCTGCTGTTTCCATCCATGATCCAGGCCGGCGTTACCTTGCTGTGGATTTCCGAAGCGGCGGAAGTCCCGGAACTCGACTACCGCATCTTGCGAAAACGTTTCGGCCCTGCGCTAGGATTGATCGGCGGCATCCCTCTGAGTATTTTGCGATCAGCGCTGCCTGAGCCGATGAGGCAGCAACTGCAGGATATCGTCGTCCCTCTGATGAGGTCGGGCCGTTATATCCCCCTGGCTGGCGGCCGGGTCCGAGAAGACATCCCATGGGAAGTCTATAAGCGCTATCGCGAATACCTGGCGGAATTGTTGGATTGATCGTCGAGGGCAAATTTGCCCTGCCCATCCAGGTGTCGGCGCAAAAGTTTAATGATGCGTGCCGCGCAGGTAGCGGTAGAGATCCACGACGGCGTAGGTCACTCCGGCAAAAAACGTGGCGCGCGGAAGATTGCCATGGGCAGCGAGGTAGCAGCCTCCGTCGAGCACGAGCCGCGGGGAGATGTTGTAGGTCAGCGCCTGGAGAACCGTCAGAGTCCACGGGGTCGCGGTATTGGCGCGGCTGAAACCGGCGATTTCCGCGGTAACTCCCAGCTTTTCCGTGAGCGGATGCGCATAGGCGAGCGCGGTGAAATAGTTGCTGTCAAATCCACCTGATCCTGAACGGCCGAGCCACTGAACGCTTTCATTAAAATCCAGGTGATGCTTGCCGAAATCCTTGCTGGCGAGGATTCCGGCAGCATGTCCTGCACTTCCGGCTCCCAATCCAGCAGTGGCCATCGGGATTGTGAGCGTATACAGGACGGAAAGCGTCGGCAGCACACCCTTTTCTTTGAGGAAGCGGTATTTGAAGCCGGCGGCGCAATCCCCAAGGCCCGCGGTCCCTGCATCGCGCTCGATTGGGTTGTGGGCGAAACGCAGCTCGAGATTTTTGACCAGACCGAATTTGAGCAGCCCGTTGATGTTCTGGTGGCCAGACGCCGCCTCGAGACCGTACTCGATTTCAAACACGCCCCTCTGAACCGTTTCGGCTGTGGTGGAAAACGTCGGACGGTTCGGGACCGCTTCGATGTTTTCCGCGCTTTGCGAATTCACCTGCGGGGGGTTGCCGGATTGCGTAATGGCACGATCCTGGTCCTGCGCAACCAGGATATCAGCGCCTGCAAGCGCCGACATCGATAGCAGCGTCATGCGCGCAAGAACGGGATGGAGCCGGCAACAGATAGATTTTGGACGCATCTCATTTTAGTTTACCGCAAAGTTTGCAAACGGGATCGTATTTGCACAATTTGTAGATTTAAGGTTGCAGAGGTCTTTGCAGTTTTCCGGTTACGTTGTATGCTGGGCGCTCATTGAAATGTACCCCCATATCCTTGCATGCCAAATACGGTTGGAGGTGTGATGAAGCCTGCGACTGAAGCCAGCGCGCTCCCTGAGAATGCCTACGCCCCGCTGGAACCAGGGGCGGTTTACCAACCCATGATCCCGGCCAAGGCTGTGCTCCCCGAGA
>JBGQNR010000313.1:0-5597 GCA_041501225.1 Acidobacteriota bacterium
ATAACCGATAAACTCAATAGCACGTCATCAGCCAAGTTCCCTTCTCGTTGGGAACACCGCAGGTGGGCTTGTTGCTGAAAGGGCGGCACAGAAATAGACGAGTTGATCGACACCGTAATTGGTCTTATTTTCGGAATAGAGGGCGCAGATACCGCAGAGCACTTTGCATTTTAAAATGGCTTCTCTCCGCGGCCTCTGCAGCCTCTGCGTTGAGCTTTTGCTTTTCTTGCCCAAATGGCAAGGACCTGTACATTAGTAGTACGAAATCCGGAGGCGCAAGGCAATGGCGTTTGATAAGCAAAGCCGCCTTGTGGAAGGGAATCACTTTGTCGCCGTCCTGGCGATGTATGTGGCGCAGATGAGACTGCTGGTTACGTTCACTGTGGTTCGCAGCATGTCCAGCAGGCGATCCACTCCGAGCACCAATGCGATGCCCGTCACCGCATGCGGGCCAAGTCCGATGGCATTCAGCACGATCAACGTGGTAACGAGCGAACTTCCCGGCACCCCGGCGCCTGTGACTGCGGCAATCGTAGAGGCCACGATAATCGTCACATAGCCGGGCAGCCCGAGGGTGATGCCATAAACGCCGGCGACAAATACCGCGGTCACGCTTTTATAGACGGCGGCACCATTGAGGTTCAAGGTTGTTCCCAGCGGCAGCACGAAGCCGGCTACTTCTTGCGGTACACCCAGATTCTCTTCTGCCGCCTCCATGCTCACCGGCAAAGTTGCATTGGATGATGAAGTGGAAAAAGCAACCAGAAGCGCCTTGGCTACCCCTCGATAAAAATGGACCACATTCATGCGCGCCAGGAACCGCAGAGCCAGGGTGAGGACACCGAACATGTGGATCAGCAGCCCGGCGAAGACGACCAGGCAATAAACCAGCAGATGGCGGAGCAGATCCGTGCCGAACCTGGCGACGGTTGCCCCAATCAGGGCAAAAACCGCATACGGCGCCAGTTTCATTACCCAGGCGATGGTCACCATGCAGATGTCGCTGAGCCCTTGAAAGAAGCTCACAATTACCTGCCGGCGGCTTTCAGCGATCTGGCTTGCAGCCACGCCAAAAATGAGGGTGCAAATCACCAGCGGGAGGAGTTCCATTCTGGCGGCCGCGCCGAACGGATTTTGGGGAATCATGGAGAGCAACAACTGTGTAATCCCGGGAGCCGAGTTTGCGGCGGCAGCAGTTTTGCTGGCACTCCCTTCGAATTGCGCTTCGAGCGCAGTTCGAATGGCCGGATCGAGCCCTGTACCAGGGCGAATCAGGAGGGCGAGCGACAATCCGATGATTGCCCCGATCATTGTGGTCAGGAGGAAAAAGGCAAGGGTCCGCCCGCCGAGCTTCGCCAACCGGTGCCGGTCACCCAGCGAGGCCATCGCCACAAAGAGGCTGCCGACCACGAGCGGAACAACAACCATCATGATGAGTTGCACGAAGGCGGTGCCGACCGGCTCAATGGCCACAAGCACCTGCTGCAGCCAAGCGATGCCGGCAGTACGGGAAATGACTCCGGCAGCCGCGCCGGCCAACAATCCGAGCAATATTTTGGTATGCAGCTTCATTGTTTTCGCATCATCCCTTGGCGAAGTCGTGGTACTTTCGGAAATAGGGTATCAAGCCGCGCTGATTATGCGCGCTTGGCCGTGATCCAACACTTGAACTCCCGCATCGTCGAGCAGGACGCGCAGATCATCTCCCTCCTCGATTCCTCGGGTGTCGCACTCCACTGGAATGAGACCGTTGTTGATCGCGTTGCGATAGTAGGTTCGGGAGAAACTCCGAGCAAGCACTGCTCTGATTCCTGCCGCCAGTACCACGGTTACCGCCACCTCCATCGCAGAACCACAGCCGAAGTTTTTGCCGGCCACCAGCAAATCTCCGGGAATGACGGACGAGGCAAATGCCGGATCGAGAGCCTCGAGCAAAAACTGCTTCAACGTCGTAGGATCAAGCGATTCCTTCTTGCGGGTGGACGATAGGATGTAGTCGGTATTGATATCATCGCCAAGCAGCCTGGCTCTACCCGCAAACTCGATTCTCATTTCAAGCGCTCCTCGACCCGCAGATTTCAGTAATTTGTCCGGTAACTGCTGCGGCTGCACATGCCGCCGGCGATGCCAGGTAAATGGAAGCCGCGCCATTCCCCATACGACCTTTGAAGTTTCGATTGGCGGTGGACATGACATTCGTTCCGGCCGCAGGAATCGGGCCGGACGTGCCGCAGCAGGGCCCGCATCCCGGCGGCAGGATCGTTGCCCCCAACGCGGCCAGGCGGTCAAGCGTGCCGTCCCGCCTCAGCTCGGCTTCAACGGCTCTCGATGCAGGACACACGATCAATTGAACGCCGGGCGCGATCCGCCCCGCGGCCTCGAGAATCTTTGCGGCCTGATGCAGGTCGCGCACCCGGCCTCCCGTGCACGTGCCCAGAAAGACCATCTGGATCGGAATGCCGATGGCTGCGGCGATCCCGGTAACGTTGTCGACCGCGTGCGGCCGTGCGATCATCGGCGTCAATTCGGACAAATCCAGCATGACCTCGAGGCAATATCGAGCATCGGCGTCGGCTTCAACCGCTGTGAACGATGCCGAGGTACGGGGTTCAAGGTACTCGACCGTTTTCCTATCGGCAGGGAAGATCCCGGCCTTAGCACCCACCTCGACGGACAAATTGCTGAGGACGAGCCTGTCTTCAAGATCCAGCGCTGATGCCCCCGGTCCTATGAACTCGAGGGCCTGATAGTTGGCGCCATCGGCACCGATCTTGCCGGCGAGCGCCAGGGCGATATCTTTCGGATAGACGCCCGGCCCAGGCTGCCCCTCGAGAAGCACCTTGATCGTATGCGGCACTTTCAGCCATACGCGCCCGCAGATCATGGCGGCCGCGAGATCCGAGGACCCGATGCCGGTCGCAAATGCGTTCAGCGCGCCGCCGGTCACGGAATGGCTGTCGGCGCCGACCAAGAGCCCCCCTGGGCGCGTCCGTCCTGTTTCCACCATCAGCTGATGTGAAATGCCTTCGCCTACATCAAAAACCGCGATGCCTTGTTTTGCCGCAAAAACTCTCATCCGCTCCTGCAGTTCAACGGTCTTCTGGTGGGCGCCGGAGGAGTAATGATCGATCACGAAGACCACGCAGCCAGGATCAAATACGCGAGTGCCTCCCATCTGCTCAAAGTAGTCGATTGCCATCGGAGCCGAGCCATCGGTGGCCATGGCGTAGTCGACCGCGCAAATCACCAGGTCCCCGGCGCGGGCGTCGCGGCCTGACTTTTGCGACAGGATTTTTTCACTGATGGTCTTCCCGGACATAATGCCTCTTGCGGAATATAAGAGAACGCTCGTGCCCGTCAGATCTATTCGTCGCCTGCAGGCAGGACCCACGCGACACCATGCATGAAATCACAGTGCACGTTCCTGAGTCTGCATGACTACTACACAACTGCTGCGATTCAGACACTGCACCCGACGACAAGTCCCGGAATGCTGGCAGAGCTGAAGCAGTTGCTGTTTTGACCCCGAAGGGGTCCAGCAGCTACAGCCCAGGGCGTGAGCCCTGGGGCAGTGGGCATTCGGAGATGAAAGCCCTGAAATGGCGGCACAGACTGTGTCGCCCTTTCAGGGCTCTGAAGGCACCATGCCACTTCCCCAGGGCTCACGCCCTGGGCTGTAGCTATGCCGCCCCTTTCGGGGCTTGTCACTGTCTGAATCGCAGGCACAACTGGATTAATGCGTTGCATGATTCTCAAGGATCTCGGTCAGCCCGTCCAGCGTGCGCTGCACGTCCGTGAGACGAATATCGCCCATGTGGCCGATGCGAATACAGGTCGCTTCATAGGCCCCGAGGCCGCGCGCGGTCAGGATCCCGCGTGCCATGAGTTGCTCACGAATCGACTGAGGCGAGATCCCTTCCGGAACCCTTAATGCCGTGAGTGTGGGTGACAGCTGCTGCAGTTCCGGAAACAGCAGGGGCATTCCCAACTCCTGTGCGCCACGGCGAAGTATCCGGCCCATCTCCTCGTGTCGGGCATACACACGCTCGAGCCCCTCCTCTTGGATCATGGAGAGCGCGGCATTGACCTGGAGCACCAGATGAATCGGGGTTGTGCCCAGTGTTTCCGGTTTGGCGCGGGCAAACGCGCGTCTGCTTGCGCCGAAATCAAAATACGAATGCGGCAGACGCGCGGTTTCGTGCGCTTGCCAGGCAAGGTCGCTCACCGCAACGAAGGAGAGGCCCGGACTGGACATCAGGCATTTCTGAGAGGCGGTTACGGCCACATCAAGCCCCCAGTCATCAAAGCGAAAAGGCGCACCCCCAAGCGAACTGACCGCGTCCACCATGACCAACACTCCTGCCTTCTTCGCTGCGCGTGCTATGGCAGGCACATCGTTCAGTACTCCGGTCGATGTATCACTGTGAACCAGGAGGACGGCACGCGTGCGCGGGTGTCTCGCGAGTGCCGCTTCGATCTGGCCCACCTCTGCGGATTCATCCCACCTGCTGCAGACGCGGTGTACCACGATCCCGAATTTTTCTGCGATCTTGGCCCACATTTCTCCGAAGAGGCCATTGCAGCAAGCCACCACCTCGTCGCCGGCGGAGAGCAAATTGGTGATCGCGGCTTCGAGCGCGCCGCGACCGGTTGCATGCACCGGAATGACACTACCGCCGGTGCCAAATAACGGGCGCAGCCCATCAATAGTTGCGGACAAAATTCTGGAAAATTCCTCGGTGCGGTGATGGATCATCGGCGTCGCCCCGGCTTCAAGTACCCGGGCAGGGACACGCGTTGGTCCAGGAGTCATAAGAAGGAGAGTCATGAAATTATGCCTTTGGATCGGAGCGTGTCGTTGATTTCACCTTTAAAGACCATACCGGATCGGATCTCCTCGATGCGCCGAATCTCGCGCTCCTTCAGCCCCTTGACCAGTTTCAAGACGGCCTCGGCATCGGCTTGGGGCACAGCGACGACACCGTCGGCATCGCCGATTACGATGTCGCCCGGCATTACTACCGTATGGCCGCAGCAGATCGGCACGTTGATTTCGCCGGGGCCGTCCTTGTCGCATCCGCCCGCGCAAACGGCGCGGCTAAATGCGGGGAATCGCAATTCTGTCAGCGCGTCGATATCGCGTATGGCTCCATCGACAATCAACCCGCCTAATCCCACTGCGACGGCGGAATTGCCCATGAGTTCGCCGAAAACTGCCGAGTTGGTGTTGCCGCATGTGTCTACGACGATCACGTCTCCAGCACCGGCGATTTCCATCGCTTTATGCACCATGAGATTGTCACCGGGACGCACGAGCACGGTCACGGCCACGCCGCAGATCGGCAAGCCAGTCCTCATGCGGATGCCGGGATCCATGAAGCGGAACCTTCCCATCACATCTGCCACGTTGGAGGAGGCCAAGCCGCGAAATTGCTCCACCAGGCTTGCTGCCGGTCGCGGTAGTTCCGTGAAAATCCTGAACCCTATTTTCCCTGCTTGCTTGCTGCTCATGTTGTCTCTCTCACCTAAAACTGGGGACGTCTCACACGTTCACCTAGTTTATCAATCATAAAATCAGGTACACGTGTCCGACGTCC
>JBGQNR010000314.1:0-5541 GCA_041501225.1 Acidobacteriota bacterium
CCACAGCCTACAGCCCACAGCCCACAGCCTACAGCCTGCAGCCTACAGCCTACAGCCTGCAGCCTACAGCCTACAACCTACAACCAACAGCCTACAGCCTACAGCCTACAGCCTAAGTTAGGGGGGGATCTTCCCTGCGAAACTGGATGTCGTAAAGCTCCGAATAGAGGCCGCCTGCCGCCAGCAGCTCGTCGTGGGTGCCACGCTCAACGATAGCATTGTCTTTCACCACGAAGATAATTTTGGCGCGCCGGATTGTCGCCAGGTGGTGCGCGATGACGATGCAGGTCTTGCCTTCCATCAAACGGTCGAGAGCTTCGAACACGGCCTGCTCGGACACGGCGTCCAGTCCTGATGTGGGCTCGTCCAGAACCAGGATGGGAGTATTGCGGATCACGGCCCGCGCGATGGCGATACGCTGGCGCTGGCCCCCGGAAAGCGTCACGCCGCGTTCGCCGACCATCGTGTCGTAGCCCTCGGGCATCTTCTCAATGAATTCGTCAGCGTTGGCCAGTTTTGCGGCGCGGATAATCTCCGCGCGGCTGGCTTCCGGGCGGCCATAGGCGATGTTTTGCCATATGGGTGCGTGGAACAGAAGCGTCTCCTGCAAAACAAAACTGATCTGCTGGCGAAGCGATTTCATCGTGTAGGTGCGTATGTTGGTCCCGTCGATTTTGACTTCCCCGGAGAGGGGATCGTAGAAGCGCGCAACCAGGCTGATGATGGTCGTCTTGCCGCCCCCCGTCGGGCCGACGAATGCCGCGACCTGGCCCGGCTCGATCTCGAAGCTCACATCTTTCAGGATCAATTGGTCCTGGTTGTACCCAAACGAGACTTTATCAAATTCGATTTTGCCCTTGAAGCGCGCGGCGGGGCGCGCGCCCGGCTGGTCACGCATCCCGCTCTCGGTCTCCAGAACTTCGCGGATCCGCTCGAACCCCACCGCTGCCTTTGAGACCGTGTCCGTCATTTTAGAAAGGTCACGCATGGGCTTATACATTTTGCCCAGGTAGATCAAAAAAACAACCAGCGCGCCAACGGTGAGTTGGCCCGCCAGTACCAGGCGCGCGCCGTAACCGAGCATCAAACAGGTCCCCGTCGCTACGACAATCTCGACGATGGGTGGGAGCTTCATCTTGATGCTTCGCGCAACGAGGGCCATCTCGACATTCTCCAGGCTCTGGCGCTCGAAGCGGCGCTGCTCGTAGTCCTCACGGGCAAAGGCCTTGACCACGCGGATCGAGGAAAAAACTTCCTCGACAATCGAGACCAGCTCGCTCTCTTTCTTTCTTACGTCGCGCGAGGCTTTTTTGATGCGCCGGGTGAAGATGTAAACCACCAGGAAGAGCACGGGCGCAATGGAGAGCGAGATGAGCGTGAAACGCCAGTTCAGGTAAAGCATGACCCCGATGATCCCCAGTAGGGTGAGGACATTGGCTATGATGCCCAACAGCGCCGTGGTGACAAAGTCCTGAATAGCTTCGATATCGCTCGTCACCCGGCTGATGAGGTCGCCGGTCCTTTTCGCGTCGTGCTCGGCCAGCGATAGGCGGTGGATGTGGTGATAGAGCGTGCGCCGCAGGTCGTGCATGACCCATTGGCCGACGCTGGTGGTGAGGTATTTCTCCAGTAAGGAGCTGAGTGCGCCTACGATGGCGATGACCGCCACCGCCACCACCGCGAAGTTGAGGACAGCCAGCTTGTTCTGCCCGATCCAGCCGACCATTACGCTCATCCAACCGGGCGGCTGTTTGGACTGAAGCAGGTAATCGAGAACGATCTTTAGAGGCCAAGGTTCGAGCAGGTCGGTTGCGGCTTCGCCCGCCACCGCCAGCAAGGCCAGCGTCAGTGCTTTCCAGTGGGGCCGTAAGAAGTCGATGATGCTGAGACCTTTAGACTTCTTGGCCGCAGGCGGCGTCATCGTCATTCAATACCTGGATGCGTATGCGCTCGGCGACGCAATAGCGGATAGTCTGAACAAAATGTCTTTTGGGGTCGGAGTCCGGCTGTTGCGCCGCCCCAGCTTCCGGGTTGTAGGTGTTCAAGAATCCTGAATTCGTTATGTAAACTTCTTGGGATGCTCCTGAGTTGCTATAAAGCCTACCGCTGCATATCTTACACACAAATGATCCTGCGAACACGGAATTTGCGCATAATGCCGATCACCTGATCCAAAAATCTTCCTTTTACTTGAGACTCCTGGATCCAGCGAGCATCATTATCAGGGTTGGCAACCGAACCGGCTCTTCGAGGATCACGCCAAAAGCGTGGAATCGCAGCGAGGATTGAAATGCATCAACCGAATCAGGCGCGAAGGCGCCGAAATTGGGCCTTTTTATGTGCCTGCATAACGCTCCTGGCCACCTCAATGCTGCCGCCCGGCACAAGCGTCGGCGCCGCAGCTGGCCCTCCCATCCGCATCGACAATTTTGGCCAGATCAACCAAAACTATTACCGTGGCGCACAGCCGAATGCCGCTGAATTCATGGAATTGCAGCGGCTGGGAATAAAAACGGTCATCGATCTCCAGGAAGACGGAAATAGCAAGGAACCGGCATGGGTTCGCAACGCGGGCATGCAGTACTTCAATATTCCTCTTTCCAGCACGCGGCCCGCAACCGACGGGCAAACGGAACATTTTCTCAAACTCGTCAATGACCCGCAAAACTGGCCGGTCTTTGTCCACTGTGCCGGCGGCAGGCATCGCACCGGGGAAATGACGGCCATTTACCGCATCACGCGCGATTCCTGGACTGCGGATCAAGCCTACCAGGAGATGGAGCAGTACGATTACTACTCGATCGGCGGGCACGGCCCGCTCAAGGACTACGTATTCGAATACTACAGCAAATATCTCGCAGCTAGAATTGCTGCTGCGACAGCAGATCCAGGGAAATGATCCGGAGGATCTCCGCCCCAAAATCAACTGACCGTTGCCCTGCCGTCGAAAAAGTACCCGATGGGCTCGGGTGAGAAACGCGGGCAAATCATTTAAGCAGTTATTTCTTCTCGAGGCCCATGACCGGCCTCCACCCTGAGCGCATCAAGGAAACCCGTAAGCCGACCTTCCGGCGGCAAAGGCAACTGTATACCCCCACCCCCAGTTTGATGATGAATCTGGTCATCACCCCCATCCTCTGTCTGCGCACGTCATCGGCTGAAATCCCATGTCCGGCATAGACCCGCTTGAAGGCAAGGCAAAAACAGATGTAGGCCATCCTCGCAGGTAAGGGCCGCGACTTCAAGAATCCGCTCCTCGTCCGCTTCCAGGTTTCCCGCCAAGAGTAGAACGTGTCCCAGCACTTCTTGTTTTCAGCGATTAACTCATGCCGGCTCATGTGGGGGTGCTTCAGAAAATCGGCGGGCTTGAGCGTAGTCAGCCAAAAGCGGTCGCGCAGGAGCTTAGTTTTGTGTTTCGGGGTAAAGTCCGCTCGCCCGATATTTTTTTGATCGTGGATCATTTCGTAGTAATCCTTGGTTCCGGGGTAGGGGCTGTAGAAGGTAAATTGGGCCAGCAAGGTGCCGGACTCATGAGCGAATCGGCGCGTGGTTTCGAGCGTCTGGACCGTATCGGACTCGAGACCGGAGATGATTGAGCTCATAACCAGGATGCCCCGCTCTTGAAATTTGCGGATCGTCTCGACCATGTTCTGGCCGGCGGGGTTCCCCCCCTTGTTAGCGCTGGCCAGGCCCTCTGCGGAAAAAGACTCGACGCCGATCAGCGCGGCCCTGATCTGCACCTGCTGATACATCGCCGAAAAGTACTCTTCGTCGTTGATCACCTCCGAGGTCATCTGGCTGATCGCGGAGACGGTTTTGGGAACCCTCCGGTCGTACTCGGCAAAAAAACGCAACCGCTCCTCCCGGACGCGCTCAAGCTCTTTCCTCTTCTGCGCACTCGGCTCGCGCGCGATCCGGCTCAGGGTCGCCGGGTTAAAATTGTCATCGGCGAAAGCGATGTAGCGAAAGCCCAGGTCGGACAGCTCGTTGACCTCCTCGATGATCCTACCGGTTAGCCGCTGGCGTGGCTGGCGCCCGTCCATGACCCAGACGGAGCAGAAGTTGCAATTCTCAGGGCAGCCTGCCACGGTCTGCACGGTCGGAAACATGTACTTGGCCGGGTCGAGCAGGTCCCACCGCGCCTTAAGCATCGCGTCACCCGGGATGCGGCCGCCACGATAATGCTTCTGCAACCGGTGGGTGAGCGCATCTTCGATCACTCGGCGCCAGATGACATCGCCATTGCCGGTGACCACGCCATCAGCCCCCATCTCCAGCGGCTCATCCGGAAAGATCGTCGCGTGGATTCCGCCCACAATCACCGTTGCGCCCTTCGACTTGGCCTCCCTCACCACCCGGTAACCAGCGAGACAAGTGGCGCTGGTAATGCCGACCCCGACGATGTCTCCAGGGCAGACGAGCTCGGCATCAAATTTTTCGACCGCCTCATCTACGATCACCGGATCGCCGATCAGGTCGGCCGGGGTGGCCTGAGCCAGCACAAACAGCCACCTCGGAGTAACGAAGCTGTACCCGGCAGTAAACATCGAAGGATTTACGAGTATGACTTTGGGCACCCTCCCCTCCTCAGAATTGAAAAACTAGGTAACTTCACCAGGTATGGCTTCGCCATGAAGTACTCTGTAGTTCCATCATGGCCACAGCTTATCAAACACAACGCGAATTCGCTTCTCGACATCAGCCGCCACGCGACGGCCCGGCACACGGATCTCCCTCTATAACGGCGTTGGCTTTGTCAAGAGACACCGACACTGTGGATAGTCCGAATTGGCTGCATTTCGGATTGCTGCCTGGGTGCGACCGCCGGTCAGGTTCCGAGATAAGATCTTAGGTAAACTTCGGCGGTCCGCTCCGGGGCTTCCCTATTCCCCAGCGGACTGGATTATACCTCAAAATAGGCTCTGGAACTCGAGTTTTGCGCACACCTCTACCCAAGAGTGCTTTACATGCCGCGCGCCAAGCGAATCACGGACAGCGGGCTAGCCCAAACGGGCGGGCTTTTGAAATCACCAGCAGCGCGAGGAAAACAACTGCGTAGACGATTGCGGCGAGCAGGCGCCACGATCCGAGCGGGGAGTCGAAATACGAAGCCGCCGACGCCCACAGCGTGACCAGGACAACTGTTACACATGCAAACCAACGTCCCAGAAGGCTTGCTGTTCCTTTCCAATGACCTGGCTGTGCAAACGAGCTAATAGACTCTCCTGTGCAAGGAAACCGCGAAAACCCAGTCTGGCTCCAAAGAAGAACCTGTATCTCGCCAAAAGCTCATCCGATCGGTTTTCTGGGTCACAGTGTCGATCAATTCGGCGGCGAGTCTCAAGCCTTATATAAGTGCCATTCCCTTGTGCGGCCGGGACCTGTGGCGCGGGCGCCTAGGAGCCCGTCCGAGAATTAGGAGGGGTCGCGCGCATGGGGCTTGCGGGCGAGCTCAAGGCGCGAGGAGGAGGCGATGTCGGTGCACATCGTTGACGACGAGCAACGCGGAGATCGCCCCGCAACCCCCATGCGCCCTTCGGG
>JBGQNR010000315.1:0-5538 GCA_041501225.1 Acidobacteriota bacterium
GATCAAGAAGCGCGGGGGCAAGCTGGGGGTCTTCTGGCACACGCAGGGGAGCGGCAAAAGCATCTCGATGATCTACTTTGCGCAGAAGGTACTGCGGAAGGTACCGGGGAATTGGACGTTCGTAATTGTGACAGACCGTCGGGAGCTGGATGACCAGATCTATAAAAACTTCGTTTATACAGGCGCAATAACAGAAACCCTGGCACGGGCGGAGAGTGGGCGGCACCTGCGACAGCTCTTGAGCGAAGATCACCGCTACGTATTCACGCTCATCCAGAAATTCCGCACCGATCAGGGCGAAGCTCATCCGGTGCTCTCGGAGCGCGACGACATCATCGTCATCACTGATGAGTCCCACCGGACGCAATATGACACGCTGGCTCTCAATATGAGGACTGCGCTGCCTAATGCGTCGTTTATTGCATTCACCGGGACCCCTCTGATCGTCGGCGAGGAGAAAACGCGAGGGGTTTTCGGGGACTACATCAGCATATACGATTTCCGCCAGTCGGTGGAGGACGGGGCCACGGTTCCCCTCTACTACGAGAACCGCATTCCTGAGCTGCAACTCACTAACGAGAACCTGAACGAGGACATGGAGGAGCTGTTGGAAGCGGCGGAGCTGGACGAAGATCAGGAAAAGAAACTGGAGCGTGAATTCAGCCGCGAGTACCACCTGATAACCCGCAATGACCGTCTGGAAACGGTGGCAGCGGACATCGTGAGCCACTTTACGAGCCGAGGCTATCAGGGGAAGGCGATGGTGATCTGCATCGACAAGGCCACGGCGGTGCGGATGTATGACAAGGTACAAAGGTGCTGGCAGCAAAAGATCGCTCAGCTTCGCGCACAACTGGAGATTGCCACAGAGTCGCAGCCGCTGGGAATCGAAGTACAGATCCGGGACATGGAAGCTACCGACATGGCGGTCGTGGTATCGCAGTCGCAAAACGAAATCCGCGATATGGCTCAAAAAGGGCTCGATATCATGCCCCACCGGCGGCGCATGGTTCAGGAGGATCTGGACACCAAGTTTAAGAACCCGGACGATCCTTTCCGCCTTGTTTTTGTTTGTGCCATGTGGATGACTGGGTTTGACGTACCCTCCTGCTCCACCCTCTATCTCGACAAGCCGATGCGGAACCACACCCTGATGCAGACCATCGCACGGGCAAACAGGGTGTACCGCGACAAGGCCTGCGGCCTGATCGTCGATTACGTGGGGGTCTTCCGCAACCTGGAACGGGCGCTGGCAATCTATGGTGCCGGGGAAGGTACCGGAGGCGGAGAGCATCCGGTTGAAGACAAACAGGCGCTTGTCGCCGCTTTAAGAGGCGTCATCGAGGAAGCAAAAGGCGTTTGCCGGGAAAGGGGCATCGAGTTGCAACCCATCGAGGATGCCGAGGGATTTGAGCGAATCCGGTTGCTGGACGATGCAGTCGATGCGCTGGTCGCCATAGAGGAACAGAAGAAACGATATCTCGATCTCACCGCCAATGTGCTGCGGCTTTACAGGGCAATGCTTCCCGACCCCGCGTCCAGAGATTTGCAGCCTGACTGTGTGCTGATTAGCGTACTGGCTGAAAAGATCCGCGCCTTGAATCCCATCGCCGACATCTCGGAGGTTATGCAGCAGGTCGAGGAACTTCTGGATCGTTCGATTGATGCCGAAGGCTATTTCATCAACACCTCCAACGGCTCCTATGAGCAGGCTCTGGTTGATCTAAGCCGCATCGGCTTCGAAGCTCTCCGAAAGCGGTTCGCCCAGGGCCGCAAACATACCGAAATCGAACGGCTGAAGGGAGCGGTATCCCGGCAGCTTCAGAGGATGGTGCGCCTAAATCGATCGCGCATCGATTTCCTTGAGCGGTTTCAGCAGATGATCGACGCCTACAACTCGGGTAGCGTCAATACCGAGGATTTTTTCCGCCGCCTGATGGAGTTCGCTAAAAGCCTGACCGAGGAAGAACAGCGATCGGTTGGTGAGCAGCTTTCGGAGGAGGAACTGGCTGTTTTTGACATCCTGACGAAGCCCGAGATGACCCTGACCGATGCAGAGCGCAACCAGGTTAAGAAGGTCGCCCGAGAACTGCTGGAAACCCTGAAGCAGGAAAAGCTCGTGCTTGACTGGCGCAAGCGGCAGCAATCCCGTGCACAGGTCAAGGTGAGCATAGAAACGGTGCTGGATCACGGCCTGCCGCCGATCTACTCGCCGCAGATTTACCAACGGAAAGCCGAGGCCCTCTACCAGCACGTCTACGATTCGTACTTTGGCCTCGCGCAAAGTATCTACACCTCTGTGGTCTGATCTGCCAGTCCGGTGCCATGCGGGAGTTGCCAAGCCCGGAGGAGGAAGCCTTTTGTGCTGACTAGGAATAAATATCCCCGAAGGACAGTGCTTCCGTGCAACATCTCGACCCGTCGTGTCAGCAGCCCGTTGATGGAGATCGATACAAGGATTCCTGACTATCAGACAGCTGGATTTGTCCTGCGCCACCAGATGTACTTCTTTTTCGGCGCGGAGACTAGAATCACGAGGAGCTTATCATGGTAAAACAGTTTCCGCGCCGTGCCTTACGTTTGCCACTCAATGCCTTCAAGCACCTGGGCCGGAAGGTTCGTCAATCACGTCCGCAAATTCTATTAATCGTCTTGACTACATTGATCACTGCGCTCGTCACAGTCGTTCTGACCGAGCCTGCCAAGCTTCTTATTCAAAAGAGCTTCTTTGCCAAACACCTTATAGCTGAAACGATCTCCATCTCCGACTTGACGAAGAACCTGCTTCCGAGCTTCGCCGCTGATCACGGTATTGCTCTATTCAATTTCGACCTGGACGATGATACACTTACAAAGTATTATGTGATTACATTGCGCTTCTCGAATGTCGGCGCATCCATAGGAACTCCTCAACGGCTTGCAATATCCCTCGGCGGTGACCATTCGAAGGTCTTGGACGTAAAGTTCAAAACAGTTGCACCTCGTTTTAAGGACGTTGCCTTAAAGCACAATATTCCACAGCTAGTTTGGGACGTCCAAGCTGCGAAAAATAATCGCTCGGCTTTTGGGCTGAGTTGGGCCATCCAAGAAGGTGCTCAAGGCTTTTTTGTTTACTCCTCTCTATCGCCGACTGTCGGCTTTGGTCGCATTTCGGCTCTTGTTAGGCGGTCCGAGTTTTATGTTTTTGACGATACGATGGGCTTATCAAGGACCAGTTACTTTGCTGTTTCCGCATTCAATTGTTGGGGTGAAAGCGAAATGACAGAGCCTCTCGCAATGCCTGAGATGAATGCCTTTGAACCGTTCTTCAAAAACGTCGTTTGGATCGACCCTCAAAGCGAAGGCAAACTACGTAACGGCACATTGGTATTTCCCTTTCATTCACTTCAGGAAGCAATAAGCCAAGCCAACCAAGATGCGACATTAATCGTAGCAGGTCCAAAGCCGCCATCCGATGGGTTTAAACCAAGCGGTCTAAATGTACTCTATGCGGATGACCTATCTTTCCTGCACGGCAGTGTTGATATTAGCTTCCCTAACGGAATTGACGATCGCGCTAACGTTCTTGTATTTGTGTTGGCGAAATGTAGTACGCATCCAAACGAAGTTCAGGTTCTTCTGAAGGGGTCTCCCGACGTGGTTTTTGATTACAATGGAGTATCCGCCTCGACCTCTGACCGCACGAAATCCAAGCCTGATGTACCGATAGATGCCAAGACCAGCCTAACGCCGATCCGGGCGTTTGCATACCGAATGGGAAACGCTGTCATTTTAGCTTGGGAACCACCACACGCTGATGCCTATAGTGGGGTTCGTGTGTTCCGTTCCAAGAGGCGCAGTTTTGCTGATACAGAGAACATTGGCGTTGAGGTGTATGATGGTCCCGGCATGTTGAAAGCAGTTACCTGTAACTGTGAATCCGCATCGGTTGCAGCCACTAGAACATTCGATATCGAACCTCCCCCAAAACCTGGGATCAAACGTCCAAGTGCCCCACAAGGCCTCAGGCTTTTTTACGAGATCGCTGTCAATTCTCATGGAACGAGCATCATGCCGTTTTTCATCGACGCAAGCGCCAAAAACGAGGACTACAGTTACACAGTATTCGGATACGACTCCCATGGATCATATGGTCTTCCGATTATCGTTAATTGCAACAGCAAGGAGTTGCTGCCTCTTAAAGACTGCGTGATCAAATAGGAAGGCGATTGCTGCAATGGGCACACATCGGAGGGCCGTGGCAGCTTCCTCCAATGCGTGCTCGGGGAGCAGGTAGTCACTCAAAAATGCAGTCTGCCGACGATTTTGCGCTGGAAGATATCAGCCGGACGCCGTAACGAAGGTGCAGGTAATGCCGAGTGAATTGAGAAGTTCAGCCATCTCCATAAGGAGAGGATTCAAGAAGTCCTCGGAGGAGCCTACAACTGCCACAATGAGATTCCCACGGTACCGGCGACGATCGTAATGGAATGCCTGACCAAGCATGCGATGTACCTCAGTCGATTTGCTGAGAGATGACGAGAGCTTAACCTCGATGCCGACTTTGCCGTCACCCAGGTCAATGTCGATCTTGGTCCCGAGGTAACCTCCGATGCTGTATTGAAGCGCGATTTGCGCAAAACTACGGTCAAGGATGTTGGCGAGGTAAACCTCCGCATCGGATTCGACCCGAGCCTCTCGTCGGGGAACGACGGCACTGCGGAGTATTTCAATTACTGCCTCCCGAGTAGCGACCTTGCGCTCCACGGGAGGTGACGCCTCGATTGCGGGGGCTATCTCCTTCGATCCCAGTAGAGCTGCCACCATGTCTGCCTTCCTACCCGTTGGGACTCCCAGAACGCCGCACGCACCTCGCAATGCCTCAGCGTTAAACTGATGCAGCATTTCCTCAGGGAGAGTCCCTATTTTGAGTAACCGTGAGATCCGGTCTGCCTTGTTCCCTGAGTCCGGCAGTCGTAGCGAATACAAGATATCGGCGATATCCTCACTGGTGAATAGGTCCAGGATATCTGTGATTTTCCTGGGTTCGAGTAGCATTCGCGCCCCCCTTCATTGAGTAAAAACGCCGGGTTCCAGAGTTATTGCGGCGATCGTCCGAGATGTTTGCCCGCGCCCACGGCCTTGATTCAGCGGCTGGAGTACCTTTTGTAGCCGAAACCGGCGGATTCTGCTACGCAATGCTTATCGGATCGGAGACTCTGCTAAGTAAGGGGTTGTTGGGGGTGTACAGATCAATATCAGCCATCGAATCGTACGTGATTGCGGAATCCGCTCCGGTGACATAGGCCAGTGGACTCGAATCCATTCAATTTTCACTGCGCTATGATCGCCACTGGATCAGCCGCAACCTCAGCCGACCACCTGCTTGTACAGCTCATGATACGCCGCCAGGAAATCTTCTCCCTCCGCAAGCCAAGTTCTCGGCCCCACCTTGAGCCCGGCGACCGCTTTGCCGCCCATGCTCGTCGGAGGCAGCAGCTTGCATCCCGGCAGAAAGCGGACCATCTCATCACGCAGCTTCACGATTGCTACCAGCCA
>JBGQNR010000316.1:0-5526 GCA_041501225.1 Acidobacteriota bacterium
AACGTGTCGCCGCTATCCTCAACCACAATTTCTGGCAGCGGCCCGTGTAGGTCGTGAGACCGGACTCGGAAGCCTGAGTTGTCGGGCAGGATGTCGATGCCATCAAGGACCATGACCTCCTTGAGGTCCATCACGCAATCGGAGAAGGTCTTCTCGATGGTCTCGGGGCGGAGAGTGAGATATCGGGCTCTTCTCCGGTATGGGATTTCCAGCTCCATGTCACTTGCCATGTTGCGCTCTCCTGATTCGGTATGTCATCTGTTTTCAGAAAATTAATCTCTGCTCACAATTGCCCGATGAGTATCTAGGAGTAAGGCAACCATCGTTCTGATAGTGCCTACGGGTAGATTTCGCGGAGGATGTCATGGCAATAGCTGAAAAATTGATTGAGTTATCAAGGCTACGTGATACGGGGGCGCTAACTGATGAAGAGTTTGCTGTTGCTAAGAAAGAGTTTTTCAGTCACGAGCCTGGTAGCCGGGAACCGCAAGAGGCAGCACACCTTGGTTCAGCTCAGGCTACGTCCTTGCCACGGTCGAACAAAGGGACATCTTCACAGTTCCTGAATCCCAAGGCAAATCTCAAGACCCTCCTGCGGTTTGCAGTAATTATTGCTGTCTTGTGTGGAGGAATCTGGCTTTTCTTGCGTTTTTCGGTTGGCGAAAAAGCAGCCAATACAATTGTCGGCACCCTAGTGAAGGCCCCCGTCGATCTGCAAGATTCGGTTGTGACAGTGGAAGCCTCATCGATGATGTCCATACCTCTCTCGTTGCCATACACGGGTAGTCTGTCGGTAATGGTCGAAGTGGTCAGAGGCAATCCTATGGATGTGTTCCTGGTCGATGCGAGTGGGCTGCAGGAGATGAAAGCCGGAAATAGGTTCGCTGTTCTGTCAGACTTTGAGGCAATCAAAACAAAAACTATGAGCCGCACAGCGAGACTCAATAATGGCGTCTATTATCTCGTGCTGAGGGACACTAGCCTCGGGTTGTTCTCATCGAGCACCTCCGATGTGAAGGTAAGAGTCAAATTGAGTGCGTGAGTTTTTGCCTTGATAGCTTCAACGCGCACGCCGCTCGTTTTTGCCATCACAGAGGATCAGGATTTTCTGCGAGACCGCACTGCGGCAGCTTGCACAGGCAGCGATACGAATTTCCACTGTGCCGAACGAGACTTTCAAGTAATCACGTTTCGGAATCCCAGCGATTAAAACCGCATTTGTGGACATCAGCATTAGGGAACCCCCTTTCGATTTTCGGAATGCGACTCCTCGACCTACCCCGGCCATCACAGGTATGATCCCTCTCTGCAATTTATCCCTTCCACTCCAACGTTGGACGCCAACAAGCATGATTTTTTTGCGGCTCTCCTGAAATATGAGGGCTGCTGGCGAAACATTACCAGTGGAGGAACTGCTCATGCGCCAGAACGGCTGGCTCGATTTCGCCTATGGGGTCTGGCATCCGGTCCTGGAAGACGACGATTATCCGGTGCGGTACTGGGGTGACATGAACAGCGCCTTGGCGGAGCTGGGGAGCGAGGGCTGGGCGTTTGTAAGCGGTCCTATGTCTTGCCGCTTGGCAGAAAAAGTTGGTGGTCGAGGAATACGCGAGCGGGCAGTTTCATGGTCTTGGCCCAGGTTGCGGCACAAGACTGGAGACGGTCGCTGTAATCGGGCTCTAACCTCTTGAGACCAGGCCATTTTTCCCGCAAGTCCTTCACATATTTCTCCCGGAGTTTCTTGGCGACTCTGCTGTCCAGTGGAATCTCCAGCAGGGCCGTGATTCGGTCGAGATGGTATTCGTCGCGAAGGTACTGATTGTAGAGGCACCCGCGCAGAAACAGGTTCACTGACTTCCTCGCCACGCCCCAAAGCCGAGCCTTACTGAGGCCTGGGAGCTTTACTCGAAGACGCTCGGTTTGCCTGTTCAGCCAATTCTTGAAAACCGCCTCGCCCTGACTTGGAATGTGTGAAATATCCAGTCGTCTCAGGAAATCAACCACGGCGTCTCGTGTTCCCGGTTCGTGACCTCGAACCGCGGTCACCCCGATGGCGTCATAAGCCACATAGTGCTGAATCTGAGCCAACAATCCTGCCGAGATTGTTGCTTTGGCCATTTCCGTCCGCTCCTCTTATCCGTGTCCATCCGTTTTCATCTGTGGTTCATTCCTCTTCGCCGTTTTTCTTTGAATCTGCGTCATCTGCGAAATCTGCGGGCAAACCTTCGCCGTCAATCCAGGTTCATGCTCAGCAGGAACTCCGCGTTGCTCTTGGTCTTTTCCAGGCGGCTCTTGAGCAATTCCAACGCCTCGGTGGATAGTCCAAACAACTACAATTTTTGTGATCGGGTCCCGGTTCCGAGGGGTGGCACAGCTTCCGACTCATTCCCCAGCCCGTGGCTTCAGTTTCAGCTTGCTTTTGTTCTCCTCGATAAACGTTCGCAGCTCCTCGGCGCGGTCCAGCAGGCGCGACCATTGTTCATAATATAACGTCACCGGGAACCTCCCAAGGCCGTAAACGCTAATGCCTCCCTTTTCACTCACACGGAATTCCAGCTCCGCTGGTTTCTTGGCGTGAGCTTGCTGTTCCAGCTCCGCGATCCGTTTCAGCAACTCCTCTTTGGTCGGTTCCGGCTCTGCCATGATGGTCTCCTGTTCTGCTTACCATTTTGCGTGAATTGAACTGTTCAAGTCCTGATCGATTTGGTTTTCAATTTTACAGCAGAGTGGACGGGTGGGAACAGGAGAATGTCGGTTGGGTTGCTGGATGCCGAGGTATTCGCCTGGATAAATGCGCGTTTCAAGGATGGAGAGTGACAGTCGAATAGGTGCGGGAATTACGAGTGAAAAAATTCCGAATCCGCCGGGAGGGACTGAGACTCATTAATTAACCCCCACCCCGGCCAGGGGCTCAACCTACCCCCCGCCCCTCTGGTTGCGCCTGGGTTGCGGAAAGGAAATGCCGGTCAGCTGGACGAAGCCGTGCAGTTCTTCGGCGGAATTCGTTGTGGGTAGCCTGTGGGTAAATGGCGGGTAATTGGGTGGAAATGGTGGCGAACCATGGACAACATGGATGAATCTTATATCCTATTCCTAGCCTGTATCCATGCGGGTTTTCTCGTAAATGATAAGCTTGCGGCAGGTTGCCGAGAATGCGCCGGGAGGGACTGAAAATCCGTGTGTCGACGGTTCAATTCCGCCCCCCGGCACCAATCCTGACCGCTAGGGACGCGGCTTTCAGCTGTATCGGCCATCACTTCCAACACCGTCTTTCACCGTCGTCTTTAACCGTTGGATCATTTTCAGAAATAAAACAGCTCATCATAAAACTGCAAGGTTGCGGGGATCGTTCCTTCTGCCGGAACCTCAGGGCAGGCCTGAGCCCTCGCGGGCCTGCCGTGATCTTCACAAATGTGTAAAGAAAACCGACAGTCCAGCATCCTGCTCATCCCACATATCCATCATTAACATTGTCTAATATTGTCGGCCATGCTGATACAGCGTTTCAAAATGATGATGTCGGAGGGCTTTACAGCATTGCGTTTCGGTTTTCCGCCAAATTCCTCGATGCGAGCAAATACGGGTCCTTCCAAGCCATTTAAATGCCGCTACTTAGTAACAATCCGTAGCTGAAGGCGAATCGTAGTCGGGAGAATGGTTAGAGAATTGCTTATTCTTAGAATGGATCGGAGACTGGGTTCGCCTAGATCAATTTGGTCCTCAGAACATACCCCTAGTCCTCTAAAAGCCTCCGATAGTCTTAATCCAAAGTCTAACTGAATCTTGGCGTCCGCACTGGCCGCCGTGATAATCGAGCATGAATCCAAAGACCTGATGCAATCTCTCGTAGCCAAGAGTAGGAGGGTGGCTCTTAAACGAACGGTATCAATCCTTTCACTTTTAAATTTGTCGAATGCGAAGGAGAGTGAAAATGAAACGAGTAATATTTTCCAGGATAGGATTCGTCACCATGGTTACGGCGGTCATCGTCATAATGCTGCCTGCCTTGGCACTGAGCACATCGTTTTCGCTTCTAGACAGCTATTCTTTTGAGACGACGGCAAAAACGGGTCCGCAAGCATCAATTCCAGTGGATATTCCAATCATAGGCAGCTTTCTTAGTATCGATCCTAATGACTTCGGCCATTTCTTTGGTATTGATAAGAATCTGATCGGACCGGGCGGCCAATTCACAGGCATCACTTTTGATTACGGCCACATGGAAGCTCTTGCCTCTACCTCAGGCTTACTATACCTCTCGGGTGTAATGGATATTCCTCTAATCGGGCAAGTTCAAGCCAGCAGCGACAAATGGACTTGGGCATCAGTTTACCAACTGACAGGCGCGTCTGGGGCATCGGCGGACGTCAGCCTCGACTATGAATACTTCAACTCTCATTTTAACGCCTCTCTGGGCGGAACCTCGAAGTCTGAATCTGACGTGCTGTTTGCCTATACAATTATCCCCGCTGCGATGGCCGACGCCTATACGAAGGACGCCTATGGCCTGGCCTGGGAGTTTAATCTCTTCAGCCAACTGGGAATCTTTTATTATTATTTGTACGGTCAGTTCCCTCACTATGGCGTCTGCCCTCAAATATGGGGTTTTGATTATGAAGCGCTTCAGTTTAACAGGGAATATGTGGCGCTTGATGTGAATTTCGGAGGCACGACGACAAAGGGCTCTTTCGATCTTGGATCGATGCAGGTCGGCGATCTGCTCTATTTTACCGGGTATCTGAATGCCAAGACCGAACTTGCAGGTTATACATTTATTCCGCCGAGCGCACAAATCGCCACTGAAGTGGCGAGCTTCAAAACTGATCTGGTCATCAACGAAATATCGCCAGAACCTTCGACCTCCACGATCCCCGAACCCGCCTCCCTCCTCCTCCTCGGCACCGGCCTTGGCGTGATCGGCTTGGCAGCATGGCGCAGGAGGAAGGGATAAAGCATTCTCCGTACGACTTCCGAATAGTTCACAAGGGCCGCTCTTCGGGGCGGCCCTTTCCATTTCTGCAATTCCAAAGCATTTTGAATCGTACCGGACTTGATCCGCATAGTGGGGTTAAACTGGCTATAACATTATGAAGTTGTGTTCACCGGGGCGATGATGAGCTTGGATCGGCATTATAGTCTGTTCCTGCTCCGGCAGTGTGCCATCCACAATGCCAGCCGTCCTCGAAGGTCTGCCGCAGGACCTGGCTCCTTCGAGGCGACCGGGATCAGGAAGTCCCTAGCCGGTCCAACCTGGACCCTGGGGGGGGGGGGGTAGCATTTGAACTGAACCGGCATTCTCCAGGTAGTCTGCCGCAGGGCGATTCCCTTTGATATCAGTCCAACGGTTGGACGCCAGGCGGATGCGAAGTGCAAGATGCAACCCCGACTTATAAGCATTTCAGAACTCCTGACATGGGATTATAGCGGAATTGTGCAGGCGCGTACCTGGAACCTTAGTTGCTGATCCGACCCGGGGTACCGGCATTGGTGCTCAGTCAATTGCTGGCAGAGTCTCCTCAAGACCTG
>JBGQNR010000317.1:0-5489 GCA_041501225.1 Acidobacteriota bacterium
CCGGAAGGAGAAGAAAAATACTGCGCAGTCGGGTGGCAACAGCAGTCACCGCGAAGACCGCAAAGACCTCAAAGAATTGCAGTTATTCTTCTTCGCGGTCTTCGTGGTCTTGGCGGTTCGATGTCTGCAATTGATATTTTCACAGCTTCCAGGGAAGACTATCCCGCCGAGAGCGGAGCCGTTCGCATCTCAAACATGCGGTCAAAAGCAGAGAGATTAGTATCCCAGTCATACTCCTGCTTTAAGCGGCGGCGTGTTGCTGCGATTTGTTCGGCAGCAAGTGTGGTCTGCAGGTAGGTAATCACGCGTTCGGCGTAAGCCTTGGGTTCATCAGCAACGGCAAGCGCGAAATCACTCATCGACGTAAGTCCCTTGGCGGCAGCCGAAGTTGTGACTACCGGCAAGCCTGCGGCCAGAGCCTCCAGGATTTTGTTTTGAATTCCCTGCGAGATGCGCACCGGGACGACCGCTACTTTGGATTGTGCCAGAAACGGGCGGACATCGGGGACCGTACCAGTTACCTGAACACCCGGCAGAACCGCAAGTCGCTGAACCTCTGGGGCCGGTTTGCTGCCTACAATCATAAACTTAGAATGGGGACATGATTCGCGAATCAGGGGAAAAACATCCCGGGCAAAATAGGATACGGCATCGATGTTCGGGAAGTAGTCCATTGCGCCGGTGAAAATGATGGTCTGCGAAGCCTCTTCGTTCTTCATGCCCACAAAGGAATCAAGGTCAATTCCGTTTTGCACAATATGGATCTTGCCGCGATACTCTTGAGCGCTCAGATGCCCGGCATCACGGGGTGAAACAAATACTGAAGCGTCGAAGGCACACGCCATTTTTTTTTCAAACGCGAGCAGGTTCTTCCCCTCATAGGAGTAAAGCCAACTCGCGGGAGCCGGTTTAAGGCGCGCATATTGCAGCCACTTCGAGGCGTCAGAGTCAACAAAATCGAGGATTTTCAGAATTCTGTTTTCAGCGGCAACATAGGGAGCCATGGAGGAGGAATAGACGAAAATTGCGTTGAAACCGGATGAACGAAATCGTGCGCGCACAGCCGCCCACATCTGAGGGTTTGAGAAATAGCCCAGGGTCCATGGTTTGCGTCCAAGCATAGCCATTATGGCCCGTGCCTGCTGGCGCCGGCGGTGCAGGGGAATCAGAGTTACGGTTTTACAGAATTGTTTGAGATCCTCTGCGTGAATGGCCTCCTTGGGATCATCGTAAAAGGCCAGGAGGTGGATTTCGTGGTGGCGGCTGAAGTGCTTGATCTCGTGGAAGGAACGGATCTTGTCACCTTTGTTCGGGGGATATGGGATCCGATGGGCTAGATATAAAATTTTCAAAGCGGAGGGCGCGGAGGAATCAGATTAGGTGTTTAGATATTATTGGGCCGAGAGTATTAGCTATTGGCAAGGGGAGCTTGCGCCATAGGCGGATGCTTAGGGAAAACTTCGGATTTAATGGGGAAGTGTCGGGCATGGATTTTTGGCTCTCCAGGTGGTACTGATAGGGGAGGTCCTCCATGGTCATGCCCCAGCGCTTCTTGAAGTCGAAGGAACCGGTTCCTTTTTTGCTCCTGCCGAAGTCGAAGATCTTATAACCGTGCTCGCAGCCGTACTGGATGAGCATCCAATACATGAAATTGTTTACTGCCAGACGATTGTATTCACGGATGCTGCCGCCGTAGTAGGGGATGACCTCATCTTTGTAGAATAGGGTCCAGACTGCGGCGACGATTTTCCCTTGCCAGTGGACGGAGAAGATTCGGCAATCGGAGCCGAATTCCCTCAAGCCGTTGGCAAACAGACGCTTAGAGAATACGGGTGTGCCAAGGTCGTGAACGCTCCGCGCATAGACCTGGTAGAAGGCATTTACGTCTGTCCCGTCGATCTTGAATTCCAGGCCGTTGCGGATGCCTTCGCGGATCTCGGCTCGGGTTTTGCGCGGGATCGCGAGCATGTTTTTCTCGGAATCCGTTTGCAATTCCTGGCGGAAAGTGACGTAGAGGTCCTTTGGAGTCAGGTTGGAGTCCTTGAGGCTATTGCGGTAGCTTCTCAGTTCCAGAAATTGAACAGCGTTTTCTTTTGCGATGCGGCGCGCCTGCTCGAGAATCCTGTCGGCGACGGGATCAGAATCGGCGAGGATGCCGCCGTAGGCTGCCTGCGGCGTTGAGATCAGCATGCGTCCAAAAATGCGGCTTCGGACGAGAAAAAGGGGCAGCATGCCGATGATTTTGCCATCCTGGTCCTGAGCCACAATATGCTTCGGTTTGTGGCCAAAGGAATTACGGATCAATCGTTGCCATGCGGCCAGGTGGAATACCGTGCCTTGAGAGTGCCCGCGGACATAGCTGTCCCAGGAGTTTTCCATTCCAGAGCCGGCTAGATCCGGCGTGCTGATTCTGACTGGTTGCTGGAGGCTATCGGTCGGCAAGATGTTAGAGCTTCGCCCTTTGAGTTACATGCCTTGGCGCTGTAATTCGATGATCACATCGTCCGATTTACCGCGGAGGTTATATTATATTCAGTTCCCGAACACCTCAACGCAGAGGGGCCGGAGAGCGCAGAGAAGTCGCCTCATTCAGGACCAATTCGTATAGGTTGGCTTCATGGGGGAGGAATGTGTCCGTGAATGTGGATGTACCGCCGAAAACCCGGCCTGTGCGCAGGTTTTTGACTGTGCCGGGCGGCAGGTTTAAGCTCACTTTTATTTGAGTGGCGCCCTCATCGAGGGGGACGTAGCTGTCCACGGACGGGTTTTTGATAATCGCGAGACAATAATGACTGCCGCAACGCCACAACAGCGATTCCAGCCAGGTGGAACCCGTTACTTCCACCCTGGGTTTTAGGCCTGCCCCGCGGAGGATAACACCAAGGAGATCACGCCATTGGATTCCCATATCTGAGCTGCGGGTGGGGAAATAGGCGTAGGAGGCTGGGGTCAGATTCAGATAGATGGCGTTGCCTTTGCTCCTTGCCGCGGTTATTGCCGTTCCTCTCTCGTAGACAACCATTGCACCGCGCTTGTTTGCGCCCTGGTAGGCATGGAGGCGTTTAGGGAAAGGCTGGTCGTAGTACTCGCCGTCAATTTCCGTGATACTGCGGCCGTCCAGGTAGCCCTGCGCTTCATCGCGGGTCACGCCGAACAGATCGTCCAGAGATCCCTTTTTGCGTCCTCTGCCGGTTTCAGTCAGCAGGCCGCAGAGGTTGTCTGCAATTAGAGTGCCTCCGGACGATACGAAATTGCGCAGGGCATTCGATTCGACATCGGAGAGGCAGATTGTCTGGGGAAGGATGATCACCTTGAATCGATCGATAAGATTGATCTTATTCTCTTGAACATCGAGGTAATTGATAAAATCATATTGGTACCCCAGGTCTCGCAGCAGAGTTCCCCATGAGCGTCGCAGCCATCCGGAAGTGAGATTTTCGTCGTCCAGGCTCGACGCGCGGTTGGGCCAGGAATTACCATGGGTTGCGACATCCATGACCCAACTAGCCCGTATGCTTGGGTGAGAGTAGTAGATGCCGATCGGGTCAGCCTCCAGGTATGAATCCGGACGCACGATGAACTCGCTTACAGGGCCCTGGACTTCCCGGAATACGGGTGCAAGCTGTCTGACTTCTGGTGCCAGTTCTCGTCCGGCAGGGAACCAGCCTTCGGGCCAGGCGATCGTTGCCTGATCCCCATGCGCCAGGCGCTGCCAGAGAATCCATGTGTCCCGTTTCAATGAGCCGGTCAGATTGTATGTTCTAAGGTGCGGGCGGCGCGGGCGGTTCCAAAACGAGCGGAGGAGATCCTGCTCCCCTTCCATCCACTGCACGGCTCGGGATAGGAAGCCATAATCGTACCCGCCATAAGCGGATGGCTGCTGGCCGCCGACAAAACCAGCGGGAATCCTGGGATCTAATGTATTGGCATACCGGGTCAAATCTGCAAGAACTGCGGCGAACTGATAATCCATGAAATCACGCCACTCCATCCAGCGCGACAGGTTCCAGTTTGCCAATGGCGGTGCGGAAGCTGCGCGGCGGACGTCTTCGAAGCTGATGGGATCTATCTGGATAAATGAACCGTAGTTTGTTCCCCACACTTCATTCAGGCGCGTGATCGAGTTGTAGCGCTCCTGCAGCCAGCGATGGTACCAGGAGATCGAGTTTGGGTGGATGTCGACTTCTGCCGGAGAGTTGAATGCGCCCAAGGAAATCTCATCGTCAAAAGCATATGCGTAAACCAAGCCTTTTTTCGTTGTCGAGATATTGTCGTGCAACTGGTCTTTCAATGACTTGATCATCGCTGGATCTGACAGGCTGTTCGGACGGATCAGGAGTCCGCTCTTGCCGGTTATATTGGGGCGCAGAGCCCCCCTTAAATACAGGATGCCTTTGCCGGCCGCGTGGTCTACGTAGTAGGGAAATCCGCGCTTGAGAGAAAAGCGGACCAGGTCGTCTTCCCCGGCACCCCGGTCGATGTGGAAGCCATGAAGGCCGGCTTGATCGTATAGGGCGGCATCACGCCTGACATCGTTCTGCCACTGCCAGACCAGTATCGTGAAACGGTTCCATTCCGGTCGCTGCTGAATGGGTGTCACCGGTGCCAAGACTCCGGATTGGAATTCCTGGATGCCGGCTGCTGTCATAATCCCTAAGATGAGGCAGGGAAGCGCCAACGCAAACGCAATGATGTAATACAATACTTTAGAACCAGGCATGCAAGCTGCTTCTGTAAAATAGATATTTGGCGAACTCAGTCCAGATTGCGACGGCGCTGCCGGGGGCTTTGTCTGCAGGGGTGGCCACAAAGATCAACTTTGTGGTGAGGCCGCGGAACGAATGGCGGAATGCCACGCCGGCACGCCGAAGGTGGGCTGGATTGGATATAACCATAAGTGAGGTCGGTGCAGAAGCTCTGAGCAGATTACCCAACGCCTGTGCCTCGGAAAGTGTCCCGTAGCGTAACTTAAAAATCAGATGTGCTTCCGCTTCGTGCCCTCGAAAGCGCACGAAGAAGTGACGCTTTTCAGGAGGGGTGCTTTCGACCAGTTGTCGAAGTCCCCCGTCCGAGGCCAAGCCGAGATCATAGAATCTTCGCCACTCGAATCGGTCGACGCTCAGGATCAATTCAGAGGCAAATCCTTGCTTCCAAAGCTTGATGCCGTAGGCCTTCCGGTTCTCTCTGCCGGCGAGAACAAAGATGGTATCTACTTTTTGAGGTGGTTGGCTGATGTTTAGGAAACTGGCGATGAGATGTTTCATGGGGACTTATGGATTGGTGCGAATTATCAGAGAAAGGCAAGAGCTCAGCGCAGGGGGGGGGGGCAGAGATATTATGTTTCCTGCAGTGAGTCTCCACCCGCAGAGCGGGTGGCCTCAGGAAGCCTCCCGGAGGGAGGCAAGGCCGTTGCGAGCCCTGAAAGGGCGCCGCAGATCAGCCCAGGGCGTTAGCCCTGGGAATGTGCGCCCACGTAAAACAGCCCTGAA
>JBGQNR010000318.1:0-5482 GCA_041501225.1 Acidobacteriota bacterium
CGATGGGCGCGTTCCACTGGAAACGCAGCGGGGCTGCGCCGGCAGCGATCTGCTCCTGAGTGAGACGCGGGGCCAGGCCGCTCATCTGGCCGGTTTTCAGGTTCATCTTCTGTGAGGCGCCGAACTGGCTTTCCCAGTAAATGAACTCGGGATTCCACCAGTCGCGGACCGCATAGAAACCGTCACCTGTTTGCAGGTACAGCCAATCGGCGCCAAAGATGCCGTATTGGTTCCGGGTCTGAGACGGGCCCAACCAGCAACCGTTGTCCTGGGTTCCGCCCATGACGTTGTACGGCTGCTCGTTGTCTACGGACACATCGAAAAACTGCTGAGCACTAATGGTGCTCTTCTGGCTGAAGTGCTTGCCGCCATCCCAGGTTTCGCAGAGGCCGCCGTCATTGCCATCGAGGATGTGATTGGGGTTGAGCGGGTCCATCCAGATGCCGCGGTGGTCGACGTGAGTAGGCATGGCCAGAGAGCCGCGACTGTCCCACCCGGTCGCTTGGAAGGTCTTGCCGCCATCCTTTGAAATTGTAGCGCTGGTATCGCCGCAAATCACCACCTGGTCGTTGGTCTGGTCCACAATGATCCGGCCGTAGTAACCATCTTCGGTCTGATTGACCAGAGCGCTGCCGCCGGTCTGCTTGTACTCGGTCATCATCTTCCAGGTATCGCCCAGATCGTCCGTCCGGTAGACAGCGCCATCCCTCTTGGTGGGCTGCAGGATCATGAGCGCATTGGCATACAGGATCTCGAGGGCGTGACGGTTGATTATCTGAGCCCGGCCCTTGGCTTCCGTGGAATCCGCGGCCGGAGCTTCCTTCTTCATCAGTTTGTCGATCTCATTGATGGAGTTGATGATTTCGGTGTTTTTCGCGTAAATCTTCCGGGCAGCCTGATCGAGTTTGGCAATGTCGATGCCGTTCTTGGCAAGGAAGTCCTTGTCCTGAATCATTTCGTTGAGTTTGGTCACCAGTTCGGCTTCGTTCGCAGCTGCGATCGGGGTGAACTTGGGTGCCAGCTTGGCGATATCGGGATTGATCTTGTAGGTCTTGAACTGATCGAAAGTGTAATTCTCCGGGAAGAGTACGGTGCCGCCGGCTCCGCCGCCCCTGCCGCCTCCACCTCCACCGCCGCCTCTGCCGCCGCCGGCGCCGCCGGCGCGGAAGTTGGCTATGCCATCGCGCTCGGCAAAGCCAAGATTGACAGCCTGGCCCACGCGCGCGTAAATGATGCTGGGATTTTTCTCATAGAGGGCGAATCCAATACGACCTGTTTCGGCGCCCGATGGAAGCCCATTGGTGATTTTCTTCCAGCTTTTGCCGCCGTCTATCGATTTGTAAATGTCGTTTCCCGGCCACCGGTCCCCATATGTCCAGGCGCGGCGGTAGGTTTTGTAGGAAGCGGTAATGACGATATTGGAATTGCGCGGGTCAATCACCACGTCTCCAACTCCCCGATCCTTCATTGGCCCCAGATTTGTCCAGGTCTTGCCGCCATCCGTGGTCTTGAACAAGCCACGTTCGCAGTCCAGTTCATTGTCGTAGAGCTTGCCTTCGGCCGCGACATAGACGATGTCAGGGTTCTTGAAATCGACCTCGACTTTGGGGATGAAGTAGCTCTTTTCCAGGCCAATATGTGTCCAGGTCTTGCCTGCATCGGTCGACTTCCACATGCCGTTGCCGTGCGTGCTGGCGCGGGCATGCATCGGTTCGCCGGTTCCCAGATAAAGGATATCGGGATTGGAAGGCGCAATGGCCAGCCAACCCATGCTCAGCGTACCGTAGTGCTCGAAAATGGGGTCAAAATGAGTTCCCGCATCCATGGTCTTCCATAGACCGCCGCTGGCAGTGAGGACGTAATAGGTCGTGCTCTGTCCCCTGGGAACGGCGAAGCCGGTGATGCGCCCCGAAAATGTCTGAGGACCGACCCACCGCCAGGCAAACTGACTGTAGTCATCGGCTGTGACCGGGCTCTGAGCATTCTGGCCGAAGCTCAGAACGCTCAGGAGGCACACCAATGACATAAATAGAGTTAAAAATGACTTTCGCGATGATGTGAACACAGCGCCTCCTTCGGATAGTAAAATCCATTCCTGCTTCCATGGCACTTAAGGAGTGTGAGCATATCCAAGTGCCATTTTCCTATACCCCCATGTGCGGCTGGGAGAGATGCGATTATATCCGCGCTGTGCTCCGGCTGATACAAAATTAAAGCTTGATATGGATTAGATTTTTATAAGTTTGGCGGGTGTTTATCGAGCGCAGGCATCCGATCGCTGAGAGCTTGAATGGTAGTGCTCCGACCATGGCGCCACAAGGTGACCGCGGTCCGGCAGGACCGCGGTCGAGAATCAATCGTTACCCTATTCAATGGGAATGAGGTTTTTGTTCTGGGCGAGCCAGGCAGAAAAGTTCTGCAGGGCAGGATTAAGGGCTCGTGAAATCTCGAGCTTGCGCGCGCCGCAGAAATCTTGCTCGAAGTCGCGCTTGAACTGGAACATATTGCCGAGATCTTCGGCGCCCGGAAAGCCAAAGCCACGATAGACCTCCGGCGGCACGCTGCTGTAACTCACCTCATGCCCGAGGGCTCTGGTGAGTGCGGCGGCCATCTGCGCGCCTGTCAAGTGCTCGCCGGCGATGCCGACGGTTTTGCCGATGAATTCCTGCCCTTTTTTAAAGATGCCATAAGCACACTTGCCGATGTCTTCGGCAGCGATGCCCGGGAGCTTCTTGTCGCCCATCGGCAGCGTGATGGACAGCTTGCCGTCCGGACCCTTCTTTGGCCCCATGCCGAAGTGAATCAAATTGTCCCAATAGAACGATGTCAGCAGAAACGTGGCCGGCAGGCCGAGTTCCTTGAACACATGATCGGCTTCGCCTTTGGAGTCAAAATGGGGCACCTTGTATTTTCCCATGAGGGTGGGCATGCGGTTGTCGCTGAGAGGAACCCACTTGCGTGTGTCCTCGAGGGTAGACCAGATGACATGTTTGAGGCCTGCATGCTTTGCCGCCTTGGCCATGGCGGTTGCCTGGGCCTGTTCTTTTTCTGGCGAGAAATGCTCCCAGAAAAATGTGACGCAATAAGCCCCGTACGCCCCGGCGAAGGCCCGCTTCAAGCTTTCCACATCATCAATGTTGGCCTCCACCACCTGGGCGCCCAGTTTTGCCAACTCTTTTGCCTTTGCAGAGTTGACGTCTCGCGTCAGCGCGCGTGCCGCGAACCCTCCATTCGGGTCGTTCAGAATGGCGCGGACCAAGCCCCCGCCCTGTGAGCCTGTCGCTCCCGCCACCGCAATAATCTTTTTGTCGGCCATACATTCCTCCTGTTTGATATGGGTAGGCAAATCCGCATTTCCCCACAACAGTGATACAGATTTCCCCCTTATAGACTTAACCTACCACGATGCCGGCAATCGCCCATTAGTTTCACCAAAAACACCAAGCCTGCGCCGGCCTTCGCGTCGCCAGCAACCTGGAGACCCGGCGTTTGTCGATGAGTTCGGGTTTGGGGGCAAGATAAGGGAACGCGTGCGCGGTATTAGCTCAGGCGGGTCGGTGCCAGTCTGGTGTCCTGCTCCAGATACCTCGCACCGAGAAGCCAGAGCACGCCGGCGGCGAGGAACGTCAAGCCGACGATGAAAAAGGATCGGTTCATGTCCTTGAACCAATCGTTGAGAAAGCCGACGATCACGGGCGAAATTACGTCGCCAAGCGCGTGGATGACAAAGATATTGAAGGCAAAAGCTGCCGCGCGCATGGACGGGTGGGTTACGTTGGCCAGGATGGTATTGGTTGGGCCGGTGTTGAAAAACAGACAGAAGCAGGCGAGAAAGATCAACAGCCATATCCAGGGGAACGGCGTCCTCAATACCAGGAGGAAAATGGGAAATCCCGCCAGCATAGCGGCGCCGGAGACAAGGAAGTAGGAACCCGCAAAGCGCGCTCGCAACTTGTCGCCGGCCATGCCGCCCGCCAAAGTAGCCAGCAGGCCTGCTACCGCCGTTATCGCGCCGAAGGTCGTCGTGGTGACAGCATACGCGGGGGCTCCCGGAAGGCTGGAGAGGTAATACGGCATCCAGAATGCGATGCCGCCGATCGCAAAGGTCATGGCTGCCATGCCGAGGGTACACAAGGTATAGGACGGCGTCCGCAGCAGAACCAGATAATCGCGCCAGGGCACGGCCCTCGGTTTCGCTGCGGTTGCGAGATCGGCCTGCCCTCGCAGCGGTTCCCTCATGAAGAAGGTCCACAGCCCGAGCACAATTCCAGGTAGCGTTACCAGGAAGAATGCCCAGCGCCAACTCTCGGGTTTGAAACCGAACACGGCCTCACCCCATGCGCCAATCCCGGAATCCGCAACGGCGCCACCCAAAACGTATCCCAAGGCGCTTCCCACTGGGATGGCGATGTAGAACCATGCCAGCACCTGACCGCGGATTTTTACCGGGTACAAATCCGAGATCATCGTCGGGGCTACCGGCCCGTATGCGGCTTCACCGATACCGACGCAGCAGCGCGTAATCAGGAGTGCAAGGAACGTGGTCGCCAGTCCGGAGGCGCCACTGGCCAGGCTCCAGAGGATCACTCCAATACCTATCAGCGTCCAGCGCGATTTGCGTTCTGCGAGCCGCGCGAACAGGGGCGCGGCCATCATGTAAACGAGCATGAAAGCCGTCCCCAGCAAACCGATCAGGGCATCTTCGGGTTTGAAACCAAGCTGTTTCTGGAACCAGTTGAGGATGGCGCCCAGTACACCAGCCATGCCCGTGTCGCCGGAGGTGCCGAAGAACGTAACCTTGAGCGGACCTACCACGGCAGAGAGCACCTGGCGGTCGATGTAGTTGAACAGGTTAATAAGCAGCAGAAGTGCAAGCGCGGATCTGGCGCCCGGGAAGGGAGTATCCCGGCCCAGGGGCGCGGAAGAATCCGCCGCTGCCACAGACTTCAGCACAGCTCCCTCCAATCCCCTACGACCTCTGCCAGCATAATAGGTGAACCATGCAAGTAAGCCCCGGCCGCCGCATGGGGCTCGCGATCGGATAACCCGGGCATTTGAGCGCCATGCGGCGCCCACCTTGCAGCCCCATATTCAGGCACCTTCGCGCACCCGCGGTGCGTGAAAGACTGCATTGAGCTGTACGAAAACAATTTCGTGCGGTTCGTGTATTTCGTGGTTCCCGCCAGCTAGGAGCCCGTCCGAGAATTAGGAGGGGCCGCGCGGGGGCATCTGCGGCGTTGGCGCTCCTCGACGATTTACCGAGACATCGCCTGCGTCGCGCCGCCTGGCATCTGCCCCCGCGGCGCTCGGAACGCGGCCCCTCCTAATTCTCGGACGGGCTCCTAGTCCATAAACCAGCGTGATTTTTGGGGCGAAAGGGTAAAATAGTCCTGGAATGTGCGTCTTTATTGGTTATAATAGGAATTAGCAAATAACCACTACAACCAAAAGGAGCACACTCCAGGTGAACAAAAGAAACCAC
>JBGQNR010000319.1:0-5477 GCA_041501225.1 Acidobacteriota bacterium
TAGAAAACAGGAGCCGGAAGTCTGTCTTGAATGTGCATTGCCGTGTCAATGGGCAACAATCAGCGTGGGGAAAATGGCCAGCGACTGAGAACAACTGCGACGGCCGCGGTCATGTTCAAACCTCGCTTGTTTTGGGTCTAGTGATGGAACTGAAACACTAATGAACTTTTTGTCGGCTATGTTCCACCCCTGTCCGGGCATGCAATTAAGTGGAGAATGGAATCCACCCTCAGGATGGTAACCGATATAGAGTGTAACTGCTTTACCGTCAGGCTGGACGTAACGGCGGTTTATATAAGTTTCGACGCGGAGCATCTCTAATTCCTGTCTAGTCATTTCCACCTGCGGGCCGCCAACCCAATTCCCTAGTTGCACCGGGAAAGTATCTACAGCTTCATGAACCGGGGCAACCTTTGGCTGTCTGTTTTTCACCAGCTCTATGGAGATCGCTCCTGACAGCAAGAATGCGCTCAATATAATCGCCCGGCGTATCACAGGCTCTCCTTCATATCAGCACTTTTTGCGGCTGTTTTGCAGCTATCTTACGATTTTTGAGGCAGTCGCGCTACATTATTCGGGATCCCGTTTCAGATGGAGATTGATTGCGGGTGTTGGATTCATCTGGACTGGTGGCTGAATTTTAGTCGGTAATGGTAAAGTTAAGGACGAAAAAACGGCATTCTGGACGTAAACGGATAAACCGGACAAGTGGATACCGGGCCTCTAGCAGCCGGAGATTGGCGACCCGAGAAAATGGACACGGCCAATGCAATCCACTGGGATAGATTAAACTGGCTTTTCCGCTGAAGATCCCCGCAGTGGGGAAGAGAGTGAAATTTGTCTGGCCCCCCTGACCTTGCGGGGGCGCGAACTTGTAGCAATCCCATTAATCTCAAGATAACACCTACCACAGGACACTCAGGAAGTCTGTCGGGAGCCCGGTTCTGCTACTCTGACTCCTGACAATGGAACCGGAACTTTTATTTTGAGGTCTAAGGTCGGAGTTTCTGCAATCATGCGGCGCAGCTCCTTTATCTACTTCTGATACACGAGCCTTACCTTCCTTGGGCTCCGCAGTACCACCAGGTTCACAACCACTAGGCCTTCGGAATGCTGCGATTCCGACTGCATTCGGTCCAGGCGGAACGAAAGATCCAACCGTTGGACACCTGGAGCACTGCACCTTCCCTGCCGCTTCTGCTCAACAGCAAGGTGATCGCACCATGAGAGAGGCCGAGCGGCCAGAACGGAGATTGGGCAGATCTATTTAATAGCTGGTTCTACCAACCGCAAGAGGATTGGGTCTTGCACCTTGCCCTTGTGGACCTCGATCTGATAGGGATTCTCCCGCAAATCAGGAAGCCGGTCATCTTGCCGCCGAGCAAAAATCGAATAGTTGCCCTCGGGTAGATTATTAATTTCAAAGTTCCCATCGATGCTTATAAATCTTCGTGGTTTTGAGTTCAAATCCTGACCGTCCAAGGAAAGGAGATAAATGGTAAACACGAGGCTGGGATTGCCCGATGGATCAAGCACTCCGCCGTAGATCGCACCTCCGGTGATGGCAGGCTTGTCAGCGACCTTTTCGGAAGGCTGCAAAGTTATATTCAACGTCTTTGGGATTTGCTTGGGCTCCAGCTTTAGTTCCCAGTCAGCAAAGCCGGGCATGTAGACCTTAAGCTCCGTTACCTTTAGCCCGAAGTTGGCAATCGAGAATCGTCCTGAATTTCCTGTTTTGCCCTAAAGGTAACCTGAATGCTCCGTACCGTTCAATTCCGTGGAACCGCTGGCTGCAATGCGTACCGTCGCTCGAATGACCGGAATCCCATCGGGGGCGGTTACGGTTCCCGATATTAAATCTGCGGTTTGGAGCACGACTTCGGTCAGCGGCGAGCGAGCGTAGCCAAGCGAGTCCGCTGGAACGGCAGGTTAGGCGTCACCTGAGGTCCAGCAGGAAGCGTGTGAGAGCGGCGACTCCAAAGACGGTACAGACTTCGAAGGCGCATGCACGAAACCAGAATAGGAACGTTCGGTTCGACTTGGCAAGCTGAATGTCGACGATGGCCAGGAGGGGAAGCGCGAGAAGGAGCAGGGCGAACCTGTTGCGAATGCCCGGAAGCGGGAGAAGAGCACCGACTGCGAGTCCAACGAGAACGAGGAAGAGAGACCATCCGATCTTCTTTGCCGCAGGAAAGGTGGATCTGATGAAGAGCCGAAAACCGCTTGCCCAGAGGAGCGGGACGAGTATGAGAAAGGTTACCCATGCGATTCGATCGAGGGACGGGGTCATGAGCTTTCCGCGGCTTCATGCGAGACGCCCGGCCTGACGCCTAACATGTAATAGGTGGATGGAGTCAATTGCCCGGTTATCCGTGGATAGAAGGAAGCCGCCTTAGCCTCCTGGGTGAAGCGCCGTTTGCGTTCGGGGTCCGCGACCTTCTCCGGCGGCAGGACCTTGAGCGCGACAAACCGGCCAAGGTGCAGATCCTGAGCCTTATAGACGACACCCATGCCGCCTGCGCCGAGCTTCTCGGTAATCCGATAGTGGCCGAGCGTCTTGCCGATCATGAGCGAAGACCCCTCGCTTCCACGGTGCAGAATGGCAAAACAGCGGGCTGATACGGGGCAATCGATGGCTACTGGGTCTTAGCCTCAGCGGGAGAGAGCAATCGTCAACCCGGTTCTGCTCCCTGTTATCTGTGCTTGAATATTTGTTGAGTCTAAACTCGGTTTCGCTTGCGATCAATAGAAATTGCTGGGCCGTAGCCGGTGTAAGGCTGATGGGTAGCGGTGATGCACGAGTCCAACCGTTGGAATCGTGCCCCTCGCAATCAAATGCGGCCAGAGGTGTTGGGAGTACCGGGATACGCCCCCGGCGAGCGTCTGATTTAACCCAATCAGATAGGAGGTTCGACAGCGATGATGCTTCTTTAAAGGCGCTTTTTTAATTGCCCGCTATCCTAGGTCGGGCATGGTGGAAGTCCTCCAAAGCGAAACCTAGCGAAAATCCGTAACCACCACTCTCCACCAACGTAGCCTTGTCCAAGCTCCTGCGGGCACTCTCGCGGGAGCCTTATTCCACAACAGACACCTCCTGGCAATCGACAGTCCAAACAAGCTGCAAATTTGTCGCATGCCCCGGCACGAATCCTGCTTCCTATATGGGGCGATATTTTCGCTTGCCGCGATTAATCCCAAGCCCCCTGCCACTCCGGTCCTCTGAGCCCAGTCAAGGCTACTGAAGAGGGGGTTTTGCTCTTGTCGATTCGGCGACCTCGTAACATTCCCTCAGTGGTTCCAGGAGGCCCAGCTCCTGTTCCAGAATCTCCCTGTGAGCAACGATGAGATTTTCCAGATGCCCAAGTGCGCGAACATCTTCTGGACACGCCATGATCGCAGCGATGAAACTCCTCGCCGCATCGCAGTATCTTCCCAGACCCTGGAGAGCAATACCGAGGTTCTTGTGTCCGTTATATCGATCAGGATCGATCTTGATGGCGGCACGGCAGTGCTTCTCGGCTTCCTGATACCGGCTTTCCAGATTGAGGCAGTACCCCAGGTTGTTGCGGAGGAAATACCAGACAAGGTCCGGTTCCTGTGGTAACTCAAGCGCCCTGGAATAGGCTTCCAGCGCAGCTTTGTGGTCCCCCGATCGCTCCCGTGCCTGCCCCATGGCCAACAGGCACTCGGCCTTTTCACCAGTAGTATCCACCAAGACGAAAATCTTCTCGTAATAGCCGCAGGCGGCGCTGAACTGGCCCCCTTCAGAGCACTCCCCTGCAAACCCCCAGAGCGCTTGCACGACATCGTCCCTGTTCTCTGTGCGCTGAGATAAAATCGAGAGCATGCGATCCACATCCTCGATGCTAATCCGGATGCGATCGCGTCCCCGTAGACAAGCGCCTTTTCGGCCTCTTCTAGCCTCTGGATGCCTGTTCTCATTAGTTGGAGCGCTGTTTTTAGTTCCGGTGCGATAGCATCAGGGGTGTGATAGAGTTGGTCGATACTCATTATTTCTCGCTCCTCTATGACCGATTTCCTTGGAGGGGTAAACGCGCCCGTTTCATCACCAACTCGCAGCGAGGAAAAGTCCCCGAGTGTATCGTTGTGGGCAGAGGTTTTGGCAAATTCTATTTGATTAAGGGGGACGGCAGTATCGGCTTGTTCTTTTTTTCGAAATGGAACGACATTCATTTCATGCCACCTAAGAACGGGCTGACATCACGTCGTAGGACGTGCAGCGCCTGTTCAATCCAATCCTGCACTCGAAGCTGAGAGACGGGAACCATCTCGATTGTAAAATAGTCGAAATCCAATACCAGTAGGTTGTGCGTCAACGTCTGAGGATCAAATGGAGTCTCTGGGGGGGGGATCAAGTTCATATTTTCGTTGCTCAGATTTAACGCGCAGTGTCGCTCCGAGAGACTTTCCTTCCCACCGAACGACATATTCTCCAGAGTGTGGTTCTGCATCGATACCGAAATGAGGGCCCGTTGGAAACCTAACAACGTTCATAGAGAAAAAAGCCTCAGCGGACTCGGAGGACTTGTCATATGCCTTAACATAAATTGGCCTTACGCCAACGCGAGCATAGCTATTGATTTCCAATTTCTTGGTTACGAGTTCAAGGAAAGGATCGGCAATTTGGACGAGGTCTTGTGGGACGCGATGAGGTCGGGAATCAACGACTGTTGTTCTGTCAATGGAGATTGAGAGGGTATACCTATTCTCAAGGATAAACGTAGTTATCCCCGGCTCCCCTTTGACATTTTTCAATTTCGGCCAACGGCCAAGCGCCTGAGTCCAAATCCCGCCGGCACGATCCCAATGTAAATATGCGGGATCGTATCTGACTTCAAATGCTAATCGGTCAACCTTAAAATCCTGCAAGGTAATGTGGGAAAGTGGCATGTTGTGGCCTCTCCAGAACGACCAGATTAACTAATCTGGCATAATGTGCTTTCGAGAATCAATGATTTCAGCATTTTTATCGTGTTCCCTCACAGGGTCCCTGGCCTTTAGACTACAACAATCTCTTGGAACCGTTCTGAACCATTCCTACTAGAGAAGTTAATAAGCACGGCGCCCTCAGTGTCGGACATTCGAGTTTCAGCGAAGGCCCGGCAGCGCGCCGAATCAAAACCTGCCCGGCCCCCCACGTTGCCAATAACGGGCCTGATCTCCGGCGCCAGGTCCGGGCCGGATCGGCCGCAAATGGCGCAGATTGCCAGATCCGGTTGGCGTATCTCGAAAATGCCGGAATCTTGAGTTTTGCCGTTGTGACCTATCGGCCCTCGAAGGATTTTGCGTTTATCCGGCCGTGGTTGAACGATCGCACTGCTATTGACCTTCTGTTTGAATCGGACTTAGACTCGGGTCATAGCCAAGCTCCTATTGCGAGGCACCGGTTCCAGTTCGGGATTGCCTGACCAAGTTGCCGTCTCCGCTCATGCTCGACGGCGAAGAGGTGACATAAA
>JBGQNR010000320.1:0-5399 GCA_041501225.1 Acidobacteriota bacterium
GAGGTACATTGTCACCCCCGCTTTTGACGTCAGCCGTCGCCGGATGACGCTGGGGATCAGGCTAGATGGGCGAACGGGAAATCTCCCATCGTCGGGACTCTCACCCGACCAGTTACGGCAGCCAGTGAGGCTGCACAGAGATTATGTCAACTTCCCAGCCTCTAAATCACAGCCGTGAGACGTTCTGGCAGGATTCTACACCCGGAAAGGGATGGCGGGGCAGACAAATCCCCGACCTGCCTCTGACCTTGCTGCCGTCCTATGACCACTGAGTAGGGATGCTAGGATATTGACCGTCCCCAGATCGTTATTGTCCAGAAGTCCTAGAAGTCCTAGAGTTGTATCGGGGGCGCACCAACACAACAAAGTTTGGGAACGATGCCAAGCAACGCGGTGCGCTCCCTTTCAAGGACAATCGAGAGGAATTGCTGACCAAGTATCGCGACAGGTTCATCGTCATCATAGGCGGAGCCGTCGTAGGTGATTATGGTTCCGAAATGGAGGCGTATATCCAGGCAAAAAAGCAGTACGAAGTTGGTACCTTTCGGATCCAACATTGCATCGCTGACGACGAAGGAATCACCCGGGTTTTCCATTCTCGGGTTTTTTCCCCAGCCACCCCGTAGACATACCGCATGATCGGGAAGCCTCCCTCATCCTAGAGCTTTACCGTTCAGTACAACGGAATCGTTTCACAACTCGTTGTCGACGTTGGGATCTGTGATGCTTTCGACCCCAATAGCGGCGCTCCGCATCCCCAAGTCAGTTCGTTCAAGTCAATCTTGGATACGGGGGCAACTAACTCTGTAATCACCAACAATGTAGTTAGGGCGCTGGGAATCAAGCCAACAGGAATGGTCGTGGCCCAGACGGCTGGGGGCCAAAAAACCGTCGCAACGTATCTAGTCAATATCATTTTGCCAAATCAGGTGGGAGTTGTAGCGGTAAGAGTGACAGAAGGATCTCTCCAGGCTGGCGAAGATGTACTTATCGGAATGAACATTATCAGGATGGGAGACTTTTCAGTTACAAATATGGAGAACCGCACATGCATGAGATTCCGGATGCCTTCCTGCAAGAAGATTGACTATGTCGCAGAGAGCAGGAAGGCACCCCCCTTGCGCACAATGCTGGGAATTGATGAGCAGCGCATGCAACGAAACAGACTGAAACGAGAAATGAAAAAAGGCAGGTAAATCCAAGGAGATTTTCCAGTTGTTAGCACCGTGTTAGAAAAGGGGCCGTTTTGGCCCCTTTTTTTATGTCCGGATTAGGTTGTAAGGCTTTATGATTGCGTTGGTTGCGGGGGACGGATTTGAACCGTCGACCTTTGGGTTATGAGCCCAACGAGCTACCAGACTGCTCCACCCCGCGATACGGAAAGGATTATAGGGTTCCTCTCCGGGAGAGTCAAGCTAATCATCAATAAAATCAATAGTCTGGCGAAACCCTTGATTTTACTGAATCTCTCGTTGAAGCGCCGTTTACTGAACGGTTTCGTTCCCTTGAACTGGGTTTACCACAGATTTACCACAGATTCCGAGGGTCCTTCCGAGGATCTCGGCGCTGCGATCAACCTGTTCACCATCGGTGTGAACATAGATATCGCCGGTGGTCGAGATGTTGGAATGGCCGAGCTGTTCCTGGCCCAGTTTCAGACTTCCCGTTGCCTTATGGATTACGGAGGCAGCAACGTGTCGGAAAGCATGACACCCCGAGGCGCGTTTGGAAAAACTCGCCCCGCTTCAACCTGGTTAGGTACCATGGCGTACTAGCCGCCTCCGCTGCCTGGCGGCCTCTTGTCATCCCGGAATCAGATATCTCCGATCCCCTGGCTCACCCCAACTGTCCCGCAAGAAAGCAGCTCCTCTCTCCCAATACCGAAAATCTCCAGAAGAAACGCGCCTGCCGGTCTCGGAATTATTCCTGGTCCGAACTGATGAGGCGCGGTTTTCGATTGATGTTTTCGCATGCCCCCGTTGCGGCGGCCGCATGCGGATTCTTGCAGCGATCCATCCTCCTGAAGCGATCCGCAAGATCCTTATAGTTGTTCTGGGTTTGATTATTTTTTCTTCTCCTGGCCTGCAGAAAGGATAAAGGGCTTTTCCCTGGGTCGGGAGCCCGCGGCCCAGGTGCTCCATGGCTCCCACGACCCGATGGGCGATATGCGCCAGACCCGGCCGCAGTTCCACGTTTTCTTCACACTCGGTGACCAGCCGGCCGTAAGGATCGTCTGCATCGAAGACCACCGGATCGCGCGACCCGTTGGCCCTCAGCCCGAAGCGGGGCGGCGGCATGAACTCCGAGTAAGCCGCAATGGGAAAACGGCCCGGCCCGCGAAACCAGGAGTAACCTGCCAGCAGTCGCTTCCATCCGCGCTCAGCCATGATCGGCGCTCCCTTGATCAGCTCAGCCCCAGGCTCCTCATCAGAATTCGATCGCGAAATCGATCCGGCAGAAAACGCGCGGCGCGGGCCAACCGCGACTCGATACCCACCGGATAGCGCGTCTTCGGCCGGGAGGCACACAGCGCGTGCCGCACCGCCGCCACCACGCGCTCTACCGGCATCGCCGCGCTTTCAAGCCGTTGTGCCGCTAGGCGCAGCGTCGCGATATCCTCCTCGTACAGCGAATACGACTCGGCCGACACGTCTACCGCCAGTTGTTCGGCCTTCCCCTGCGACTTCTCCCAAATGGGCGTCTTGACACTCCCGGGCTCGATGAGCGACACGGCAATCTCCCATTTGCGAAGCTCGACACGTAGCGAATCGGTCAGCGCTTCCATGGCGAACTTCGTCGCGGCATAGGGCCCGAAATAGGGCGGAGCGAGCACTCCGTTGAGCGATCCCATATTCACCACGCGCCCCCGTCCGGCCCGCAACAGCGGAAGCATCCCCTGCGTGACGGCAATCTGACCGATCACATTCACTTCGAATTGCCGCCGCAATTCCTCGATCGGAAGGATCTCCAGGGGCCCGACGATCGCGATCCCCGCATTATTCACCAGACCGGCCAGGCCGGCTGCTTCCACGGCATGGCCCACCGACTGCGCGGCCGTTTGGATCGACGCCCGATCGGTGACATCGAGGATCATGGGCCTTAGCCGCCCCGACGCCTGCTGTTGCAGACGCAGGCCGTCGGCCTCCGATCGCACTCCCGCGAAGACGCGGAATCCGTCGCGATCCAGGGCCAAAGCACACGCCGACCCAATGCCGCTGGAGGCGCCCGTGATTACCACTGCCCGATCCGCTTTCTTCTTTGACCAGTCCATAGTGAGGTTTCAGGGCTCCTTTCGTCTCATGCTTCGATAAGCGTAGGGCCGCGCCGAGCGTAGCGAGGCCGCCGACAACTCTCTAAGGCTTCTTTCCTGCCCTGCCGTTCCCGAAGTATAATCTCTTTCTGGGTTTCGCCAATCCCCGAACGGAGGAAAGGTCCGACATGAACACGGTTCGTTGGGGAATCCTTGGTGTCGCCCGAATCGCCGTCGGCAGGTCATCCCGGCCATGCAGCAAAGCCCGGCCTGCCAGGTCGTGGCCATTGCTTCGCGGAATGCCGAAAAGGCCCAAGCAGCGGCCGCGCAATTCGGCCTGCCCAGGGCCTATGGCGATTATGCCGACCTCTTGGCCGACGGCCAGATTGACGCCATCTACAACCCGCGTCAACCACCTGCACGTCCCTTGATCGATCAAGGTCCTTGAGGCAGGCAAGCATGTACTCTGCGAAAAATCCATCGGCCTATCGGCAGCGGAGGCCGAGTTGCTGGTCGAAGCCGGGCGCAGACATCCGCGGCTGAAACTGATGGAGGCCTTCATGTACTGCCACCATCCGCAATGGACCGCGGCCCGACCATTGGCTCAGCAAGGAGGCATCGGCCAGTTTCGCACGATCCAGACCTTCTTCTCCTACTTCGATCACAATCCGCAGAGCATCGCGAACCAGGCGAGCCTGGGCGGCGGCGCGCTGATGGATATCGGCTGCTACCCGATCTCGTTATCCCGATTCCTGTTTGACGCCGAGCCTCGGCGCGTGATGGCCCGCGTTGAAATTGATCCCGAGTTCAACGTCGATCGCCTGGTGCCGGCCGTCATCGAGTTCGATCACGGCACCTCGAGTTTCGTCGTCGGCACTCAGTTGGCGTTCTATCAGCGGATGCAAATCGTGGGCACGGCTGGACGCGTGGAGATTGAGATGCCCTTCAGTGCTCCATCCAATCAAGCCACGCGGATCTGGCATCAGACCGATGCCGGCGTGCAACCAGTACGCGATTCAGGCCGATCTGTTCGCTCGGGCCATTCTCCAGGACGCGCCCGTTCCCACGCCCATCGAGGACGCGCTCTCGAACATGCGCGTGATCGAGGCCATTTTCCGCTCCGGCCGCTCCGGCACGCGGGAGCAGGTGTAGTAGCCTGCTACCAAGTGTAGGGCGGTGGCGAGCGGAGCGAGGCCCGCCAACATACGCCGTCAAGCCGCCAACACCCGAATGAACACGAAGTACGCCACCAACATCGCGGCCCGCCTGACCTGCGCTACTGGCTCGTCACAGGGGATGTTCCTGCGTTCGTGAGATTCGAAGGCGCCGTGTTTTTGAATGGACCGGTCTGGCGGCTCGAGATGACCGCGGCAGAGTGGCCCAAGTAAGTTACCGTCTCGTCCGGATATTATACAGAACGACATAAATTCTGCCGCATGCTGGTCGTATGTTATCTGAATTCCGTGAGGCACACATAAGAGCCGGGAAGCGACTCTGTGGATAGAGTCTTTATCTGTGGCTTCTCCGCTTTTCTGCAAGAAGTTTCCGGCCGCGATCTCCTTCTGTTTCCTTGGTTGCGGCCAGCAGTCGCGGTAAGAAAAACAAGCTAAAATCTTGTCGCATGCCCCGGTACGGATCCTGCTTCCGATATGGGGCGTTATGTCAACTTCGCCCCGTCGGCCGCAACCGTGGGCAATGTTGTAAGTGCCGATCCTCAACCGCCCGACAAAACCGTGTTCGCAGTCTGCGCTCATGCCTTCTCTCTACGGCAAACACACGATGGTTATCAAATGTTACCGGCGCGAAAGAAAAACTCTCGCCGCCCAGCAGGAAATTCCCTTGCCAGTACGACTCTTGCGGGATACAAATAACTCTTCGGAGAAAACCAATGTGGCGGCTTTAAGGTTCGATTTTCACGGCGTCAAAGTGCAAATTGCGCGTGACGACGGTGAGATTCTGCCGCCCTGCCGGAGCGTGAGATCGATGAGCTTGATTTTTCGTGAGCAGTGGAACGAAGCCGCTGCCGCTTGCTGGAAGAAGTGTGTCAAAACTCCAGTTGCGGCAACGTCGGATTGCTGTAAAATGTCCTTTGTGGTCGACCCTGGCTTCCGGGGAGTCGCAGCAGACGGGCCGAAGTTAACATAAGACC
>JBGQNR010000321.1:0-5388 GCA_041501225.1 Acidobacteriota bacterium
GGAAAAAGCACCCTATGCGCGGGCCTGTGCTGGCGGGGCTGGAGGCTGCTGACCGATGAACTGTGTCTGATCCGCAGAAACGACATCCGGATCGTTCCCATCCCAAGGCCGGTCGGCCTTAAGGATGCATCGATTGATATCATCCGGTCTTTCGCAGCCGAGGCATGGATAAGCCGTGAGTGGCCGGACACTACTAAGGGAACGCTGGCTCATATGCGTCCGCCGACCGATGCGGTGGCGCGGGCGGATGAACATGCTGTTCCCGCCTGGGTGGTTTTCGTCAAATATCTGGCCGGCTCTCCAGCCAGGCTGGAGCCGGTTCCCCGCTCGCGCGCCTTCCTCCGCCTCGCTGGTAACTCGGTCAACTACAGCCTTCTGGGAATCGACGGTTTTGAAACTGTTGCGCGGGTGGTCGATGCCACTTCGAGCCATGATTTTACCTACGGCGACTTGAACGACGCGGTAGACGCCCTAAATGCGCTCAGTCAGCAAAGCGAGATCGCCCGAGCCTGATCGATATGTACGAAAATCACATTCTTCTCCGGGCACTGCGCGCGCCTCGATCTTCGGTTTCATTCACACTCAAGGATTGGGAGCTCTGCATAAGACTGGCGCGCAGGGCAAGAGTTTTGGCTCGCCTCTGCTGTTTGCTCCAGGAACAAGGCCTGCTGCAGTCACTTCCCCAGCAGGCACGTGAGCACCTGGATGCCGCACAAGCGGGTGCAGCTCAGCAAGAACGCGTGCTGCGTTGGGAAGCAAACCGATTAGAACGCATATTATCTCCGCTCAATACTCCGATGGTTCTCCTCAAGGGCAGCGCCTACCTGTTATCGGGTTTGCCTCCGGCTCGCGGCCGTCTCTATAGCGATGTGGATATCCTGGTCCCCAAATCAAAACTTGGCCTGGTAGAGTCAACATTGCTCGAATCCGGATGGGAGGCTTTAAGACTGGATGGGTATGACCAGCGCTATTACAGAACATGGATGCACGAACTACCGCCACTGCGCCACCGCGAACGTGAGACCGTGATCGACATCCACCATGCCATCTTGCCCGAGACCGGACGCCTGCACCCGGATAGCGCCTTACTCCTGGAATCCGCTATGGATTTGAGGGGTTCGATTTTCAAAGTGTTAGCGCCGGCGGACATGGTTCTGCACAGCGCTGCTCACATGTTTCAAGACGGGGAGCTGGCCGGCTCCCTGCGTGATTTGACCGACCTGGATGACCTGCTGAGGTTTTTTGGCAAACAAAAGAACTTCTGGGATGGCCTGGTTCCGCGCGCAATACACCTGGATCTCACTCGCCCGCTATTTTACGCCCTGCGATATGCTCACCAGCTCTTTGACACGCCGATCCCCGCGCCGGTTCATGGGGAAGCCAAAGCAGCCGGCCGACCACCGGCTCCAATCCTACGTCTCATGGATTACCTGGTCCATCGCGCTCTGGTTCTAGCCTCCCCCGATATTACCCCGATCTCAGCCGACCTATCCCGCTGGCTCCTCTACATCCGCTCCCACTGGCTACGCATGCCCCCACTTCTTTTGGCGCGACATCTCTTAAAGAAGAGCCTTCCCCGCAGAGATTCCACAGTCCCACAATAGAGGGACTGCGTCGAGCTTTTTTACGACCCCCGTCTAACCAACACCGTCTTGATCGTCTCGAGGATGATCGCCGAATCAAGCAACCACGACATATGCTTAATGTAGAACAGATCATACTGCAGCTTCTCGACGGCATCTTTGACTGAATTACCGTACTCGTAGTTGATCTGGGCCCATCCGGTCACGCCCGGCCTGACGGTGTGGCGCAGATGGTAAAACGGGATCATGGCGGCAAGTTCTTTGACGAAATGCGGTCTTTCCGGCCGGGGCCCGACCAGGCTCATATCGCCGAGGAAAATGTTGAAGAGCTGGGGCAATTCATCGATGCGCGTGCGCCGCAGCAATCGACCGACGCGAGTGACCCGGGCATCGCCGCGCGTGGACCACACCGGTCCAGTATTTTCCTCGGCATCCTGCCTCATGGAGCGGAATTTCCACAAGGTGAAGATCCTGCTATTTTGTCCGACCCGTTTCTGGCGGAAGAATACAGGCCCGTGCGAGTCGAGTTTGATGAGAATCATCATCAGCAGCATGATGGGGGAAGCCAGGATGAGCAGAACGGTTGACACGATGAGTGAAAATATGCGTTTTTGCAGCAGCGCGCTATGGGAAACTTCAAAGCCTGAATTGAAAATCAGCCAACTGGGCTTGAGGTTTTCAATGGCAATTTTTCCTGTGACCCGCTCGTACATGCCCGTGGCTTCTTCGATTACGATTCCTTGCGTCTTGAGCGTCAGCAGTTCATCCATGGGGAGGCGGCCGCGCCGGTCCTGCAATTCAACCACTACTTTATCGACCTGGTATTCCATAGCAAGCCTGGGCAAGTCCTGCGCCAACCCGATCACGCGTGGGTTGACGATCGAGGCCCCCAGCAGCGCCGGATCGTCATCAGCAAAGCCGACAATAGCGATGCCGAGCTCGGGCCGCCGCAAGATTTCCGTGACCAATTCCCGGGCCAGTCGTCCGGTTCCCAGGACGAGGACACTCGATCGAGGCGCCCGTACGCCAAGATAGAGCCGCAGCAGCGTGTGCCAGATGGTCAGGAATCCCGAGACCAGGATGATCGCGATGGCAAATACGCCGCGTCCTACGATCAGATCGGGGACAGCAAAAAACAGAAAAGTGAGGAATCCGGAAGCCAGTAGCAGGGCTTGGCCGAGGCGGGCGAAGAAGTGTCCAAATGACAACGTGGTGCTGAAATCGTAAACGTCGCGCAGATGCAGGAAGACCTGGAAAACCAGGGCCATGAGCACAGCGCGGAGCACATACTGGCTGATTTCCAGATTGCTTCCATAGGCAGCCGCGCCGCGAATGTGAACCGCATCGAGCACGCAGGCGACCAGCAGCAGGTGCTCAATAATGACGGCACCAAGCCTCCTGAACGCCAGGTATCTCACAAAAACCCGCAACATCCCGCTACCTCGCCCCTATCTTCGCCCACTCAGCAGTCAAATCCACCGAACGAACTCTCTGCCGCCTCCGCGCCCTCTGCGTTGAGCTTTTTTCTCACGCATAATTCGCCTACCGAATCCCTGAAGGAAACGCATATTGCAGCCCCGCAAATGCAGCGTAGCTATCCAGCGAAATCGGCAGCCCCGCAATCCCACGCGCCCGCTGATTCCGGTAGGTGATATTTGCCGATGCGATCAGCCCCTGAAACAAACTGAACTGCAGCCCTCCCAGCGCAGAGTAATATTCCATGCTGCCATTCGTGTTCGTACCCAGGTTGTTATAGAAGTTGGATCCATGCACATATAAAGCTGCCATCTGCAGATTCAAGCGGTTCGTCAACCTGCTGCCAAACGAGAGATGCCCCTGATCCGATTGCAAAATTCCTGAAATTCCGATGGTGGAAAAAAACCCGCGATGGTACTGGATGGACAACATGTGAGACGGCGAATTCCAGGTGAGTGATGCGCTGACATCTTCTTTCCATAGATTCCGTCCGTTAGTATTTGCCAGTTCAATCCCGCCGCCGATATCAGCCTGCCAGTTTGCTCCCAATTTGAACCTGAACCCGCCGACCTGAAGCTGATGGATCCTTGCACTGTGATAAATCGGGTCGACCTTGTTCAGATAGCCCGAGTAGCTGTTGCTCAGGAAGAGCCATTTGGTGATTTGCCGGCTATAGCTTGCACCCACTGAGAAGCCATCAAGATCCTGCTGACTAGCGGATCCAAAGCGATAAAGATTGTAAGCTCCAAAAAGGCCGAAGCTATTCTTGCCGGCGTTAAACCCGAGACGTGCCGTCAGGTTGTTCCGGGTAATGCGCTGGCGCTGAAGCATGATTTCAGTAGAAAAATTGGGCGCATAGTAGGAGGGTGCGAGGATGGAAGACAGGATGTTGTCGTATCCGTTCCGCGATGATGAGAAAGAATCCTGAACATCGAAAGTCGCTTTTCGCGACAATTGGTAGTTGTAGCCAGCGGTTCCGTGCTGTGTCGGAGCATTGAGCCCCTGCTTGTTATTGTAGAACTGGTAGCCGGCGCCGTAATCAAGATGAAATCTGGATTTGCGTCTGCCCAGGTTGACAAAAACGCGCGCAGTTATCGTGGCCGACATGGCAGGCTGCAGGTTTTGACTGGTCTGATAAATATTGTTTTGGTAAACCTCGAAGGCTCCAATAGAGAATCCAACTTTGTGCCGCGGATTACCGAAGATATCTTCCACCAGCGATCGCGCGCCCCGTGGCGAAACAGCGCTCTTTTCCTTTGGCTTCTCCTGCTGCGGATCCTGCTGCGCCGGGTCCTGGCCCGCTGCAGTTCCTCCAATGATGAGGAGCAGCAAAACACAGGCGAATAAGCTATAGAGTACCTTTGTTTGCATCGTTATGTCCCTGTCATCTCAAAAGCGCAATAAGTGAAACCGCCTGCCCCGCATTGTCTGCCGAGAGCGTCTCCCACCCAAATCAGGGCAAATTCTACAGGATCCAGGCAAGCATTATGGCTAAAAAACATCGCAAAGGCGGAGAAAACACTCCCCGCATATAAATCGGAGGTAAGGGGTGAAAACATTATAAAAAGCAATTTATCCCCTGGTCAACAACAGACTTTCGAAATCGAGACCTGCCGCTGAATCAAATCCCAGCCCCATTTCGATTGCCAATTCAATGATTGGATGAAAACCTGTCGTCTTATCAACCCGGATTATTCATGAATATGCACTCAAAAGGCAGTTTTGGACGCGGAAAAACGCTGACAGACGCTGACCGTTCGGTCGTTTTCGGCGTGCAGGAGCTTTTGCCGCGTCCAATTTTGTTTCTTTTCACAGACATGCCGTTCTGCTTCATGAATAATTCAGGCTAAAGTCCTCCCTCCCTGGAACATGGCGCTCTATTCACCCCGGGAAAACACAAATCTCACCCTTGCAGAGCAACTAACTAGTTTATACTATTGCAACTAATTATAGCCAATGTGACTGTAACTGAAAGAGCGAAGCTATATCCAGATGGGGCAACCATTTATTCTCACAATGCCTCCTCGGCAGGGCGGTTTGCAACCCCGCCCCTACGAACCATCTGCAGGCTAATTTGGTTAAGGTAAACCACCGCCTCTGGCGGCGAGACTCGAAAAAGCTATGCTGCCCCGGCGAGGTAGAGAAGTTTAAATGGCGTTGGATCATGCGAGTGTTCGGATGGTTACGAGACGGAGCCCTGAAGGGGCGCAACAACAAAGCCCAGGGCGTGAGCCCTGGGAACAACGGCAGTGCTCGATAGAGCCCTCCTAAGGAACTTGAATTGATACATTGCACGGATGTTGAGCTGTATCAATATGATAACCGATAA
>JBGQNR010000322.1:0-5374 GCA_041501225.1 Acidobacteriota bacterium
AGAATGCTTGGCGCACCGGCGATTTGCCGGAGAGTCTGAGCGTAATCCCTGGCCGCATGCTCCAGGTCCGGCGCTTCTACCGGCAAGGCGTAGATCTGATCGGGGCGCACCGGGGCGCGCTCCAGAAGGCTTTCCCGCACCTGGGTCAGATTGCGATCCGGATGTCCTGCGGGCGCCACGCGCTCATCCACCTGAACCAAGTGCACCCTCTCCCAAGGCACCTTTTCCTCGGCCAAGGCGCGGAGCATAAGCCACGGTGTACGGCCACCGCTTACGGCCATAATGAAACGGCCGTGCGCAGCGATCGCCGCCCGCGCCTCTTGTGCTATCTGCGCTGCGGCCGCGCGGCCGGCCGCAGCGGCATCGCCGAGCACGTGGATGTTCATTCCTTAAGCATAGACCTCCATGAGGCCGTATTCGATCCCGTTATCCAACGTCTCCCCAAGCGGCCTGCTCCGTTTGGCCCGCGATGCAGGTAACCTTGCATGACCGCACCGCCGACTCTTTCCCGTCCCTGGGGCTGCCGCAACCGGCCACTCACCTGTTGCAGGAACGATTTCAACGGACACGCTGGCTTCCTTAAGACAAAACTCGCCGATCTTCTGGCTGTGGCCGGCAATCGGATACTCAATATCACCGCTCTCATGGGTGTCCTGGTGGTGATCCATGCCGGCAATGTAGTTTTCGGCCCAACCTTTACAGGTGAGTAGAAGCGCGTGAAAAAGCACCTGTCACCGACCGCACAAAACGCTTTCGCGTGGTTCGTGTATTCCGTGGTCTCATTATTGATTCCGGCTGTCACCATCCGAATTCCGCCTCAAGTCAGATCTATTGCAGCCGATAAAGAGTAATAGCGGCACGTGTTGTCGCAAAAGCTACCCGGCATCCGTTGAAGGGACTCTCCCTTCCATCGGCGAGGAATTTATGAAAATGGTCCAGGGCAGATGGCTCACCGTTCTGGTTGTCATTCTCATCCTGGCCGCTCCCGTCCTTTTCGCGACCGCGGCCGTCGATTGGCAGACGGGCCGTCTGACCACCATCGAGATCAGCGGCACTGGCTCGGGTTCCCAGACGACCACTCGGGTCAAGCAAGATGATCTATGGTGGACGTATGGCATCTGCACTGGTGACCGTACCTATTATGCAGTGTCGCGAATAGCTCCTGCCAGGATGGGGCTTGCCATCGACAGCACGGTGAGATTTTCCGCGACCAGCAGCCAGATCACGATGCTGGACTCCAACGGAAAGCGATACGTCCTGCGCATTATCCGGCAGAATAATTCCAAAGGCTGCGCCGGCCGCTGACTTTTATTAAAAGAGCAACTGCAGGTTCGCGATGCGGCCGCACGCGGATGATAATCGGTACTCATCCGCGTGCGGCCGCAGCTGCGGGGCTTAGGGGAGACCCTGTCAGTAGCGGTAGTGGTCCGGCTTGTAGGGACCTTCGACAGAAACGCCAAGGTACTCGGCCTGCTTCGGGGTAAGGGTCGTCAGCTTCACGCCAATGCGCTCGAGGTGTAAACGCGCAACCTCTTCGTCCAGATGCTTCGGCAATGTGTAGACCCCGACTTTGTAGGTGTCGCGCTTTTTCCAGAGATCGATCTGCGCCAGTGTCTGGTTGGAGAAGCTGTTGCTCATTACGAAACTCGGGTGGCCGGTCGCGCAGCCCAGATTGACGAGGCGGCCTTCCGCCAGAACATAGATGCAGCGGCCATCCGGGAACGTGTACATGTCCACCTGGGGCTTGATGTTGGTCTTCGTGACCCCAGGGGCGCTGTTCAGGCGGTCCATCTGGATCTCGTTGTCGAAATGGCCGATGTTGCAGATGATGGCCTGATCCTTCATCTGCTGCATGTGTTCGAAAGTGATGATGTCGCAGTTGCCGGTGCAAGTGACGTAAATATCGCCGCGGCCGAGGGTGGCTTCAACGGTGGTGACTTCGAAGCCCTCCATCGCCGCCTGCAGGGCGTTGATCGGGTCGATTTCGGTGACAATGACCCGGGCGCCGAATCCGCGCAGCGAGTGTACCGAGCCCTTGCCGACATCGCCATAGCCGCAGACTACGGCAATCTTGCCGGCCACCATGACGTCGGTGGCGCGCTTGATGCCATCGCTGAGCGATTCGCGGCAGCCGTAGAGGTTGTCGAATTTTGATTTGGTCACGGAATCATTTACATTGATGGCCGGCACTAGCAGGGAGCCCTGCTGGCACATTTTGTAGAGGCGATGCACGCCGGTAGTCGTCTCCTCGGATACACCGCGCCACTCCCTGGCGATGTCGTGCCAACGGCGGGTGTTCTCGGCATACACTCTTTTCAGCAGGTCCTTGATCACGCTCTCTTCGTGGCCGGAGGAAGGCGTGTGCACCCAATCGGAACCGTTCTCGAGCTCATAGCCCTTGTGAATGAGCAATGTGGCGTCGCCGCCGTCGTCGACGATGAGCTGCGGGCCCTTGCCGCCGGGATGGCTGATGGCCTCGTAGGTGCACCACCAGTACTCCTCGAGAGTCTCCCCTTTCCACGCGAAGACGGGCACGCCGGCTGCGGCGATGACGGCTGCGGCATGGTCCTGCGTCGAGAAGATGTTGCAGCTCGCCCAGCGCACGCTCGCACCGAGGTCTGCGAGAGTTTCGATCAACACCGCGGTTTGAATCGTCATGTGCAGGCTGCCCGTAATGCGCACTCCTGCCAGCGGCTTCTCCACCGAGTACTTCCTGCGAATCGCCATCAGACCGGGCATCTCATGCTCGGCGATGCCGATCTCTTTGCGGCCCCACTCGGCCAGCGAGAGGTCGGCGACCTTGTAGTCGACTGCACAGCCATTCAATACTGAGCTCTTCATGTTGAATTCCTTTCTTACATATCGTAAAATCTCGATGTGATGATATAATAATAATGGAAGAACTGCCATGACGTCAATATTGAAATCGATTCGCCTGGTCGCCGACCCGAGCCGTGCCCGGATCGTGCTGCTGCTCGAACAGGAAGAGCTTTCGGTGGCCGAGCTGCAGGAGATTCTCGGCATGGGGCAGAGCACTCTCTCCACCCAACTGGCCCAGCTCAAGCAGGCCGGAATCGTCGAGGACCGCCGCACGGGAAAAAACATCTTTTACCGGTTGAAAAGTCATGGCGCCGCGGAGCGGCGGGTTTTCGAGCAGTTGATGGGGGTGCTACAGGAGGCTGCGGCGGAACTGCCGGCGGCCGAGGACGACAAAGAGGCGCTCAGAATGGTTCGGCTGAAGCGCCGTGACAAAGTGCGTGCCTACTTCGATGAGTTGGCAGGGAAGTTCGGGCGGCAGTATGTGCCGGGTCGCTCGTGGAAGGGGCTGGCTGAGACGCTATTGCTGCTGGTGCCGCCACTCGTCATTGCGGATCTGGGCGCAGGCGAAGGCAGCGTAGCGCAATTGCTGGCACGCCGCGCTCAGGAAGTGATTGCGGTCGATAATGCCGAGAAGATGGTGGCGTTCGGATCGGAACTGGCGCGCAAGCATGGCCTCCGCAACCTTCACTATAGGAGAGGCGATCTGGAAGCCCTGCCGATTGATGACCATGCGGTAGATGTCGCCTTTTTCAGCCAGTCTCTCCACCATGCACAGCAGCCCGACCGCGCGCTGACCGAAGCTTTCCGGATTCTCCGACCGGGCGGACGCGTCATCGTGCTCGATCTGGTCAAGCACCGCTGCGAGGAGGCCCGGGAGCTGTATGCCGATCTGTGGCTGGGTTTCACAGAGGTCGAAATCCGGCGCATTCTGCGCAAGGCCGGATTTAAAAATGTAACCACGGCTGTGGTCCATCGCGAGTCGAAAGCACCTCACTTTGAAACTCTGCTGGCAACTGGAGGCTGCTGAGCATGTCTCTATCCGGCGAATCAACTCCGTTCGCCTCGGCGAACCCATCCTGAGGAGGGAATTCGCGGGACCGGATGCCTGAATTCATTGATTGAATAAAAAGATGTCCAGCGCGTGCGTATTCCATGCAACTGTCTTTGCATTATTGTCCGCGGGATTGTTGAATTCTTCTAATTTTAGAGCGGAATGCAGACGAAATGGTGTATTCGAGTGGTAAAGGGGGCAAATGGCACCGCAGACCGTGATTCCCGGCCGCTTAGCGGAGCAATTGAAATCCTGCCGTTCCCTCCCGAGCGTCCCCGCAGTCGCTATGAGAATCATAGACTTGTGCGAGCAGGACGACGTCGGGGTCGCTGAAATCTCGGCGGTTCTGGGACGTGATCCTGCACTGGCCGCCAAGGTGCTGAAGACCGCCAATTCCGCGCTCTACAGTGTTCGTTCCGAGCTGACCACCCTGGAACGTGCGGTCACCATTCTGGGCACCAATGCGACTTTGAGCCTCTCGCTCAGCTTTTCGCTGGTGGAGCCTTTCCGCAGATCCAGCAAAGCCGGATTCAATTATCTCATCTTTTGGCGCCGTTCCGTGATTACTGCGGCCACCGCAGAAATACTGAGTTCGTCGAAACATCGTTCCATCCGCGATGAGTATTTCCTGGCAGGCCTTCTGCAGGATATCGGCATGCTGGTGCTGAATGAAATTGAGCACGACGCTTATGGCAAGATCGTTTCGGCCGCGAGAGGGAGCCACGAGATGCTGGTCGTGCTGGAAAATGAAAAATTTGGCGCGGATCACGCGCTTGTAGGAGGTTGGCTGCTCGAAAACTGGAAGCTGCCCGAAGTTCTGAGGGCATCCGTGGCTGCCAGTCACACCCCGTCGCTCACCGATCACTCTCAGATCGCGACGTTTTGCCAGGCAACAGCTTTTGCCGGCCATGTCGCGGAAATCTGGACGAATCCACAAACTGCCGCGGCTACTGCGCTCGCCCGTGAGAAAGCATACGATCTTCTGATGATGTCACCGGACCGGTTTGAATGGCTGCTGGGTCAGGTTGCGGCTTCGCTGCCGGAAGTTACCTCCAACCTCGATCTTCAAATAGGAAGCAAAGAGGCGCTGAATCGGATCTTTAATCAGGCTCGCGAAGAATTGGTCGTTTTGAATCTCAGAGCCCAGGAGCAGGTGCGGCAGGCCCAGCAAATGGCAAGGCTTGATGCGCTTACTTCCCTCCATAATCGTAGCCATCTTGAAGATGTCCTGCCGAAGTTTTTTGAGGAAGCGATCCGAACCGGGCGACCACTCAGCGCGGTGTTCATTGATATCGATCATTTCAAGAGAGTCAACGACACCTACGGCCACCAGGCAGGGGACGCAGCCATGAAGTCCATAGCCGACATTCTCCTCTCGGCCATTCGCGCCGCAGACCTGCTGGCCCGATATGGGGGCGAGGAGTTCGTTTGTCTGCTGATGAATGCAGGATCTGCAGAGGCTGTGCTCGTTGCGGAGAGGATGCGAACCGCTGTTTCCTCTTA
>JBGQNR010000323.1:0-5370 GCA_041501225.1 Acidobacteriota bacterium
AAAATCCCACACGTTGCGATCTCGAACCTTTTCGAAATAGAATTGCGCCCCAGCCCAAGTGGATGGAATTCGAATGGCTGTGAGCAGATCGCCGGGCCGCAAAATCGTCATCCGGGTGATGTCGATTGCAGGGCCAATGAAGTAGTCCTCGGCATCGACCACTCGCTCACCCTTCGGCGTTCGAAGGACCATTTTCGCATCGAGTGCGATCAGTGCCGGGGCCGTGTCCGACGGATTGACGGCGACACAACGATCGGCGTCCAGGATGGCGTGCTCACGGTTCAGGCCCGTTGGTGTATCCGCATAGCAAATGTTGCCCCCGGCGCGGTAGCAGGGCCAGCCCCCCCGGTAATACCAGCAACGCGTATCCTGGGAAACGTTGCCACCTAAAGTGCCTTGGTTGCGAATCTGCGGAGAGGCGGCCGCCTCGGCAGCTTGCGGCAGGATGCCGTACTTCTCCCGCACGACGGGGTGACGCACAACTTCAGTGAGCGTGGTCATCGCGCCTATCTCCAGCCCGTCGCCAACGCTGCGAATGCCGCGCAACTCCTTGATTTGGCTCAGGTCGATAACCACTTCGGGCCGCTTGATGCGATCCTTGAACCAGTCGAAGCTGTCGAGTCCTCCGGCCAGCACCCAAGCCTTTGCACCGTGCCGAGCCTGCAAAGCGAGTGCGTCATCAATCGTCGCCGGCTGAAAGAGTTCGAACGCAGGTATTACGTCATGAATGACAGCCATTTTTCGCTCTCCTCATCTGCTACGGTCGCGCATTTCCGGCCCCGATCCCCACATCGTTTCCCTCGCGCAGAGGGCTAGATGTTGGATCTCAGGGGGTCCTGGGCCGGCCTGCCAGCCTCCAGAGAAGCCAGGATGACGTCGGAGGTTACCGGCGCTCGCCGGAAGATCTCATCGCCCAGAGCGTCTGAAAGCGCGTTCAAGATGGCAGCGCAACCGCCTCCAACAGGCGGCTCGCCGATGCCGCGTGCGCCTATCGGTGTCTCCGGGTCCGGAATTTCGACTGCGCCCCATTGCATTTTGTCCGGTATGTCCAAAATCGTCGGCGGCTTGGTGTGGTGGAAACGCTTGGCCACCGGCAGGCCATACTGCTGGTCGTAAACCCACTTCTGGCCGATGGCATGACCAATGCCCAGGATCGAGCGCCCTAGAATCTGGCCGCCCAGGGCCTTTGGATGGAGCACCGTGCCGACATCGGCGTAAGCGAGGAAATCCAAAATACGATACTGGCCTGTCTCGACATCCACTTCGACCTCGGCAAATGTCGCGACGTAGGAAAACGTCTGGCCGTCGTGCGGGTAGGTATCACGGGCAACCGCCAGCAGGCCCTGGCCCGCCAGCGCCGTGGCCGACACCACCGTAAATTTGTTTATATCTTTGGGCAGTTCGTGGCCATCGTAGATGCCCCCGAGCTGCATGGCGCGCTGCGCGGCATGCGCCAGGGTCATGCCGGAGCCTCCGCCTTTCCGGAAGACGCGTTCGTTGGCGACCACGTAATCTTCCGGCTTGCCGCCCATATCCTTGGCTGCAATCTGTTGTAGTTTCTTGATGCCGTCGCTGGCGACCGCATGCGCTGCGCGCGTCATGGCATGGGTGGTCTGGCTGCCACCGGAAGGGCAAGTCCACGGCAGGTTCTTGCCCGTGTTACCCCATGTGAGTTCGCACTTTTCCCACGGCACACCGAGCAGTTCAGCGACCACGCGATGCACGTCGGTCCACGACTCCGTCCCCAGGTTGCCGACTCCAGATTGGATATAAACCTTGCCGTCGGGTTTGATGACGAATAGCCCGTCAAAGCCCGTGGTGCCGCCGGAATAACTGCTTACTGATACCCCGACGCCTCGCACCTTCGAACCATTCCGCTTGCCGGTGTGCAATTTCCTTTCATTCCATTTGAACTGCTCGGCGCCGCGGTCCAACGCTTCCTTGACGAATGCGCTGGTGGCATATTCCTGCTTGCCGGCCCTGAGCGGTCCGAACGGGGCCTTGCCCTCTGGGGCGTTGATGCGCCGGAGGGCTACCTGGTCAACCCCAAGCTTTCGCGCGGCCTTTGCGAGGATCGGTTCCATGATCGCGATCCCCTGCATCCCGCCCGGCGAGCTTTGCGCGCTGCGGGGAACAGTGTTGGTCAGGACCGTCACCGAACGCCAGCGCATCGCCTGCGGCTGGTACAGCACCGAGACGATGCGGCCCGCTGAGAAAGCGTCACCCACCATGTCGTATGGGCCGTTGTCGCAGATCACGTACATATCCAAGGCCATAATACGGCCTTCCTTGGAGAACCCAACCTTCATCCGCCCGAGCAGACTGGGACGCCCGCGACCTATGTAATGTTCCTCCTCGCGGCTGATGCGCATCATGACCGGGGCGCCGGCTTTTTTCGATAGCAGCGCGGGAATAACCAGCGTAATGTCGCCGGTGATCTTGCTGCCAAATCCGCCGCCGGTGTATTCGCTGATGAACACGACGTTGCTGGTGTCGACGCCCAGCCATCGGGCTATCGCGGGGACGGTCTGAGCGGTGCTCTGCGTGCCCGTGTGAACGTAAACCTTGCCGTTCTGCCAGTAGGCCATCGCGGTGCGGGTTTCCATGCACTGGTGGCTCGAGTTTGGCGTAACAAATGTCTCATCCAGGACCAGCGCCGCGTTCTTAAAGCCCGCATCGATATCGCCAACCGACCATTCTTCGCTCGGCTTGCCCATCGGCAAACGGCCCGCTTTGGCTTCCTCGAAATCTTCCCGGGTCCACTTGAGTGTGTGGAGTTCGGGCGGTGTCACGGCTGGCGGACGCCCGCCGGGTTGCGCCGGAGGCGGTGGAACGCGCACCCAGACGTTTCCGTCCGTCCTTGCGTTTGGGCCGCCGGGCCGCAGACTTACCAGCGGATCGGTGACGAACGGCAGGGGCTCGAGATCGATTTTGATTTTTTCAATGGCTTCGGCGGCAGTGAGTTCATCGACCGCGGCCACGGCAAGAATCGGCTGGCCTTGAAACAACGGCTCATTTGCCAGCGCACGATATCCTCTGGGGTTTGCCAGAATCACGGTGCCGTTATCGTTGATGCTATCGGCCGGGGCGGGGAGTTCGTCCATGGTGAGAATCGCTTTGACTCCGGGCATCGCCAGCGCCGCGCGCGCGTCGATACTCCGGACTCGGGCATGAGGCATGGGACTCAGGGCCAACTTGCAGAACAGCATGCCATCGGCGCGAAAATCCTCGGCGTATTTCGCCTTCCCTGTTACTTTCGCGTAGAGGTCGATCGTAGGGTAGTCTTTGCCGATCAGCTTGTACTTCGTCGGGGTCACTTTGTTAGGCATGTTTACGCCTTCCTCAGATTCTCTGCGCCCCGCATCATGGCGGTGAGAATCTTGTCGTAATCCTGGCAGCGGCAAAGGTTGCCGGAAATGCCGTGCGCCAGTTCGGCGCGCGTGGGGTTGGGATTGGTTTTAAGATATCCGACCGTGGCCATCAAGAAACCAGGCATGCAGAACGCGCACTGGAATCCCTGTTCATCAATGACGCCCTGCTGCACCGGATGCAGTTTGCCGTCGGGCTTGGCCAGCCCTTCAATGGTCGTGATCTTTCTGTCGCGCACGGTGTGTGTAAACACCGAGCACGCATAGTACGGAACGTCGTCAATGAGCACCGTGCAGGCGCCGCATTCGGCCTGGTCGCACCCGATCTTGGTGCCGGTAAGTCCCAGCTTATAGCGCAGCGTCATCACCAGAGTCTCTTGCTTCATGACGTCAACGCGCCTCTGCTGACCGTTGACATTCAGTGTGATCAGCCGATCGACCGAGCCGGGAGCCGATGCCTGGGCCCACACCTTGGAGACGCGAAACAGATAGCTGGTCGAGGACACCGCGCCTGCCGCGATGACGCTCTTGATGACGTCCCGCCTCGAGATCCGGTTGGAAGTCGAGGTGCCGGGGTCCGCTTGTTCGTTGTCTGCCATCGGAAATCCCCTTTGTCTAAATGAATATGGAGTTTCATGGATATACCTCTTGCGACGAGTTCCTGTCAACAAGATAAATAATTTCGAAAACATCCGGTTGGTGAGCCACCTGCCAAAAAGAGCGTTTTTCGGGAGGAATATTTTTGGCTGACGTGCCTGAAAGCGGGGACCTGCCTTTATGTGCCCGATTCAGGACAGAAGATAATGATATTTCTGGCTATTCCAGGCCCGCGGACGTATAACTGACCCAGATAGTACCCTTCCAACAGACCAGAACGGACGACAGGAGAATCATTATGACCATGAACACCGCACCCATTCCAAAAAGAGGGGACCGCGTCAGCACGGCGCAGCGAGAAGGGGTGTTTGAAGTTGCCGACATCAATTCGCTCATGCAGACAGCAAGCCTCAAATCGACTGATGGACAAGGACACATAACCCCGAATGTGCCTTGGACCACGCTGAAATTCATAAACAAGAAGTCGGCATAGATAAAGTCCACAAGAAATATCACTCTCCATGCTCTCGCAACCCTTATTTCGATATAAGGGATGATTCAGGGCCCTTCCATGCCGTGAAGGGTTTCCCATCAGCTAATTTCCGCGAAAAGCGGCCCAAGAGCCTGTGTGTTAGCTCCGATTTGAGATGCTTTTGTAGCGTCGGCCTTCAGGCCGACACTTTATTTTCAAGCACATGCCCGCCTGAAGGCGGGCGCTACAAATACCAAAACCGGGTTGCCACACAGACTCCCAAGCCCTTAACAGGTTGCGGAAAAATGGGTTAAAACCCCCGAAGAAAACAGAGCCTTTATGTCGTGGCTAAAGCCACGACCCACAAAGATTTCTAGTTTTTCCGCAACCTGTAAAGCCGCCACGCACAAAGATTCCGGGTTTTCCCGCAGCCTGTTAAGAGTCAGATTGCCGGTAAGTGGCAAATCCCGGTAACCGAGAGGAGCGTTTGCCGGGGCTGATCCGGACGACTCTGAGCTGGCGGGGTGAAATGCCGGCAATCGAAAACATGCTTTTGGAATCAACTCGGTGTACGATGTCGGCTGTAGGCACACTACGAAAGTTACCGAATGCTATATGAGTTCTGCTAATCAAGGACAGCCCGCCGCGAAGCGCCAGTGCGTGTACTGCGGAAAGTTTGTGCCAAGTCATCTAACGCATTGCTCTTTTTGCCGCGAGCTGCTTCCGCAGATCCGCGTGGATCGCCCGACGGGCCCGGGGGGAGGACGTGAAATCCGTCGTGGATTGCTGTATGTGCTCCTGGCTGCGGTTATTTATTACTTCGCGGGAGGTTACAGCCCGATGAATCTACCCTTTCCAATTAGCCCAGTGGTGACCATGTATCTCTTGCCGTTGCTCTTCTTCGGTGGCCTGGGCCTGAGTCTTTACGGCTTC
>JBGQNR010000324.1:0-5330 GCA_041501225.1 Acidobacteriota bacterium
CAGACCTCAAGAGTGGATGCCATGGAACTATGGCGAGACCCTCGGTCGCACCCCCCAACCTCGCGCCGCACCTCCTGACACTATGCAAGGCTAAAATGTCCGACACACATTGCAGTGGACAGATAGCCGCGGCAATGACCTGTAACTGGATGAGCCGGCGAGGAACACCCGAATTGGGGAGGTATAAGCCGGCCATTCGTTCGGCACCACCGCGAACGCGGCCTGTGGAGGGCCGGAAATGGGCCTTTGCACGCTTGCCGAAAGCTCACGGATGTTTATGTGCAAAAATCGATGTTTAAGGAGGCTTTCACCCTCCTTAACGACAGAGAAGATCCTGCTTCACTTGGCTATGTATATGCAAAGTCAGGAGAAAGGAGGGAGGCCCTAAAATTGGTCGCGGTATTAGAAGAGCAATCCAAGCAAAAATACGTCAGGCAAGAGTACATCGCAAGGATCTATGCAGCTCTCGGCGATCTAGATCAGGCGTTTCGATGGCTGGAAAGGGCACACGAAGCGCACTCAGTAAACATGCCCTATCTGAAAGTGAGTCCAGAATGGAACACTTTGCGCCCCGACGCGCGCTTCCAGTCCATCCTGGCCCGCATGAAGTTCCCGAAGTAGGGCTTCAGAACCACTGTCCGCGAATGAGGCGCACAAGGACCGCTCTCCGAGGCGGCTCTTACCCTTATGTCCGATCCCAGCCTCAGCGGAAGACGCGGGCCAATGTGCAACCATTGTTGCGGGGCTTGATCTGTTCCTTCTGCCGCCTGCGTAATAGGGCAGCATTCCTTTCTTTTTCGCGCAGGAGTCCCATCCCTTATAACATTAGAGGTGTCAGGTCTGGAAATTTCAATCTATGGCACCTACGATAGGGCTGCAGCATGTTTGCAGGCAGTACGCATCTTCACGGCCAAAATGAAATTTTCCAGACCTGACCCCGTTTCCCGTTTCTCGGAATCAAGAAGCAAGGGCCGCTCTTCGGGGCGGCTCTTGTTGTTTGTGCAGTCTGAATTGCAGCCCCGCTACCTCGCCCAAATCTTCTCAAAATCCGCTTGATACTTCTGAATCACCAACGACCCCTGGAAGAAAAGCGACGAATGCTGACCTCATTTCAGGGATTTTTGTTCTGAGGATCTTTCGGATTCACCGAAAGGTAGGCGTTGATGAATCTGTCCACCTCGTCTCTGACGCCATCTCCGATCTGATTTATTTTAGTCGCTCCCACAAAACCCACCGCTCCGATCCTCCAAGTCGGGGCGATGAAGAGATTTGTTGGGTCTCTTTCCAACCTCACATTTTGCTGTAGGATGACCTGTACAGAATATGAATAAGATTCTTGTTTCTTAAGGGTTTTCACATCCACGTAAAGTGTTGGCATTCCAGGTGCCTTTAACATCTCCTCCATCGTCAACACCTTGATTCCAGCCATCCTAAGGCGCTGCTCCACATCCGTCTGTATCTGACTGCTGGATAATCCGTCTTGTTCTGCGTCAGGACGTGGGTTATCAACCAACACGTAAACTCCGGTAAGATCTTTCAAAGATTGGCGCGAAGATTTAGAGTCATTCTGTGCCATCACGACGGAACAGAATTGCAAAGCTACGATAAGCATGAGGGCTTTTTTCATTGGCTGGGTCCTCCGTCTGTCAATATGACATTATAGATCCCACTCTCTGAAATTCTTTGAAATAAAACCTCGCCTCCCGAAACTATCCGTCTGCAAGGAGGCGAAAATGGCTCAATACAGCTGGCTGGATTTCGCCTTCGGTGTGTGGGATATCGTAACCGAAAACGACCATGATCCGGTGCGACACTGGATGGACAAGCAGACTGCGTTGGTGGAGCTGAGGGAGGAGGGCTGGATCTTAATTGGGCCTTCCCCCAGAAGGTATCGGAGGAGCTGGGCGCTGGACCGCACGATTGCACTGATCCGGTTCGTGCGGTGAGGCGGGGCCGCTGACGTTTCTGGAGGAGGGGGAGGATTTCCTTGCGGCTTATCACAGACTACGGGAGAGTGTTATTGGCAAAGCAGTGCTATGAGGCGCACTGATGTTGATAAACCAATCAATAGACTTCTGCGCCTCACGAATTACCGGAAGCCGATGCCCTAAGCACGAATGCCCTACTTCTTCCTGCGCCATTTGGTGAAACTGCTGGGCGCATGAGCCCCTTATTGCGTCCCTGGCACCTGCGGTGATAGACTTCACTCTGCCCAAGAGGAGACATCCAGCCCAAAACCCAGAACGAGCGGGATTCGTTACGATGACCGCTCCTGATCCTCCTCCGGCACGGGCATTCCGTTAATATCTCCGATTTCCTGATTCACGTCGAATTTGCATTGACAAGGCAATTGAGTCGCTTGGCGGCTCAAGGCGTTTTCAGGCTTCAAACCAACAGTATTCCATTCAGACTCGAAGGGAGCATTCCATGAAACAAGTCTTTGCAGCTTGTGCTTTGATGTTAATGCTTCTCCCTCTCGCTTCAGGCCAAAAGTACACCGAAGATGATGAAAAGCAGTTCTCGGCCTGGTCCGCGGCAGTCAATATCGGCCCGCTCGTCAACTCCCCGTACTACGATGCCTGCCCGACCATTTCGAAAAGTGGGTTGAGCCTCTACTTTCGATCGAACCGGCCTGACGGCCAGGGCGGCTTCGACATCTGAGGAAACAGGGACGTCACCCGTTTTGGAAATAGGGACGTCACCCGTTTTTGAGAATTAAAAGGCTCTATGGCGCATCTAATATTTAATGACGTTTTGGGATCGGTGCTGGATCAGCCGAAGTCTTTCTGATTCGAACGGATGAGCTTCACGGCGGACCTGAGATCGGGATTGCGCTCGATTTTTGGCCCTATTTTTTCGATCTAAGGAGTTTCTGCCAGGACCGATCCCGCCTTGATTTATCACGCTTATTTCGGTAGCCAGACAGGACGAGCCCTTGGGGAAGGTGACCTAACGGAAAAACTGCGAAGGAAATGCAGCCGTCATTAGATCTGGGCCGCGAGGGTTACTGTTGCATCACTCGGATTGGGCATCATTTCCTTTCCGCGCCAACCAAGTACCACTGGATCTCCACAAGGTGAATCTGTGCCGCGGGAGCTTCTAGGCTATCGGGATACGCTTTCAGGAATTGCGTTAATGCTTGGGAGGTGATCTTGGCGGCGTTGATCTTTTGTTTTTCGCTTTGGGCATAATCCATCATCTCAGTCTCAATGACCGCGATGTTCATCTGGGCTGCCTCGGCAAGGTCTTCAAGACCAGGCTCGCCGGGAAAGAAAATCAAGAAGTTCCTCAGTTGATCACTTGCCATCAAGAGGTTTGCGTCCCCACCTTCTTTATAAAAACTGAGCCCCATCGCCCAATAGGCCAGAGCTTGAGCCTTGTCTCCGGGGTAGGTCCGAACGAGCGTCTGAAACGCCAGCCGAGCTTCAACATACCGGCCGTTTCGCAGATATGACATTCCGGTTTCAAATAGTTCACGGGTTTTGGGCCCAGACTGGGCCAGAACTCCTTGCCATGCTGGAACTTTAATCGAGGCTGGTTTGACCGCATACATGCGCCTGTGCGCGGTCGCTCTTCCCAATATGTCCCAGGGAGGCATGGGAGGGGATCTGTGCATTGATGCGTTCTTTGAGGGAATCGGGATTCTTGAAGACGCTCGGTTAAGATGGGATAGCGAATCGGCAAAGGTGGCGTTTTTTCCAGCGGCCCTGTTGGTCTTGTAGGCAGCAAGGTTGTCGGCGATCCCGGGCACGAAAATCAAAACGCCGGTGGCAAGCAACCCGAGGATGAGGAGAAAGACCCGGGCTCTCGTAGTCATGCTGTGGCTCCCCGCTGATGACTGCGCTCTCTCCCGTCCTTTACGGCAGGATTCCACCGCGGTTGCAATTAATCGTCGGATCTGTGGGGTAAAAGCTCGATTTCACGATATGCGCCATACTGCGGTAACCAATCTCCTAGGGGGCGGTGCTCCAGATGAGACCGTTATGCAAATAGCCGGGCATATCAGCCAGATGCTGAGCAACTATTTTCACCTGCGCATGCAATCGAAGAAGAAAGCGATTCAGCCCCTAGATAGAAAACGGGGAAGCCATGCAGCCTAGCCCTATGTCAGTTCCGAACGACAGTTCCGAGATGCTGAAGGCGAGTGACTGTAAGATTGACCACAGGCTGGAATTCTTCGGAGTGGGGAGGCTGTAAGTGATTGATTTTGTGGCTCCTCAGGTAGGACTCGAACCTACAACCCTTCGGTTAACAGCCCTTGCGGTTATAGGAATCCCTACAAAGGACCCCAATAGAATGCAGTAGAATCAAGGCTTCCAGCGCCGCAGTCTTTGTTATGCTTTGGGAGCTTTTGTTGACAGTTCCTGCATAGAACTAGCATAGCGCAGGATTGCCGAGTTTCTTGCATTACAGGCACAATGCTAGGACGAAGTTTCAGAGTTGATGCAGCTCCGATCTTCCTACTCTCCCGAGGGGCAGCGTATCTTTCCCAGCCTGCCTACCTCTCTACCGGCACGTCAATTTCCCCGAATGCCGTTTCTGGGGAGCTTGAATCCAGGTCACATCTCCAGATAGCCGACTGCTCGACCCCCTAAACTGACTTCCTTCCAAACCGCCGCCTATTTCCCCCCACCCCGCTTTTCCGTTTTTTGTCCAAACATGTAGTAAAATTGCATTCGAAGATCCAAGAGACAACTCTGTCCTTCGCATCCTTAGAGGCCTGGGGTGGGGAATCCCATCGTGTCAATGACTGAGAAAGGAACGGTTGGGTATGAATAGAAAAGACAAAGTATATTTGGCGATGTCTGGATTTATGGGTGGAGTTGGTTTTACCATGATTGGCTTTCACTTCAACCATAAAAACATCCTTGATGAAAGCCTCTATTTCTGGTCGTTTGTGTTTTTTGGGTGCTTGGTGTTTTGTTTGCTGGCTATCTTAAAGAAAGCTATATGAAAGCATTTGTTTGGTTGTTGACGTTGGCGGTGGTTGCCTTGCCTGCAGCACCAGAGGAGTTCCTGCTGGCGAAAGCCCAAAGCTTGTCGTAGATGTGAAATCTCGTGACTCCCCCGAAGTTGTTAGCGTTCATCGGAAATGCCTCGGCGCAGAAATCGACGGGATACGAGCAAAAAGAGATTGCCGAGGCATTTCCGATAACGACCACTTGAAGGAAGCCGCTATCTGCTTGCGGCGGACGCTTATGGGTTTTGAGCGGATCCAAGATACAGACGAATGGGTTGCGGCATTGCCAGAAAAAGCACAAAAAACCGGCTTGCCACGGGGATTTCACATAAGTCGGGCATAAAAACTTGATCAGGAATACAATCCCAGC
>JBGQNR010000325.1:0-5296 GCA_041501225.1 Acidobacteriota bacterium
ATGAGAATCGTCGTCGTCGCCACCGCCATGTTTTGCCTTGGCCTCCGACACATAGAACAAGTTGAGCCTGTCGCCCAGCTTGGTGATGTCACCGTCGTTGCCGCCCGTCTCGGAGATACGTTCCGGTTTGGTCTGCATCCTCGTCCGCGCCCTGGTCAACATCGGCATCCGTAGGTTACTTGATCCAGCTCTTGAGCGTGGGGGCGACGGCAGACGCCCAGATCTCGTAGCCTTGCTCCACGGGATGGAGGTTGTCGCCTGGGCGGAAGCCGATCAAGCCGCCCTTCTCGTCGAGGAACTTGGAATTGATGTTCATGAAGAACACGTGTTGTTGGTCGTCGAGCCTGGCGATGATCCTGTTGGCTTCTTCGACCTTGAGGCGATTGGCATCGGTTGGACCGGCACCGCGCGGAAAGATGGCTAGCAGCAGGATTTTAGCATCCGGAAAATCCTGGCGGAGCTCCAAAACAATGGCACCGATGCCTTCAGCAATTTCCGGGCCGGAGGCACCGCCAGTATTATTGGTACCGATCATGAGCATGACGGCCATAGGCTTGTGGCCCTGTCCCTCACCGTTCTGCAGGCCCCAGAGGATGCCCTGGGTTGTGTCGCCCGAGACGCCGAAATTGGCGACCTTCACATCGCCGAAATACTTATCCAAGACACGCTTGCCGCCCGGATTGCCCTGCGGATCGGCTTCCACGTTCCATAGGTCGGTGATGGAATCGCCGTAGAAGAGGATATCGAAATCGCCGGTCTTGGCGGTCTCGACGAAGGCTTCATGCCGACGGGCGCGTATGCCGGCGGCCGGGCGAATGCAGGGGTTGTCACGTGGTACTTGAAGGACCAGGAGCGAAGCGTACTTTTTCAACAGGTCCTTGTTGGCAGACGCATTGGTGTTGATGAATTGCTGCAGCTCGGCGTTGATCTTGGCGACTTCCTCCGCGGTGGGCCGTGGCATCGTGACTTCCGGAGGCACGGGAGCAGGAGGCCCGGGAGGCGAAAACTGACCGCGACCAATGCCGCCGGGGCCGGCCGGGGCCGCGGAACCTGTCTGCGCGGCACATACGGCGGCAGCGCCTAGCAGGGCACAAGCAACGAGTGTCAGCACCGTTCTCTTGCTCATAATGAAGCTCCTTAACTAGGCTTGGCTATATAATGCTATTTGAGCAGGGCACAAGCCCCGAAGTCAACATATGACTTTCTATCAGCAGCTGGAGAAGGGGGCTGAGCCGGCGCGGCCTGCAAGGGAAGCGGTGTGAAAGGCAGCCAATCCTTCCCATCGCAGTTGGATATCCTCAAGGATATTGGTATCAGCAGTATCTGATCGGAAATCCAAAAAGGAGAGTGTAATGGCAAAATTCAAGCCGGCAGCATTACTCAAAAAGATGGTAAGCATCATAATATCCTTCATGTCATTGTCAGGTTTTTTGCCGCAATTGATGCCACAAAACAATGATGGGAAGACTTCATTCAGAGGGGCGCGGCTGGCTACTTGGGCGGTTGGAGCGGTGGGGGTCTGGCTGCTATTCTGCTGTGAATCGGCTTTCCCGGCCGAATCGAACAAACACGTCTGGGAACTGCACGAAATTGAATTGCACGCCTCAAAGTCCTACGCAAATCCTTATGTTGATGTGGAGACCTGGGTGGAGTTGACCGGCCCCGGTTTCGCAAAGCGTGTGTACGGTTTCTGGGATGGAGGGGATCTGTATCGGGTGAGAATCGTTGCAACGTCTCCCGGGACTTGGAGTTGGATCAGCGGCTCCAACCAGCCGACCGACATGGGCCTGAACGGCAAGAGGGGCCGTTTTACAGCGCATGACTGGAAAGATGAGGAGAAGCGAGCGAATCCCAATCGCCGCGGATTCCTGCGCCCGACCTCCAACGGCCACGCCTTGCAGTATGCAGACGGCACCCCTTTTTTCCTGCTCGGCGACACCTGGCTCGGCGCGGTTACCTGGCGTCTGCCACTCACCGACGCACCTGTGGAGCCAGCTTACGAAGCGGGGCCCGGCGTCACCTTCCAGCAGGCAGTGGCATTACGGAAGCGACAGGGATTCAACTCTGTCAGCATGATCGCAGCCTTTCCGACCTGGGCATCAGATCAGTACCCGAACACCTATGCAGACAAGAAAGGTATTTTCTATCGCAATGCCTGGGAGGAATTTGGGGTGATGGTGCCGGGCAACAAGCCCACAGCGAAATCCATGCACGACGAGCGGGGCTACCGTCCCTTTGAGATCCTTCCCGACCGGGAGGGGCTGCCGGACTATGACCGGATCGTGCCTCAGTTCTTCCGGAGCCTCGATCGCAAGATGCAACTTCTGAACGAGCAGGGATTCATCGCCATGCTCGAGACCGTCCGCCGCGACGTTGCCCCGCCGTGGAAGGCCTATTTCAATTTCGACGAGTCGTTCTCACGGTTCGTCGAGTACATGGTCGCGCGATATGGTGCCTACAACCTGATCTTCAGCAAGGTCCACTTCGACATCTACCTGCCCAACCTCAGCCTCACCGCCGATGAATTCAATCAGGCGTTGAATTATCACTATAAGAAATATGGACCGATGCCGTTCGGCCAGCCGGTCACTTCCCTGATCGATCGCGCTACCGATACGACATTCGGCACGGGCAAGAAAGCCTCGTGGATTACCATGCACAGCACGGGCAATAAACCTCGCGATCACGGGATCTATGCGGACATGGAGCGGCAGTTTCGGCTTTCACCGGCAATGCCGACCGCCAACCTGGAACCGCACTATACCGGATGGGTGCACGGGAACAATGTGGTAAACGGAGAGCAGGCTGAATCGGGTTCAGATCGGGATAACTACTTTTCGCGGGCCCAGATGTACGGGTGTGTGCTTTCGGGTGGGTTGGCCGGCCACGTTCACGGGACAGGCGCTTATGACGTTACGAGTGCCTCGGAACCGCGGGGAGGGCGGCCCTATTTCTGGGAGGCGCTGCGCTACCATTCGGCCGAATACATGCGAGGGCTGGGCGATTTCATGCTCTCAGAAGGCACCCGCTACCGCGATCTCGCGCTCGCCTCTGATGCCCTGGAACCACGCAAGGCCCCCGGCAGTTCAGAACAGGGACTGGACGGCTGGTCGTTCCTGATGCGCACACCGGCGCGCGACCTGGGCTTCTTCTACTTCGAGAACCGGGCAAAACAGCCATTGACCTCGGGATGGAAACCGAACACCCATTATCATCTCACCTGGTTCGATCCTCGGACCGGCAAATGGAGCGAAACCATCGAACTCGTCACTGATGACCGCGGTGTCATCCAGCTGCCGGCATTCCCCGGAAATGAAGCAGTAGCAAGCGCAGACTGGGCGGCGAAAATCCTTGCCCGGTGAAAGAAGATAATCCCATGCTCCGCGATAATGTAATCTGGGCAACCTATTTTGCAACTGGGCACCGGGGGCAGTAATCCGGCCATTGTCTCCGGGCAGATTCTGGTCACGGGGACAGAATGACCAAGCACCAATCTCCCTTGTGTCACAGGTTGAAATCTATTTCGGGACATGCGATTACGGAATCTGGAACCTTCGGAAGCTCAACATGGATTGATAAAGGGGTTAGAGGCTGAAAAAGGCCTCGAAACTTTTGTAATGACGTGCCAATCAATGCGCCCCTCAAATCAGGGAGAGAGGTGCGTGTTCAGCCGCTGGTGGCAATCCCTAGAGGGAGGGCATTTTCCAGAATGCGACTATCGAAGCTTAGCAACCGCAGATCCGGAAAAACTCTCAGAAAAATCAAAGCAGTCGCGAGATGGATTGCGTCCAGAGTCCTGAGCGGCTCGACCGGAAACGCCCTGCCGGCCAGAGCGCGCACCTCTTCGGATATTTCCATCAGAATCCAACTTGCCCTGCCGCGGGAAAGCATGCCTCTCAGCCTTTGGGCCTGTCCGGCGGTCAGTACGCGCTGATGTTCAGCTCTGTTGAGCGCCCGCTCGACCTCTACCAGCGACAAAACCGAAGTCACAACGGTCGGTGCCTCGTTCAAGGCAGAGATCACTTCGCGCGCTCTCGGTTCCCCGAGCAGCCAGGTCAGGAGCGCTGAACTTTCCACATAGATCGCAGTCATTCGCGCCTCTCCTCGCGGTCATCCTTGAGCAGCTGCGCCGAAGTTCCGGCGCGCAATCTCACGGGAGAAACCGGCAGGGACGCCTTGCCGGTTTTGGGGAGCAACACCAAACCGGCCTCGGCCCATTCCAGCAGAAGCGGATTGAGTGCCTCGCCAAGAGCACTTCGGCTGTACGGCTCGTGCATCTCGGCAACGACGCTGTTGCGGTCACTCACCAGGACGGTGGCGCCGCTGCGAACTTCGCGTAAATACGCGCTCAAATTGTTTTTGAGTTCCTTGACTCCAACATTTTTCAGTCGTTTCATGTACGCAATAGTAGCTACCGGTAGCTACTGTGTCAATATTTGCCTCAAGATCAAAATATTCGGCAATTGTGCCCGCTTCAGGACAATGATCATGCAGGGATCTTCGAGGTTGGGCCAAAGCACGGTATGCAATAATACTGGAGTACGCCAAAAATCCGCATCCGGCGATGCGGTTTAGGTATAAAATGCGCCTGCAGTCCAGGCACAAACAGCGAAATCTACATATTACTTTTTATCAGCAGCTGCAGGTAGGAGGCTTACCGAAGGGATAACTGGCCAACGGCAGTCAATCTTTCCCAAGGCGGCCTGAGGCCGCAAACAAATGTCCAGATTTCCGTCAGCCTGCGTTTGATATTGGAATTTCCTCAATTCGAATTTTCCTTGCCTTTCGCGCCCGATTTCTGATTTTTATGGCATCGCTCTCAAATCGGTGGGAGGTATGTCCATGAAAGAGTTTCTCCGCAAACGCGAAAATCGCAGCATGATTTCCATGATTTTTCTCTGCAAAATACAAAGAAGTCACGGATAAAGAATCCATCCTTTCCCATCCTTTACGGATTTCTGCAATTCCGATAGATGCTGCGAGATTTAGCTTTCTCGATTATGATCTCTAATGACGGCGATTTCATTCAAGTGATTGCAGTAGGTGCATTTCCTTTGCGCGTGACACGCATGCCCGAGATCGGCAGGACAATGGGCAATCGATAATCCTGCGGTTCCCAAATCCTATCAGCAAGGAGACATCATGGAAAAGATGACACGACGCTATCTTATGAAAGCCGGAGCTGCCGGTGCTCTGCTTTGCGGGATTGGAGATTCATCCGTTGCTCAACAGGGAGTTGGATCAGGAGATAGGTTCGATCTGCTCATCAAAGGCGGCGAGGTCCTGGATCCCAGCC
>JBGQNR010000326.1:0-5284 GCA_041501225.1 Acidobacteriota bacterium
CGAGCTCAAGGCGCGAGGAGGAGGCGATGTCGGTACACATCGTTGACGACGAGCAATGCGGAGATCGCCCCGCAACCCCCATGCGCCCTTCGGGTTCCGGCGGCGCTCGGAACGCGGCCCCTCCTAATTCTCGGACGGGCTCCTAGGATGAACGGGCTAAGGCGCCTCCTGCCTTAGCCCGTACCCCTGCATCAGGGTCGGGATCGGATGAAAATGTTGGTTGGTTCTTGAGAATCCTACCTCTGCCCTTTTGACCATATTTTCCTTCAAGTTGTTTCTTGATAATAAGTTACGTCTGCAGGAAAAAACCTCATGATTAGAGAGATTTAATCAACCGCCCAACAATCGACATCCGAGGGTTGTCAAACCGGTTTTTCTATAGGATGATTTGCCGAGTGCCGGGTTCAAGGGCCCGGCTCAGGGTGGCGTTCAAAGGTTGGAAGATCAGTTCTGGTCATTCAGGAAGGCATATGCCGGCAAAGGTAGTTCAGGCGTTCAGGTCAGTTCAAGCAACCCACGGGTTGTCCTGGTGCCGCTTTGCCTCAAACCACCCGGTCGATATCTTCTTCAGCATGCAGTGCCCACGACTGTGGCCTGGGGGTAATCTCGTTTCAGCCCGGAAGGGCGCGCTGACTCCCGCTGGACACTCGCCGGCTCCGCCAAGTCCTCTTCAATTAAAGCGCGCGTCCCGAAAGTCTCAGGACAACACGTAGTCGCATTTAACAGCTGCGCACGTTCGCAGGTACGTCTGCCTGCCCTTGCGTGGCGTGTTTAGGCATGGAAGGAACTATGACGGATTCTGACAAAGATTTGAAATTATTACCGTTGTGCGGATTAAGCGGGAAGCGCAACGGGTGTCGGGAGCGGCGCTTTGGCCCGGGAAAAGCCGGCGACCTACCGCATAGGGAATCTTTCGTGGCGAAGATGCGAGCGGAATCAGGGCGCAACCGGTGTACGGTTCTTTCATTTAACAAGGCTCCCTGGCTCCGGAGTCCTCGGCAACATCTCCGGGTAGCCGCCGGCATCCTTCTGTGCATGCTGGCATTGATCGCATCCTTTGCCGGCTGGGGAAACAGGAACCTCCGTACCGGGAGCGGCAGTTCCCAGACAAACCAGCCAGAAACCCGATTGGCGGCAAGCGGCGAGGGGTATCAGGAAATCGGCCAATGGATCAACACGCTGTTCAACCGTCGCGTGGAAGCACAAAACCTCGTATTGCCGGAGGTTACTGAAGACTTTGTCACGGCGGAGATTAATTCGCTGATGCACGAGTTTGGTGCCGAGGAGTACAGAGTCCCCTCCGAGTTCGTGCGCGAGGTGGACCGGTTCATCCGACAATACCAAGAGCGGGATCGCGACCTGATTGTGCGCGCTCTGGTGGATGAGCGCCAAAACATGGATCGCGTGCGCGAGATTCTGCGGCACGATCAGATGCCGGAGGATTTTGCCTATATGGCTCTGGTCGAGAGCGGCTTCATCCGGGAGTCAGCCAGCCAGGAGGGGGCGGCGGGATTCTGGCAATTCACGGAAGGGACTGCCCGCGAATATGGCATGAAAGTGGAGCCAGGGGTGGACGAGCGTCTTGATCTCACGAAATCCACCCAGGCAGCGAGTCGTTATCTCCGTGACTTGATCCTGGATTTCGGGTCGGGGAGCTCGGTCATGCTGGCGATGGCCGCATACAACAGCGGCCGGGAAGCGGTGCACCGGGCCGTAAGGAACGTGAAGGATCCAATCAAGCAGCGTAACTTCTGGTACCTCTATCGCACCCATGCTCTGCCGATCGAGACTCGGGAGTACGTCCCCAAGGTATTTGCCGCCATCATCGTCGGCCGCAATCCCCGGCAATTCGGGTTTTAAAAGAACAACGCAGTCTCCCATGCACCGGGGGCGCACCCGGGTGCATGAAAGTCAATGGTCTCTTTAAGGCAGCCACGAATGACACGAATGGGTGCGAAGCGCTACCCTTCCGGGCCTGCAAACGTTCGTACTATTCGTGTCATTCGTGGCTGCTTTTGCAGTTTTGGGGCGAGTTATTTTCGGAGCAGAGGGCGCAGAGAATTGTCTTGACTAACTTTCTCTGCGGCCTCTGCGCCCTCGGCGTTGAGGCTTTTAGAGGTAATTCTTTTGGGGTCCTTGCGGTCTTTGTGGTTATATTTAGTCTATGGGCGTGCCGATTTCGCAGATGTGGACGGTGGCAACTTACGTACTCAGGCAGAGGATGGCCGGCAACAAGCGCTATCCGCTGGTCTTGATGCTCGAGCCTCTGTTCCGCTGCAACCTGGCTTGTGCCGGATGCGGAAAGATCCAATACCCCTCTGAGATCCTGAGGCGCCAGCTGACGCCTGAGGAATGCTTCAAGGCGGTAGAGGAATGCGGCGCCCCGATGGTGAGCATTCCCGGGGGCGAACCGCTGCTGCACCCGCAGATTGCGGAAATCGTCGAGGGCCTGGTCCGACGCAAGAAATACATCTATCTCTGTACCAACGCGCTGCTCCTCAAAAAGAAGATCCATCTTTTCCGCCCCGATAAATATCTGACCATCAACGTGCACGTAGACGGCCAGGAGAAGTTTCACGACCTGTCGGTCTGCCACGAGGGCGGGTATAAAATTGCCACCGAGGCCATTCGGGAAACCAGTAAGCTCGGATTCCGGGTGACAACCAATACGACGCTCTTTGACAACGCCAACCCGGCGAGCGTGCGGGCGTTCTTCGATGAGATGATGGACCTCGGAGTCGAGGGTATGACGATCTCGCCCGGATATAGCTACATCAAGGCTCCCGATCAGGAGCACTTCCTGGGCAAAAAGGCGACGCGAAAACTGTTCCAAATGATCCTGAGCAACCGGAAAAAGGGCTGGCGCTTCAACCAGAGCCCGCTATTTCTCGAATTCCTGATGGGCTTGCGAGATTATGCCTGCACCCCATGGGGCATGCCGACCTATAATTTGTTCGGCTGGCAGAAACCCTGCTACCTGCTGCAGGACGGGTATGTTAAGACCTTTGCCGAACTGATCGAGCAGACCGAATGGCAGAAGTATGGTCCCGACTCCGGCAATCCGCAGTGTGCCAACTGCATGGTGCATTGCGGCTACGAAGCCAGCGCCGTCAACGACACTTTCGGCTCGCTCAAGGGACTTTGGGCTACCGCGCGCACATCTTTCTTTTCCGGCGGCTATCAGAATCGGAGCGCTGCCCATGCCCTTACAAATGAGGAATCCCGGAACTATGAAGAAGTGCCGCTCGAGGCGGAACCTCCGGCTCGTGAAGCGGCCCGCGGTTGAGGCCGGGGAAAACCAGCAACTGCAAAACACGTAAGAGCCCCGCAGGCAGTTTTGGTTTTTTGGTTGTGGCCTTGAGCCGCTGTATGGCATAGATGCCTCGACACGATCTGGAGGGAGCCATGGAAAACAGCTCAAGCGCACGTCGGCAAGAAAGCCGGGCCTTCTCCGCATTGCGTGACCTCGTGCAGGGAGGTCGCCCCCTGATTTACATCTGCACCTCAGAAGAGTTGCGCGCGCTGCAGCTTTTGCGGGAGGCTTCACGGCGCCTCTTCCCGGCGCAAGTTCCGGTATGGTCGTGGACCTCAACGCGCGGCCTGATCGGCCCCGATGAGAGTAAAGAGACGGGGAAGCCGCTCGATGCGGATGGCGTGCTCGACTTTATCGCCGAATATGATGGCCCGGCGATTTTCCAGCTGCGTGATTTCCATGAGTTTATGGGGAACGTTGCGGAGATCCGGCGCAAGCTGCGTGATTTATACGAGGCCAGCCTCAACACAGGCAAGTTCACGGTCATTACATCGCCGCTGCGCGTGCTCCCGGAAGAACTCAGCCATCAGATCGCCTTCTTTGAATTGCATCACCCCGACCTGGAAGAAATGCTCGACTTTCTTGCCACCGAAAACAAGGCGCTGTCGCAGCAAGGCTTCAAAGTTGACACCAGCGAACAGGCCGCCTTCAAGATTGGGCGTGCCCTGCAGGGATTGACCATCGATGAGGCGCGCCACGCGCTGCGGCGAGCGCTGGCATTGGGAGGCAAGCTCGACGGTGATTCGACGCAGCTGCTGCTGGAAGAGAAAAAACTGATCGTCAACCAATCCGGGGGACTCATCAACTACGTCGCCGACGGAACTCAGATCGAGCACGTGGGCGGCCTCGAGTACTTGAAGACATGGCTGCTGGCCAGGCGCAAGCTGTTCCTGGACAGAGAGAGCTTGGCCGCGGAGATCGTCCCTAAGGGGGTGCTGGTCATGGGAGTCTCAGGTTGCGGCAAGAGCCTGTCCGTAAAGGCAATCTCCTCCTGCTTCGGGCTGCCGCTGTATCGCATCGATATGATCGAAGTTTTTTCCGGCCGCCACGGTTCCCCCGACGCCGCGTTTGCGAACGCTTGCCGCACGGTTGAATCACTCGCCCCTGCCGTGGTCTGGTTCGACGAAATCGAGATGGGCCTCACCGGGCAGGGTACGGAGGCCGGCACGAATCTGGGGCGTATCTTTGCGTTTTTCCTGACCTGGATGCAGGAGAAGAGCCGTGGTTTGTTCGTGGCGGCCACCGCAAATCGTATCGACCTTCTGCCCGCGGAGATGATTCGCAAAGGCCGATTTGACGAGGTGTTCTTCATCGACCTGCCCAATGAGGACGAACGAGTCGATATCTTTCGAATTCACCTCCAGAAACGCGGCATCGATCCCGATGCCCTCGAGGTAAGCCGGCTCAGACGCATTACGCAGGGATGGACCGGCGCAGAAATCGAACAATGCGTCATTTCGGCACTGACCAACGTCCGGCTCGATAACAAATCCATGAGTTTCGAGGCACTGCACCGGGCCGCGACCCATGTCATTCCGCTGTCGAAGACCATGCGCGAACAGGTGGAACACATCCGGTCGTGGGCGTATGACCGCGCCCTGCGCGCTTCCCCGCGTGAAGGTTCGCACTAGCCCTGGCGCAGCGCGCAAAATCTGCAAACCTCAGCATAGCTATGGTGTGTTTTGTGGTTTGGGCGGCAGGATATTGTATTTCTGGGTTGGACAAACGGCTAGCGACAGGATGTATTGAGATACAGGATTGCGATCGTTCCTAAAGGCTAGGAGCCCGTCCGAGAATTAGGAGGGGTCGCGCGCATGGGGCTTGCAGGGCGAGCTCAAGGCGCGAGGAGGAGGCGATGTCGGTGCACATCGTTGACGACGAGCAACGCGGAGATCGCCCCGCAATCCCCATGCGCCCTTCGGGTTCCGGCGGCGCTCGGAACGCGGCCCCTCCTAATTCTCGGACGGGCTC
>JBGQNR010000327.1:0-5280 GCA_041501225.1 Acidobacteriota bacterium
ATCTACGAGATTCTCCGGATCCCCAACGAAGTCATGAGGCCCGTCAAAATGTGGCAGGCAGCCGGTAATAGTGACTGAAAGAAAAGCTAAGTCCGCATGAACAAAGGATTCTGCCCCGAAGCCCGCGGAAGTCGGGCTAACAGCCTCAGCGCAGAGGCCGCAGAGAATCTTCTGCTTTTGAATGACTTTTCTCTGCGACCTCTGCGTTGATCTTGTGCTTTTCTTTTTTGGGCAGCGGGTTATCTTTTATAGAGTGCCGAATTGAAGACGACCTTGAATGTCCCAAAAGACTGATCGCGCCACTGGGGGCGGAAGCCGAGGAGTACGACGTGCCCTTGGTCGAGCGCGACGTCGAGTGCAGCTGCCTTCCCCTGAAGATGCTTCTCTCCAATCAAGATCCCTGACAAGAGTGGCGAGCCCGTCTCGGCATACCTCGCCAGAACCTTGCCCTGGAAGCCCTCCAGCGTCTCGAAGACCGGGCTGCTGTCGGCGAACACGGCCGCCTTCTCGGGCATGCCGGCCATCACCGGGTGCGTCGGATCCGTCGTCACCTCGACAATCGAGCCGCGCATCAGGAACTCTTCCGTCCGCAGTCCTTCGACCACGCTCTTGACCGGCAGGTTGAACTGTTGAATGGCGAATCGAGAAGCGCCATTGAAACAGACGAGAGTACCGCCTCCGCGGATGAAGGCCTCGAACGCCTTCATGTCGTCCTGCGTAACGGTGTATGCATATTCCGGGCGGACTGCCCGGCCTGCGCCACCCCCTCGGCCTCCGGCCGCCTGTCCCGCTCCCGCGGCCCGTCCAGCGGCAACTGCTTGTCCGGCGGCACCTGCTTGAGGAGCGGTTCCCCGCGCGCCTTCGCCCGCGCCCCTGCCGCCGCCACCTTCCACAGGAATCCGCGCATCGTCGGCCAGGAGGACGACATCGACTTTCCCGGCGAGAGGCGCATGGAAGTCTTCCGGATGCAGAACCACAAACTCGAAACCATACTGCTCGAGGAGCCAGCGCGTCCATCCTTCATCAATGCTGGATCCCCAGGGCTGGAACAGGCCGATCCGCGGTTTCTTCAAGTCTGTTCCGGTCTCCCCCGTACGTTCGGCGACCAGGGCGAGTGAGTTGACGAGCTCAGATTGCGCCGGTTCCGCAAGGCCACGAATCAAAAAACGCGCGCCCTGCCCTATCGTGCCTGCCGCAAACTGCACGCTTGCGCCCTGCTTCCAGGCGCGGTTGAGGGCGCGAAAGGCGTTGTTCTGCGCCGGATCCACGGCTAGTGCCGGACCGCTGCCTGTCAGCTTCCCAGGCGGAGGAACAATGGCCGCAGCCGCCGGATTCGAGTTGAAGCCGATGCCGGGCACGCTGTCAAACGCCGCGGCATCGCTGCTGCCCTCCGCATTGTAGGCGCTGGGTTTTGCTTTCATGTCGAGGGCTGGGCCCAGCAGTTTCATCTTGGCGCCCATCTCCGAGGTGAGCGGCTTGGAGGCGGTTGTGATTTTAACTCCCATCTGCAGCGGCAGCGTCCAACCGGCTGCGTCGTAGAGACGTTCGGGAGGGCCGCCGGGATACTGACGGAGATCCGGATATTTCTGGACGTCGAGCACCGCGCGGGCCAGTGCGGCAAACTCCTGGTCTGTAGGAATCACCCAGGTTCCTGCCGGGTAGGTCACGCCGTCCACCGAAATCGGCCCCGTGAGTTGAGAAACCCGCACGCCGTTAAAGGCAAGGCGGCGCAGCAGCTCGACGGGCGCGACGGGATCGCGCTGATCCTGTGGGATAAAATAAGCGAATGGAGCTTCCCTCTTGCCTTTGGCAATCTGATCGCGGCCCGCCTGGTAGCGGTCGTAGAGTACGGACTCCTTGTATTTGGCGGCAAACTCGAGCAGCCCGATCGAGGCTGTTTCCATGTAGGCGACGGCATCGCCCAGCCGCCACCAGCCGGGCGGCCAAGGACTGGAATACAGAGTCTGCGGCCGGAGGTCGCGGTACGCCGGCGCAAAATCGTTGATCGTATATTCACGCGGTGTAGCCAGGCCGGAGAGCGCAGTCTCGGTCCAGAACGTAGCGATGTTCGCGAACATGGGCGCATAGTCGAGATAACCGGCGTACCACGCATCTGTGAATGTGCCAAGATGCGTGGAGCCGACCATCCCATGTTCATCAAGGCTTCTGGCCATCGCCATACCGATCATGTTCACCTCGCGCGAAATGATGTAGGGCGCGTGCAACCCGATCGGCTCCGAGAACGGCGGCAGCCAAATGCGCGTCGGAGGCGGAGCCGTCTGGTGCTGAACATAGATGATCTGCGGTTCCCACTGATGCCATACATGCGTCAAAACACGCGACTCGATCATGTTGAGCATGTAGGCGTCGCGGTTGTTGTCATGGCCGACGTAATCCTGAAAAAGGCGCGGCAGGCCCGACAATTCATAAGGAGTGCCGACATTTTTCATGTACCACTCCGCCACCATCTGCTGACCATCGGGGTTGCTGGCGGGCCACAGGATGATGATGTCGTTGTCGAGGATCTCCTTGATCTGGGGCTCCTCCGCGCGGTTGATCAGATCGTAGGCGAGTTGCGGCGCCTGCTGCATACCGGCAACTTCAGTGGCATGCAGGCCGCAATCGAGGTTGACGAAGGCTTTGCCCTCGCGTGCGAGCTTGCGCGCCTCGTCGTCCGTCAGGCCCTCAGGATGCGCCAGTCGTTGGGCAATCTCGCGATAGCGGTCGATCTTGGCCAGGTTCTTCGGGTCTGAGATCAGAGCGAAATAGAAGCCGCGGCCCTGTGTCGTCTTGCCGGCCTCCACGAGCGTCAGATACTTGCTCGACGCGGCGAGCTTCTTGAAATAGCTGATCGATTGTTCATAGGTTGCCAGCTTGTAGTCTGCGCCCGGTTTGAATCCGAATACCGACTCCGGGGTCGGCACTGCGCTCTTGCCCAGGAGCAGCACGGCCTGACTCACGAGGAGCAGGACAGGTATCAGTTTCACCATTTTTCGCATGGTATTTTCTCTCAGAAAAGGGTCATCCACCGCCAAGGCGGCAGTGCAATAAAACGGAGCCCCACGCATCGTCGATCTGAAGTGCCAGGATTGAATGGAAGCTCGACCATGGCACGGCACCCGATTCATGTCTTGCCGGACAAGTCCTCGGGCTGCCCCAGATCGATTTTGAGCCTGTAACCGCGGATCTTACACCCAAAGATGCCTGAACGCGCAAGATTTAGACACCGCCTGGATAGGCGCCATGCGGCACTATCTGCAAACCGTCCCGAGCCCCTGCGGCGGCTGGGATCAAAATTCGCCTGGAAGTTTCGATCCACCTGGATGCGACACCCTTTGGAGGGGGTGTAGTCTACCTAACGGAAGATGATGGTTCCGCCGCCACTGGAACCAAAGCGAGGGTTGACGACATTGCTGTAGATGGAACCGAAGGTATAGCTGAGGCCGACGGACCCGTAATAGCTGTAATCGGTGGCCAGCATAGTCCGTCGCAGCAGGATCTCTTCGAGGCTCGCTGTGCCCTTGGGAAGAGACAGCTGATCATGAATTCTGGAGGCCCCGGCATAAAAATTTACCGACAGACCCTTGAACAGACGCACAGAAAAGTCGCCCGAGGCTTCCAGCCGATTCTTGCCGAGATCGTGCAGGTATTGGGCAGCATCAAGGGAGGTAGAGACACTCCCCCATTTCTCCTTTAATTCAAGAGTGATGGATAATTGCTGATTCCAGAGGCTCTCCTTGCTTTTGTCGTAGATGGTCGGTTCCCGATAGCTCACAAATGTGTATCCCAGCTTGTACAGGAACCGGAGCTGCCTGCGCGTCGACTCCGAGTAGGGAAACAGGTTATATTCGATAGCCGGCGCGGGCATAATGGAACGGCGGACGTTCTGATATGTCGAGGAGAAGGCCGAGAAAATCCCTCCGGTTGACCAGTGTTGCGAGAGGCTCTTGACCACCAGTCCCCCGATATTCTTGCTGTCGGAAGAACTCTTGATCGTTTCGTCCCCCACGATGTAGCGACTGCTGCTGTGCGAGGCGGAGACAGATGCCCTGATTTTTAGCTCGGGAGTGACGCGATTTGCCGAGATGTTGCCGAAGATGTCGTTGGACCCGTACAGTTTTTCGCCGTTAAAAAAACTGTTCGCGCTGAAACTAAAAACCCAGGAATCCCATTTGTCCAACACGGACGTCGGCTTTACCTGTTGCGTGAGGCTGATGGCAATGCGTTCGCCTATGGGCGTTTTGGCAACATAGCGCATGATTCCCATTTTTATTGTTCGGACCAGGCCCTTGCGAATCTCATCCTGGGTGTCTGTCGTGTTGGCAATGTATTTCAGAGTGTCGTCCAATCCGCTGTAGCGGCCCTGCCCCATGAAGGCAAGGGTGTACTCCGTGCCGCCGCTTCCTGTCCCCTGGGTCGTGATGAGTACATGGACCTCGGCTTCCTTTCGATCCCGGACAAAATTAATAAAGGTGATTTCGGTGCGGATGTAGTCCTCATCGCACCAATTGCAATCGATGAAGACCTTGGGAGCACTTTGCTTCAGCGTTTCGATGTCGCCGGCTCCCGATTGAGAATAAACCGGAAGGGCCGGCATCATAAGGCCGGCAAGAACAAAAATGAGTTTTGCCTCAATGAAGTTTTTCATGTTGAGATTCCTGGTGACGATGCAGCCTTGCCTGATACTACATACGTTCAAGTCCTTGCCATTTAGGCAAGAAAAGCAAAGGATCAACGCAGAGGTAGCAGAGGAAAGTCATTCAAAAGCAAAAAATCCTCTGCGGCCTCTGCGTTGAGGTTTTTAGGATACGGATATGCCGCTTTGTGTACTTTAGGGATGATTCCATCTTATTGTGTTGGAGACTTCGAGTCGTGAGCTTGCGCTCTCGATTGTAGACGTTCTTCAAGAGAAATAGTTCCCCTTTTGTTCCTCGAGATTAGAAAAACAGGGCGGAAAAACACGACTCGGCCTAGGAGCCCGTCCGAGAATTAGGAGGGGTCGCGCGCATGGGGCTTGTGGGGCGAGCTCAAGGCGCGAGGAGGAGGCGATGTCGGTGCACATCGTTGACGACGAGCAACGCGGAGATCGCCCCGCAACCCCCATGCGCCCTTCGGGTTCCGGCGGCGCGGGGCATCTGCGGCGTTGGCGCTCCTCGACGGTGTACAGAGACATCGCCTGCGTCGCGCCGCCTTGCATCTGCCCCCGCGGCGCACGGACCGCGGCCCCTCCTAATTCTCGGACGGGCTCCTAGCCACGAACTTAATTTCCCACAACAGTGG
>JBGQNR010000328.1:0-5277 GCA_041501225.1 Acidobacteriota bacterium
GTGTGAAGCCGGTGTCGTAGATGTCATAGGAAGCCACAAGTGCGCTGCCGTCAGCTTTTTCCAATTCAAGCAAAGAATGGGATACCCCCGGCAGCCCCTCCCAGCCGAACCTAGGATAAGGAGTGACGATTGCGCCAACCGGGAAAAGCGGCGTCGCGGCTTGCACCTGGCCCGTGAGGTCTGCCATCCGGACCTCTATTGCCTCCGTGCACACGGGACAAAAACGATCTCCGCCGGCCATCATGCAGGAATCAGTGGGCCGATATCGCCCCCCGTTATAAGTCCCGCCGCCTTCAAACAGGCCAACGCCGCCCGAGCCAGGCACACTGGGGATCTCCTTGCCGGGCGTCAGGAGATGCTTCCAGGGGATCTGGGCAGGATCCGAGAGCGCAGTGGTATTTGGGCTTGCGTATTCTGCGCCGCTGTATGCCCCCACGCCCCCGTACTCGTCCCACAACCATCCGATATTGTGTCCCATCTCATGCGCGATCGTAGAGTCGTTGGACAGCGAGCCAAGCTCGCCGCCGCTGAGAAAAATGTAGGAGTTGGCGAAACCATAGCGAATCGGCTGGTTTATCAGCACGATTCTGGTATCGCATTCCGGTACATACTGATTGATATATTGCGAGATCAGAGTGTCATCTCCGCCAAAGGAGTATCCCCGGTCCGGCGTGCCCATGAGATAAGTGCCCAGGGCCGTATCGCGAGTGATGACCGGCTTGCCATTCATGTCGAGGAAATCCTGCCCCGCCTGGGTGGAAACAACCCGAATACGGAAGATGTTGAACGCGTCGCGGTGCAACTTCCACAGATCTTGCCCGAAGAAGGAGCGCACAACATCAAGAGTGTTGCGGTCAAAAAGCGCCTGGTCGTGCAGGTTGGGCGCCCCGTCATGATTGAGATCAGTGAAGGGCTCGTTGTTGATTGTCGGGTCCTTGCCCGAAACGGGTTCAGACGCATTGCCATACACCTGATAGGGTTCCCCGCTATCCCAAACCCCGTTTTTGTTGAGATCATAGTAAAGGACGCCATCCCACTGGCCGTTCTTGTTAACGTCGGTGTAGGTTTCATTGACGCCGGTATATCCGTCGCCGATCATTACGATGTTCCAGCTCCTGGTGCGGTCGGGAATTCCGTATATTTGGGTTAAAGGCGATCCGGTGTCAGTAAACGTAGGAAATGCTTCCAGGATGCAGTCGGCGTTTCTTCCGGCCATCACTTTGCCGATGCGCTCGGTATAAAGGATGTTGCTGCTTCCCTCATTTGTGAAAAACTTTACAAAGCCGTTCGGTGTCAGCGGTATGGAAAACCTGCCCGAGGCGTCGGTGTGGAGCCAATCGGGCATACGCGCCGTGTCGCCATAGGAAAGGACTGATACGTCAGCCAGGGGGGCATGATCGGCGCCGCGCAGAACGCCGGTCCAGAGATAGGGCGCCGGGGCATTTGAGGAAACAACGGCGCTACCGGAAACATCAATGTTGGATAGAGTGAATGGCTGGCATCCTGGGAAATAAGTAATGAGGTCGTATCGCCCGTTCTCGATATACAGTGTGCACGTAAGGTAATACTTCCCAACGGATGGATCGTAGACCAAGGCGCTTTGGCCAGCCCAGCCGAACATCACCTTCAACGTCTTTCCCGACTGCGACAATTCAAAACGGGTTTGACCTGAATGAGAAAAGAGATTGGCCGTAGCAAAGTCGGGGCAATAGAACTTGACAGTAAGCATGCCGGTAGCCGGGGAGAGGGTAAAATCGCGTGTAAGCGGCCCGCTGACGATTATGTTGGGCACAGTGACAGGCGCAAAGGTCAGAGGCAATCCTGTGCTTGGCGGGTTCACCGCGTCACCTGGCAGGATTTGGAGATCATAGGTGCCGGCAGAGAGAGGGAGCGAGTATGTGCCGTCGCTCGCGGTGAGCGTTGAAATTACCAAGTTACTACCCTGATAGGCCCGGACGCGCATGCCTTCGAGACTCTTTCCGTTGTTATCACGGACGGTGCCGGAAACCGTCAAACCTCTCGCGAGTTGGAAGTTCTGGGTTGCGTCGCCGGCAACGGTCAGGCTGATCGTCCCTCGCAAATAGTTTTGCGCATAGGCGGACATGACAAAGTTGTTTGGCAAGAGATTCTCTGGCAGGACCAGAGAATACCTGCCGGAGGTGTCGGTTAACGCAGACCACGAATAAGGCGAGGACGTAGTTCCGGCGATTTGCCGGAGCAAGACGGAGGCACCTGCGATCGCGGCGCCGCCGTCCCCCGTCACGATGCCGGAAATCGCCCATCCCTTCTCAAGTTTGAAGTTTATGTTTGCTGTAGTCGTTCCCGGAGCTACAGCAAATGCAGTTGCGGCGATCTGAGAAGTGACGTTATTGTAGTACTCATCTACGAATCCCAGGCTATTCTCGGTCTGAAGATAGTAGTAGCCGGCCGGTAGGCCGGCGATGCTATAGCTCCCGGAGGAGTCAGTGGTTGCCGAGTTGACCTCACCCCAGTTGCTGTCCCAGGCGTGAACCCGGATACCGGAAATACCCGTCCCATCGGCATCGCGCGTGACTTTTCCGGAAATGGAGCCGCCCAGGGCGAGGCCGAAATTGATGTTGGAGATATTCGTTCCTACGCTTACCGCAACCGCGGTCGCGGCGCTCCTGAAGGTGACATTGTTGTAATACTCATCCAAGAAGCCCAGGCTATTCCCAGTTTGAAGAAAGTAGTTGCCGGCCGGCAACCCGACGATGCTATAGCTCCCAGAGGTGTCGGTGATAGCATAATTCCAGCTGCTGTCGTAGGCGTAAACCTGGACACCGGAAATTCCCGTCCCATCGGAGTCGCGCGTAACTTTTCCGGAAATGGAACCACCCGGGGCGAGGCCGAAGTTAATGTTGGAGGTATTGATTCCCACAGTTACCGCAACTGCAGTCGCGGCGCTCTGGGTAGAGACGTTGTTGTAGTACTCATCCACGAAGCCCAGGGTATTCCTGGTCTTAATATAATAGTTGCCAGCCGGAAGCCCGTCGACGCTATAGCTCCCGGAAGAGTCGGTCCCAGCGAATTTGAAAGAATTCCAGCTGCTATCAAAGGCTTGGATCGGGACGCCGGAAATTCCCGTTCCATCGGAATCGCGCGTAACCTTTCCGGAGATCGTGCCCCCCAGGGCGAGGCTGAAGCTAATGTTGGCAGTATTCATTCCCGCGGTTACTGCTATCGCGGTCGCGGCGAGCTGGGAAGTGACATTGTTGTAGTACTCATCCACAAATCCCAGATTATTCCAGGTCTCAAGATAGTATTTGCCGGCCGATAGCCCGCCGATGCTATAGCTCCCGGAGTAGTCTGTGGTAGCGCTTTTGACATTGGTCCAGCTGCTGTCGAAGGCGTCGATCCGGACACCGGAAATACCCGTACCATCGGAATCGCGCATGACTTTTCCGGAGATGGAGCCGCTTGCGCCTGAATCATCGGCATGGATATTCAGCGAAACTCCTGCAACCTGCATCCCGATGCCAAGGATTGTCAAGTGTCCTGTCAAAGCATGTGCTTGCGCGGCGTCACGATTTGACTGCACACTCGCTGTTTCCACACCGACTTGCGAGTTCGGCAGCGATAACCGTCGCTCGATTCTTCCGGGTTCCATGGCGCGGTCTTTCGACCGGTTCATTATACCCGGCCCAATTCGCTCTCGCCGCTCTATCTCCAGTGACATCTCCCGCGTAATCTGATCTTGAAGCACCTTGGGCAGATTCTCGTATCTTTGCGGAGTTTGCCGTCTATTAGCACCCTGAGTCAACTTTTGAGCGGGTGTCCTCGCCTCTTCCACCAAAAGCTGCCGGTTTAGGCGATCATGTGCCAGAAACTTCTCCCTGTTGGCTGCGGCACTTTTCTTGAAGGAATCGTCGATGGGAATCCAAAGCACCTCCTGCCGGACCTCATTACAGATCGCCACCGCCGCAAGGTCTTCCAGGCGGGGTATTTTCATCGTCAGGGGAAACTCCTGATCCGCGGAAAAGTGCGGGAAAAGGTGGAAGGGATTGCCAACCACCTTGGCACCTATGCATTTCCAGGCGGAATTTAGGAGCAGCGCATACCAGTTGTCCTCAGTCGCAAGCTGTTTGCTCTCTACGTAGTTGTCAATGTCCGCAGCCGAGACCAGACGCACCTGACCACTCTGAACTTTGAGATTAATCAAATAACCCAAGTGCCCGCGCTGGGCCTCTGTGCCAAATTGAATGATTCGCCCACCCGGGGCGGGCGGCTGCTCAACACCGGATAATGAGAATGCGGCAAGTGCCAGGATGGAGATAGAAAGAACCAGAAGACTGACTTTTGATATCGGGCTCATTTATCCCCGTGTTATCACAGTTTTTGCAGGATACGAAGTGATTTTCGATCTCCCTGTCGTGAATAGGGCGAATAGCAGGAATGCTCTGCACTTCGATCGCGGTTTCGGGAGGTCTTTCGGCGTAATAACTTCCGCCATGTTCCGCAGCCGCGTGGAGTAAGTACCAGCCACGAAACCAAAATCCACACTCCCCTGAATTTCCATTCCGTGAAACTACGAGGCGATTGCTTCCAGTCACTTGCCTGAGAAGTCGCGATCTCGGAAAAGTGGTTGGCAGTTGGAGGACTCAACCCTCACATGGCAGGTCATTTCTACGATATGCGCGTCACCCGGAGATCTGAGACAAATGTCGCCCAGCATCAAATAGTATTGGGCTGTAGATCTCATTGCTTGTTCAAGATTTAACCTGATCTTGATAATGCTGGCCATCCTTCAGAAACTGCCGTGGCATAGCCAATTTGCACGATGGGGATACTTCAGCTTCCCTTCCTTCCTCGGCGGCCTCTTCTACCAGCGTTCGACCTTTGCTCATCCAACCTTGGGGGGCTATTGAGCATCTTCTCAATGTCCTCCAATGTATAGACTCTTCCCCTCCCATCTCTTTTCACCGTCGGGTACTTCCCTTTGAGAGATCGCCAGCGAAGTACGTCGGGGGTGATATGCAGAATCGAGCAGATATCTGCCGTTCGGTATTGGTTTTGGCAGGAATTCCAAATTTGTTCAGCCGAGGTCGATCCTCCCATTTATAAGACTTTTCAAGGATTAGCTCGATTTTGTGCTCCGCGCCAAATTGTGCATCCGCACCAATGTGGTTTTCACGGAGATGCGCTGCACAACTGCACCTGCACGCCGCCGATGATCCAGCGCTACCTGGCGCGGATCTCCGGGCCATTGCTCGATCGCATCGATCTGCACATCCAGGTCCCGGCGGTCAAGTACAAGGA
>JBGQNR010000329.1:0-5260 GCA_041501225.1 Acidobacteriota bacterium
CGAGAAGATACTCGAGCTCAAGCAGCTAACCGGCAGGCGGGAAAACCTGATCTGGCTCTATATCAAAATTGCACAGTGCCAGTTCCGTCTCGAGCGCTACGAGAAGTCCTTGCTCGTGACGCTGGAAGCGCTGCGGCGGCAGCCGCGCAACAGCCTCGAAAAGGCTGAAGTCCGGAGCTATCTGACGAATAATTACCACGAGTTGGGGCGTTACAAGGAAGCTGCGGCCGAAGGCGAAAAAACGATTAAGATCGCAAAAAAGTTCCCCGGCGACAACCTCTTCTATTTTCGCCTGGCGCTCAGTTACTTTAAACTCGGCGACAAGAGAAACTTCGCCAAATATCGCGCCTTGTGTCACAAGAGGTTTAGTGAGGACAGCTGGATCACCTATTTGGACAAGTTGATGTAATCCTGGCGTTTCTCCTCTCGAGTGCAGTGCCTGGGTCATCCGAACGGATCCGGCTTCGAGGCAGCAAGGGAACTCCACGAAAAAGAGATGCGAAAAGCCGCCCAGCGAATTGTGGAGAAATTGCGCCTGCACGGCCACGAGGCATTTTTTGCCGGCGGGTGGGTCAGGGATTTTCTGCTGCACAGAAGGCCGCAGGACATCGACATCGCTACCAGTGCCCTACCCGAGGAAGTGCTCGACATTTTTCCCCATGCCACACCCATCGGCGCCAAGTTCGGCGTCGTCCAGGTACGCATATACGGCCGTGCCTATGATGTGGCAACCTTTCGCAGCGAAGGTCCTTACCTGGATGGCAGGCATCCCTCCAGCGTAAGCTTTTCGGGGCCGAAGCTGGACGCCTTGCGCAGGGATTTCACGGTCAATGGCCTCTTCTATGATCCCGTTGCACAGCGGGTCATCGATTATGTGCACGGCGCGGCCGATCTGCGCCGAAAGGTATTGCGCACGATCGGCAAGCCGCAGGAGCGGTTTAGCGAAGATAAGCTCCGCATGCTCCGGGCCGTGCGTTTTTCATGCAACCTCAACTTTAAGATTGCTTCGGAAACTTTTGAAGCCATCCTGCAACTGGCGCCGTCGATCCTGGAGGTAAGCTGGGAACGAATCCGGGACGAGCTGTTGAAGATCCTGACGGGCCCCATGGCCGGCAGGGGGATCGACCTGTTGAACGATACCGGTTTGCTTCTTCACATCCTGCCTGAGGTGGCTGCCACGCGGGGCGTGGAGCAGCCGGCTGAATTTCACCCCGAGGGCGATGTGTATGTTCACACCCGCAATGCTCTCGGGTTGCTGCAAAAACCGTCCCCCGTCCTGGCCCTCGCTGTCTTGCTGCACGATGTCGGCAAGCCGGCAACCTTCGGGATCAAGGATCGGATACGCTTTGACGGGCATGTCGAAATAGGCGCACAGATGGCAGAGGATGTGTGCAGGCGCCTGCGCATGTCGAATGATGTTACCGAGCAGGTCGTCGATTTGGTTCGGGGCCACCTTCGTTTTATGAACCTGCGTCAGATGCGGCCCAGCACCCTGAGGCGATTCCTGCTCCGGCGGAATTTTGAGGACCACCTGGAATTGCATCGCATCGATTGCCTCAGCAGCCACGGCGATCTCGAATACTACGAGTTTGCCAAAGAAAAGTATGCGGCACTTCAACAAGAGCCGCCGCCCCCGCCCCGGCTCATCTCCGGCGATGACCTGATCGGTATGGGCTATGCTCAGGGCCCGATCTTCCGGCAGATTCTGGAAACCGTTGAAGATCTGCAACTGGAAAATCCCCAACTGAACCGTGAGCAGGCGCTGGAGTATGTGCGCCGGCAATTCCCATTGGACAAGTCCTCTGGTTAATTCATGGTATGACTGAAACTGAGTTGTTCGATATTCAAAAGGAAGTTGCGATATCGCCGGAAGGCGTCCACCGCTTGCGGAAAGGGCACCTGTGGATCTATGCGGGGGACATCACCGCGGCGCCCTCCTCGCCCGCCCCGATCGTCAGGGTGCGTGACGCATCCCATAACACGCTCGGATTTGCATTCTACAGCCCGCAATCCCAGATTCGCTTGCGCCTTTTATCCCGGGAAACACAGCCTCCCACCCTGGGGCTGATTCGCGATCGGCTCCGGCTGGCAATCGATAGGCGCCGGGAGCGCTTGCGTGAGGATTCGGCATGCCGCCTGGTTTTTGGCGAGGCAGACTGGCTGCCCTCCGTGATCATCGACCGCTATGGAGACTACCTGGTGCTGCAGACCCTGTCCAGCGGCGCGGACGCTCTTAAGAACGTGCTGGTCGATATCCTGCGCGAGCTGCAAAATCCCCTTGGCGTGCTGGAACGCAACGATGTCAAGGCGCGGCGGCTCGAAGGTCTCGAGGAGCGCTGCGGCATCCTCTGGGGAGAGCTCCCGCCTCAGATCAGGATCTCCGAAGCCGGTGTCAAGTTCTGGGTCGATTTGTTGGGCGGGCAAAAAACGGGTTTCTTCCTGGATCAAAGCGATAATCGGATTGCCGCCAGAAGCTATGCGTCCGGCCGCTGCCTGGATTGCTTCACCAACACGGGAGCCTTCGCCCTCCACTTCGCGCAGCGTTGCGACTCGGTCATCGGCATAGACGTCTCCGCACCTTCGTTGACACAGGCACAGCGAAACGCCGATTTGAATGGGCTGAAGAACGTGGAGTTTCAGGAGGGAAACGTTTTCGATTACTTGCGGGAGCGGGAAAGGGCAGGTGACAAGTTCGACACCATCTGCCTCGATCCGCCGGCTTTCGCCAAAAACCGAGGCTCCCTCCCCGCTGCCCGCGGAGGGTATAAGGAAATCAATCTCCGGGCTTTGAAGCTGCTGGCGCCCGAGGGGATTCTGATCACTTCAAGCTGTTCCTACCACCTGTCCGAGGCAGACTTCTTCGAACTGCTTCGTCAGGCATCCCAGGACGCTCACCGTTCGGTGCAGATACTGGAGCGGCGGGCGCAGAGCACAGACCACCCCACCCTGCTCGGGATGCCTGAAACACATTATTTGAAGTGCTTCATCCTCCGAGCGCTGTAAGCCGTCTAGCGCGCTGTTCGCTACTTTGCGGGCGCTGCTTTGGCGGCCTCTTCCGGAGTAGCATTCTTCGCGCAGCGGCAGCCAAAGTCGGCGAGAAAATTTCCCGGATATGCGGCACGCGTCCATGAACCGGACGACTTTACGCCAGTGAAGCGGGAACCCAAACCACGGATAACGCGCATCCCGGACCTGAATTCATTCTCTCCGGCTTTCGGATTTCTCGGGTAGGCTTTGTAGATGCTCGCCGTCCATTCCTGCACATTGCCGAACATGTCACGCACACCGAAGGGGCTTACATCACCTTCAAATTTGCCGACATCCACGGGAGCACGGAATCCAGCATCCATAGTGTTGGCCTTGTTAGGCTCCCATTCGTTGCCCCAGGGAAAACGCGTGCCGTTGGGTCCGCGGGCGGCACCTTCCCATTCCTCTTCTGTCGGAAGGCGCTTTCCCACCCCCTTGCAGTATGCCTCGGCATCCTTAAAGGTGATGTAGGTGACGGGATTGAAGGCCCTTTCCGGAGAGAAAAATGTTCTCCAGGTCTTCCCCTCTGCCTCGCCCTCGGCCACATAAGAAGTATTAATTGAAAAATCCAAATATTCTTTACCCGTTACTTCATATTTGTCGATCCAGAATGCAGCCAGCTTTACTTTGTGTTCCGGATAGGCATTGGTGAATTCTTTTTTGTTTTCGGGGTTAGGTTCGTTGGTGCCGATGATATATTCACCCGCCGGGATGAGTACCATCTCACCCGGGACAACTTTCGGTGTCTCGACAGCCGGCGCCGCCGTCTGGGTCTGAGGCTGGGCCTCTTCTTTCTTCCCGCATGCTCCCAGCGCCAGCACCACGAGTATGAGAGCGAGCACGCAATTAGCTTTTCTGATCATGACATCTCCTTGTAAGTTCTCTGCTTGTGGGTGTGAGAACGCGCGATTATATACGCGGTCCTGCGAACCAGTCAATTCGAGAAAATCAGCTTGTGCAATTCGCGCCCCAGGAAAGACTCGTTGCATTTGCAGCGGCCTGCCGATATCATTCAGCTTCATAGCTTTATTCATGCCGTGATCGCCTTTGTCGATCCGCCGAGGTCTGATTTGGCAGAAACCCGCGCAAAGCTCCGATCCGATCTGGAGATGCGGCCGGAGACTGCCGATCCACAATCTCCTGTCATAGTGAAGGATCCGCTTACTCAGCGTTTCTATCGATTCACCTGGGTGCAGGCCAGGGTGCTCCGTGGCCTTGATGGCCTGCGCGCCCCGGCCGCCATTGCGGCAGCGGCATCAGAAGAATGCGGAACCCAGGTGGAGCCTGCTCAGGTCGGAGATTTCATCGTCAAGCTGGAGGGCCTGCTCTTGCTGGACGATGCGCTTTCCTGGTCCAGGTTGGAGAGGGCCACAAAGCGGAGGCGCCGGTTCTTAAACAGCCTGCTGTCGATCAAAATCCACGCCTTCAATCCCGACCGAATGCTCTCACGAATGAACCAGGGTTGGAGCCGCTTCTGCTTCGGGGCGCCGTTCCAGATGTTGGCGTGGGCATCGATTGCTGCCGGCGTCATTCTTTCTCTTGTGAATTGGGACCAGCTGTTTCTCTCCCTGCCTCAGATATTCACGCTCTATTCCATCCCGCTGATCCTGATTGTCGCTTTCGCAGTGATGACCGTCCACGAGTTCGGGCATGCGCTGACGCTCAAACATTTCGGTGGGGAAGTGGAGGAGATGGGGTTGCTGTTCCTCTATCTCATCCCCGGTTTCTATTGTAATGTCAGCGACGCCTGGCTGCTGAATAAGCGTGAGCGGATGCTGGTGTCCTTCGCGGGCGGATTCATCCAGATCGTGCTCTGGTCGTGGGCCACGATCCTCTGGAGGTTTCTCGCGCCGGAAACGCTTGCAAGCCGTGCCTGCCTGGTCGCCATTGCATTCTCAGGGATCCAGACATTGTTCAATTTCAATCCTCTGATACGGATGGATGGTTACTATCTGCTGAGTGACTTTTTGGAAGTGCCCAACTTGAGACAGAAAGCTTTTGACTATTTGAAACGCAAGCTCAACTTCTGGTTGATCGGCAGAGGCAGACGCAACCCCCGGATCACCGCTCGTGACAAGCGCATATTCCTCTTTTATGGGCTCTCCTCCTTCGCCTTCTCTGCGGGTTTGTTGTGGATCGTGCTCAGCCGCCTGGGTGCCTGGATGGTTGGCCGGTACCGAACTTGGGGCGTGCTGCTTTTCTCGGTGCTTTGCCTGGTGGTTGTCCCAGTAAC
>JBGQNR010000330.1:0-5255 GCA_041501225.1 Acidobacteriota bacterium
CATGAAATAGATTCAGGTCGCCGAATTGCGACCATTCCGATGCTACTGCATAAATGTGGAGTTGACGGTGTCGGGACGAACGGATCCACTGGGCCTGACGAGGGAACTCCACATTACTGACAACTTCACATTAGTCGCAAAATGTTGAGCTCAACATTTATTGATGAACTGGGATATTTGTCCCTCGATCAGCAGACCTCCAACCTTTTCTACCAGGTCATCTCGACCCGGCATGCCGAACGTCGCAGTACTGTCATTACGACAAACACCATTTTTTCAGAGTGGGGAAACATCCTGTTTAACACGACAATTGCTGCCGCCATAGCCGATCGCCTGGTCGAAAACTCCGAAGCATTCCTTTTGGGCGGTCTCACGTGGCGCAACCCTAAAAACGGCCAGACAGCGCCAAAAGAATAGTCCCAGCGCGATTCTGGCCTCGATCAGGCGCCGCTCTGTGATGATAACCCTCACCGGAGGAGTCCGGCGGGCTAACCCCTCAACGGCGCTGCGGATGGGGCGTGGCCCGCGAAGGCCACGCCCCCAGCAATACAGCCTTTGTATGTCGGATCAGAAAGCAACATGCCATGTTCAACTTCAGCGCGAATAACCTCTCGTTGCTCTCACGGACGGAGTGCAAATCCTGTGTGGTTTTTGTCATGAAAGACCTTCATACCAAGCGGCTCTACCGGCTCTATGACTTCACTAAAGCCCAAACGATCACGCCAGACCAGTTATGGTGCGTGTCGGGCAAAGTCAACAGCGCCGACAAGCTGTACCTGGTGATCGAAACGGTCAAGACAGACGCCAAGAACAAGGTTTGACCCAAAGCCCAAGTGAATCCTGACCGCGCAGGAAAATAGCCATATGCAGTAGTACGCGCCGTCGAAATCAGAAACCAGGGGGAATTTTTTTCTGCGATGCTTGCGGGGAATGGATACCTATCTTCACACTAAAGATGGCAACCTTTTATTCCGGCAAAATTGGCCTCCTTTCAAGCCGGCACTAACATAGGATAAGGGATTGGGGATACACGGGTTAGGGAAGTTACGGCTTTCCGTAATTTTACGTATTGCAACAAAACCTTGCCCCCGGCTCTCCCTACCCCCATAGCAACACGTCTCGAATACCACCATAGTTTGCACTTTTCGCGGCTAAGTCATGCTTCCGCTTGGATATATAGGGTATTTAGGGGTGCAGTTGGGTTCAATGGTTTGCAAGGTTTGTCGCAAGGGTTCAGTAGGGATTCTGCAATGTTTGTGAGGCTTTCGGTAGGATAGCTAATGGGATTCTAGGATGAAAGCCCCAAGGTCCGCAAGGACACACCACAATCCATAGTGGTACAACTCGACCTCGACCCCCATATCTTGGGGCTTTGACAAAGTAGGCCGTTACTCCGCCGTACCGCGCGGCAGGATGCCGCGCTCTTCCCCTTCATCACGGGTCAAACCTTGCTGCGTTGGATCCCGGATGAGTGTGAATCTCGCATCCCTCCACATCTCCCCACGCGGCAATGGCCGCGTTGGACCTTCTTGCACTCTTTAAGTGGGAGCCAAAGTGGGATCCAAACTCCCGCTATCCCGCGCGACATACGCCGCGCTGGACTTCACAGCATCAGGGCTTCACGTTGCTCGCGGGATTGTGTGCCCGATGATGAAGGCCGATGAGAATAATGTTGTCTACAAATTTTACCGAGCTAAGGTTCTCCAAACAAACGGAGCTTAGAGAGGTTCGAGACGGAAGTCCCCAATGCCAACATCGCAGACTATCCGAAAGCGGGCTTCAACACTCCTGCCAGATACTTCAACTTTTACTAGGGCATTATAGCGCCCTTTCTCCAAATTGAACTGCTCCTCCGGTGGGGGATCAGCCCGCTGAATTATGCGATTGTGCCACCCGCGACACCCATTTTCATTCGGCCCGCGCATGACTATATCCAGAAGCTCAGAAGATCCAGCTGTGATGTCAATGGCATCACGGGTCAGGCTCAGGTCCCAGAGCAGGGTTACGGTTCGATTGCCGCCGGGTAAATTAGCGGAAATGGGGCGGACTGGCTCTGGAGTATCGGCCCATCGGCCAATCATCCTCCGTCCTTCACTAAAGACGAGATTATCATTTTCGGTGAGGAACGTAATCCATGCTCGCACCTGCTGTGCAGGGCGTCGGTCCATGATACGTTTCAGCGGCCACCAGAGGGCTCGATTCTCGACCCTTACGCGGAGAAATTTTCGACCATTTACAATGGGAGGCGTCGTTTCTTTTGTGATGCGAATCTGCGGTCGGAGTTCGTGTTCGACGCAGATCGCTATGAATGCCGTAAAGGCGGCACCGAACAACATGCCGAAATAAGCCTTCTGGTCGGCCTTCGCACCAAAAAAAAGAAGCGCTCCCAAAACAAAAAACGAAACTAAGTAGCTTGTGATTTTTGAAAACATAGTGGCGTTCCTTGTTGTATAGCCACTGGGCAGACCCCTATTCGGCCTGCTTATCCCCATCCAGACTGGATCATCAAATAGCAGCCACCAAAGTCAGACCGATCCACTTTACCAACATTACAACGCAAATCATTAACTGGGCACAAGGACTATTTTCGGCGTCAGCCTTTCATCCAAGCGGCTCGGCGGCTTGCGGGTGGGCAGTGCGGCACAGGTTGCCAAGGAAATGGGGACCGCTGCCGGGGCAGACGCCGCACCAGCATGGTCTTCCCCGATCCCGGAGGCCCGATGAGAATAGTGTTGAGGTCGGTCTAAGTTAAGGTCTACCAGAGTTGTAGCGCATGCGCCTCGAAGTCGACATAATCACGCCATATCGGAAGCTGAGCCAACCCCCAGAGCCGAGACCCGATCCCAAAAATGCAGCTTATTTCGACTATCCATCTGACAGGCTGCGCAACCCCCGAATTATTGCCTCATGATACGGATGCAGTCCAGTAGCCTGTCACCAGATTTGAAACGACCGTATACGGCCATTCTTGTGTTAAAATAAGACGATAGGATTCTCATGCGCCGCACGGAGAATGATCCGTGAGCATTGGCTCACAATTCCGCAATTGTCTTTTGCATATTCTGCCCGGATCCCTGGGAATGTGCATCCTCGCACTTGCGCTGTACTCACAGCAGGGAATGCCGCAGGCGGTGCCTCTCACCGAGATGGAGATTTACGGGCGCGTCCGCACTGTGATCGACCTGACGCGTGAGGAGTTGCTCCAAACTTACCCCGATGAGCTCCGAGATCTTGATCTGGCGGAGGGCCAGCAGGAACTGGAATCGCTCCTGCAAAAGGTAGGCGAAAACGTCGAGAGATTCTTTCGCGATCTTCCCAACACAATTTCCAAGGAGCAGGTCCGTCGGGAGCGGCTCAGAATTGACGGCACCGTGGAAGAGTCTGTTACGCAAAATTACAGCTATACAGCCCACATGGATAAAAGCGGCGGCTGGGAAGAGGGCAGAACCGACAGCGGAGGCCACGACATCCCGCACGAGAGCATGTCTTCTGGCCTGTCTTTCCTCACTACTGGATTTGCAAGCACTTCCCTATATTTTCACCCGAAGCATCAATTTGGGTGCCTCTTTCGCTATTTGGGCCGGCAGCGTGCTGAACCCTACTATCATGTAATCGCGTTTGCACAAAAACCGGGAGGTACGGACATTACGTGCACCTTTTCATCGGTGCTCCGACCTGTCCCGGTACACCTTCTCTACCAGGGTTTTGTATGGGTAGATCCCCGCTCACATCAAATCGTGCGTTTACGGGAGGGCCTTTTGGCACCCAGAAACGACGCCTTTCTGGCGACAGCTAATTGCGATATCTGGTACAGTGAGGTGCAGTTCCAAACTGTGGCCAGGCCGTTCTGGCTGCCACGCGAGGTTGTCGTGACACTCCAATTCTCCGGCCAGAAGTACCGCAATCGTCACCACTATTCGGAATACGAGGTATTCACGGTAGCGGTCGAGGAAAAGATCATTCCGCCCGTAGTCAAGAAATGATCCCCAAGATCCGGCAACAGGCTGCGCAATCCCGCAATTCCTATGGACATAATCGGCCCACCTTCCCGACCGCTGGTGATTGCCCGCGCAATAACTGCTCCTCAATTGGGAAAATGTGTCAAATCAGGGCAGACCTGCGAGCGCTCAGGCCTGCCCCGAGGCTCTATGGAGCGGCAACGGTCCGTGCTCCATGTAGTTTCGCGAGGGGCGATTTTATTTCAGAAAATCTGCGTTCACGCTTCCTGTCCACCAAGCTGCCCGCGTCGGACCACGGAGACCAGCAGGCTGAGCACGGAGTGCCATCACGAATGTCGATTTCGTGCGTGTGCTGAGGGCGTATGCCATGACGCTTAAAAGCCCGAAAAGTACCGGTTCCTGGACCGCACTCTCACCAGATACTGGGAGTCGTGCGGGCTGTATCGTGGAGACGGGATACCCCTAATGAGACATTCCTGTATTATCTGATCTTCCCCGCGTACCAGAAGCCAGGAAGCCTTGCCTTGTGACGTAGGGACCGCAGCCATCGCCCGAGCAACCTGCTCTGTGTCATTCATCCACCCGCTCAGTTCCACAGTTCCGTCCTCGTTAATAATTTTGATCTGATATTCATTTTCGTTGTGCGCCATGTGTTTTCTCCTTCCCCTAGGATGGGTTCGGATTTCCTAGCGGAGGCTCCACAACTTTTCCAAGCCGCGATTACCGGCCAGGGGTCTAGCACACCACAATAGGTGAAGTGCGATGCTCTTGATGGTTGTCGATGTAGAAAAGCGCTTTCGGAATTCCATCGCACACCTCCCCTAGGTGTGCTTTGCCAAGTATTCCGTCGGAAAGAGAGTGCTGTGGGCGGTTATTGCGCGAGTTGAACTCTGATTTTCGGCGATAACGTTCAACGCTTACAGCAGGCTACACCCGTCGGATTCCCCGAGCAATAGAAAACTGTTCAGCGGAAAACCCCATTCAGCGCAACCCGAACTCCCGCCTTTGCGGACCCGCAGGAACGGTAGCATTGCCGTATGCCTCCCCAAAATTTTTGGTGCGCGGATAGAAGGCGAGGTATCCCCGGGCGGGCTGAAAGGGACCCGTATCCTGGGGCATTGCCGTTACTGTTCGGCGTCAATTACATTGACCGTCTCGTAGTGCCTCATCGAAAAATCCTACTACGTGGAAACTGTTGCCTCATTCGAAATCCTACTATTTATGAAAATCCCGGAAGATAGAACCATCATCATCCCGTCTTTGTTCTTTGCCGTTTGGCTGTTACCTTTTTGCGCA
>JBGQNR010000331.1:0-5240 GCA_041501225.1 Acidobacteriota bacterium
AAGGATAGGTAAAATTGGCTGCCTTTTGCGGCGGTTCCTTCGCGGGTTGCGCCGCTTCAGTCCACTTGTCCAGCTTCTGATAAAAGGCGATATGTTATCTTCGGGGCATAGGCCCCAGCCAAGCAGCATTTTATAGCCAAACTGTGTTCCCGGATCCAGTTTTTTTACACACCTACCCCTTGTTGCAACAATCACGATACGAGACCTGGAGGAGGTCGAGAGGATTCAACGCCGCGCGTACTTCAGGGTCCAAAGCGCCCTTCCCATGACATTGACGGAAGTCGGACTGCCCCCGGACGGCGCACCGCCGGATCCAGGCCAGGGCCTGAAAACTACGACCCACTCCCATGACATCAGCGGGTCCGGAATCTCCTTCGATAGTGACATCCCAATTGCACCCGGAACGGCGTTCAGCATCGTTCTTACTGCGGTCAACGAGATCGAGACCTTGCAGCTGAGGGCATACGTCGTGCGTTCATACCGCCATCAAGCCGACCAGGAACGGCCCGGGTTCCGCATCGGGCTGGCATTCATGGACATCAGCGATGAAGCCCGTAGTTCGATTGTGCGACACGTGTATCGGACCCAGATGAAGGATCTCCCGTCCCTTGCGGCCGAGGATGCAAGCCAGACGCCCTTGCCATGGCTCAGGCCATCCGTCGATCCGGAAGTTCCGCAGGAATGACATTCTGTCTGGTATTGTCAAATTTGGGCACTATCAGCAGCCTCCATAGTTGAATTCGAACAGACCCGGCTTTCGCGTTTTCAGCTTTCCTGCTTCCTCGATCAACTAGTCTTTTTGGGGCGGTCCTTTACATATTTGCACATCAGTTCATTGTCACGTGGGAGTAAACTGTACCGGTCCTCGCTCGAAATAGGCCCTGAGCGCGGCCGGGCTAAATGGGAATGATCTGGGTTCGGCAGGAAAGACCGTCATGGAGAAACACGATGGGAACTGACAAGAAGAAAGGCTGCGGGTGTTGCGGCGGTGGCATCTTCGGCAGCATCGGCGCCGTCCTTGCGGCTTTGCTGAGCTGGAAAGTCAACCATAGTATCCTGTGGGCTCTGATCCATGCCTTCTTCAGCTGGTTCTACGTCATCTATCACTGGTTCATATACGGTCGCATCCTCCCATAGTGACGGGGATTGCGTCTGCACCTCATTCCGGTGATGCCGCCAGCGCGCACTAAATGCTGGCCCCCAAGCGGCGTCAAAGAGGGATCGCAGAATTACGGCGGAGAAGTAGCGGACCTCGGGGTGCAGAAATCCAACTGTTTCAATGCCGCGTGGGTTTTGGCTGTCCACAGGCTTACCTATTGATCAAGTGACCACATTATAATATATTGGTGACTACATTAATAGGTCGGAGGGAGCATGGTTGCCGTCGGCATAAAAGAGCTGAAGGAAAAATTAAGCGGGTATGTGACCAGGGTGCGCCACGGGGAGGAAATTGTGGTGACAGACCGCGGCAGAGAAGTCGCCCTGCTCATTCCTGTTTCTCGGGAGCGCAATGCGGTTAAGCAACTTGTGGAATCGGGCCGAGCCGCGTGGACCGGCGGCAAGCCCGGAGGCATAAAAGGAATTAAGGCAAAGGGCAAGCCGCTCGCCAAAACGATTCTGGAGGATCGTCGTTGATCCTGTATCTTGATACCAGCAGCTTGGTGAAACTATACGTCACGGAGCCCCACGCCGATCGCGTTCGACGCTGGGCAGAGGAGGCGGAAATCATCGCGACCTGTCGCGTGGCCTATCCCGAGATGATCTCCGCCCTGAACCGACGCTTCAGGACGGGTGATCTGGCAAAAGGGGACTATGATCGGCTCATGAAGATGTTCGCCGGCGATTGGCCACATTTTGCAGCGATCGATTTCGACGTGATCGAAGCGGGACGTTTGGCTGAGGCATACGGCCTGCGGGGCTTTGACGCTGTGCATCTGTCAGCCTGCAAGCTACTACGATCCTCTCAGGGCGCTCCCTCTGTGGCTTTTTCGTCTTTTGACCAAAAACTGAATGATGCTGCGGCAGCAGAAAACCTGACCGTCCTGCTTCCAAATCAATAAACCTCCCCGAGGAGCTGGCCCAACCCGGCGTTTTGAAATCCTTGGCTTTGTTGGAATGTCAGCGGAGATTGAAGATTTTATGTCGACAGTACCAGGCCCGAATGCGCGCGCCGAATATGAATGCCGCCTCGATCAGCGGCGCACAGCGGCACGACATCAAGAACATCTGGAACTCCGCATCGCGACCCTGCGCTTTGGGGTCTTTGTTGCTGCTCCGCTCATGGCATGGCTGTCATTCAGGGATGCGCTCTTCTCAGCCTGGTGGCTCCTGGTCCCTTTGGGTGGCTTCATCGCCCTGGTTGTTGTTCATGAGCGCCTGCGAAGAGCACACCGTAAACTTGACCGGGCGGCCGATTTTTACGACCGCGGCATCGCGAGGCTCGAGAATCGGTGGGTGGGGGCGGGAGCATCCGGCGAACGCTTCCTGGACAAGTCCCATGCCTTCGCCGAGGATCTCGACCTGTTCGGCAGAGGTTCTCTTTTCGAGCTGATCTGCGCGGCCCGCACGCGTGCGGGCGAAGAGACGCTCGCCCGTTGGCTTACCAATCCTGCCGCACCCGACACTATCCGCGCCCGTCAGGAGGCTGTCCGGGAACTACAGGGACGCCTCGACTTGCGCGAGGACCTGGCAGTGCTGGGGTCCGACATGGGTTCCGGGGTAAATCCTGAAGCTCTGGCCGCCTGGGGAAACGCGTCTTTACTGCTCGACTCCCGCTGGCCCCGCATTGTTGCGGCGGTTCTCTCCTCCGCCGCGGTTCTTTCACTTGGTCTCTGGTGCTTTCTCGACATAGGGAGGGACGCCTTTCTGCTGCTGGCTTTGTCTGAAGGACTGTTTGCTTTTCTGCTGCGCGGCAAGATCCACCGTGTCCTCGAAGCGGTCGAGAGTGCATGCCAGGATCTGGGACTCCTTTCTCAAGTTCTCACGCGCTTGGAGCGCGAACCTTTTTCCAGTATCCGGCTCACCCAACTGCGCGCGGCGCTCGAAGTCGATGGACTTCCGGCGTCACGCAAGATCGCCCAGCTGGACCGGTTGGTTGTCATGCGCCGGCAGCTCTTTGCCCCCGTGGCCGCTCTGCTCCTCTGGAATGTTCAGACTGCGTTTGCCATCGAAGCCTGGCGGAGGGTCTCGGGCGCGGCGGTGGCGCGCTGGCTCGCAGTTGTGGGTGAGATGGAAACCCTCTGTTCGCTGGCCGGTCATGCCTATGAGCATCCCGGCGACCCTTTTCCCGAGATAAAGCCGGAGGGGCCGTGTTTTGAAGGTGAGGGCCTGGGTCACCCATTTCTGCCCGAGGACAGGTGCGTCAGGAACGACGTCAGGCTCGGCAGGGATCTGCGCGTCCTGATCGTCAGCGGCTCCAACATGTCCGGCAAGAGCACCTTGCTGCGCACGGTCGGCATCAATGCCGCGCTTGCCTTGACCGGCGCTCCGGTACGGGCGCGGCGCCTCAGCATTTCTCCTCTGGCTCTCGGGGCGTCCATCCAAAGGAGAGACTCACTCCAGGCGGGAACTTCCCGATTTTATGCCGAGATCACCCGCCTGCGGCAGCTCGTCGATCTGACGGCAGGACCGCTGCCGCTGCTCTTTCTCCTGGACGAGCTGTTGCACGTCACCAATTCTCACGATCGCAGCATCGGCGCGGAAGCTCTGGTTGCCGACCTGGTCAAACGCGGCGCGATCGGTCTCCTGACTACCCATGACCTCGCCCTCGCGCACATCGCCGAAGCCTTGGCGCCTCAGGCCGACAATGTCCATTTTGAGGATTTTGTCGAGAATGGGAAGCTTGTGTTCGACTATCGCTTGCGTCCGGGCGTCGTGCGCAACAGCAATGCGCTCGAACTCATGCGATCGATAGGCCTGCAGGTCTGAGCACCAGCATATAATATGTGGTAGCTTAATGGCATGCCGGTGGTAACGCAAGGATAGGTAAAATTGGCTGCCTTTTGCGGCGGTTCCTTCGCGGGTTGCGCCGCTTCAGTCCACTTGTCCAGCTTCTGATAAAAGGCGATATGTTATCTTCGGGGTATAGGCCCCAGCCAAGCAGCATTTTATAGCCAAACTGTGTTCCCGGATCCAGTTTTTTTACACACCTACCCCTTTTTGCAAACAGTGTTTCGCACTGCGTGAAATAGCTGTGACACTTCCTCCAAGTATCCTCTACAAAATCAGTGCACCGAGTTTTCCGGAGGAATTGCGCACATTACTTCTGGAGCAGGGCCACTTGGTCAAGATGAGTAATGGAAAATTACAAGCGATCACTGAAAAATACAAGCAGGGAGGATTCACGGCCATCCGCGATGATATTGAGACATTTACTCATACCATGATCATATTTCAGCAAACGGATTTCACGCTAACGTTATGTAAACGTGCATTTGAAACGCTTAATACTCTGTTCAACAATGCTAATCAACGCCGCATGGACTCTGCCGATTACGCAGAAGCAGCCGAAATCAATGACTGCTTGTTTTCCACGTTGGAAGCGAGCGTAACAGCGTTGAATTCAGCAATAGAGGAATCTACCAGCAAGTTGGAGGCACTCCGGAAGCAGATCATGAATGACCTGAGGTAAGATCCTGCCTGATTCTGTAAATTTTACGTTTTTGTAAAAGTTACGCAACCGGCTCACACGCACTGGCTCCGTGAGGTACAGCCACCTGCTAGATGCCTCATGCTTATCCGGTTGTTTCAGCACACCACAACCTATAGCAGTGAATGGACGACCCGTCCTCTGTTCCTCGGGATGCTGCGCCAGTTTCGACTCACAGTTCGCAGCCGGAAGAGGCCTGCCAGGGAATGCTTGGCGGCCTCTTGGTGCCTACGAAGGCCCATGCCTGCCTTCGATCTGCGCTGCCACTCGTATCGTTTGTTGACCGGGCGTTGACTGGCATGGCCAACCACAATATATAGCGGTATGCTGAAACAACCGGATAAGCATGAGATGCCTAGCCTCTCTCGAACGGCCTCCATCATCTCTTCACGCAATAGATGGTGGCCGTTGCGAAATGCCTCGACCCGTATATCGTCATACTCAGAACTTGTGCCTGCCAAAAACTTCGTCCAGCTTGAAAATATTGCATTTATGGAATCCGCCTGATAGCCTCCCGGTTCATGCATAACGTCGTGATTGCGCTGCTTTCAGCCATCCTAGCCGGCTTCCGAACACGCTTCGCGCTCCAGGT
>JBGQNR010000332.1:0-5072 GCA_041501225.1 Acidobacteriota bacterium
AGCGCCGCGGTGGCAGATGCAAGGCGGCGCGACGCAGGCGATGTCGCTGTACATCGTCGAGCAGCGCCAACGCCGCAGATGCCCCCGCGCCGCCGGAACCCGAAGGGCGCATGGGGGTTGCGGGGCGATCTCCGCGTTGCTCGTCGTCAACGATGTGCACCGACATCGCCTCCTCCTCGCGCCTTGAGCTCGTCCCGCAAGCCCCATGCGCGCGACCGCTCCTAATTCTCGGACGGGCTCCCAGGGCACCCGGCGGGATCTGCATCATGTTCTCGCGGGTTTCGGATAGGAGATTGTAAGAACGGCCCTTGCTTCGGAGTCCGGGATCGGTCACAGTTCCTGGTTCAAGCGCCTGGTTCTGCAGTTCATGATTTAGACGGTGCTCCGAGGGTTCGGACCACCATTTGCCTTGTGCCATGGAGCTGGAATCTGTGAATGGAAATCGATCTGCCTGAGGAGGAATGGCCATGCTCGGGTTACGACACCTTGCTTTGAAGGTTCACGACATTGAGAAAGCGGTGGAGTTCTATACCAGGATTCTGGGGATGCGGGTTGACTGGCAGCCTGACAAGGAGAACGTATATCTCACCAGCGGTTCGGATGATCTGGCGCTGCACCAATGCGATGAGCCGACAGGCGGCGGCACCCTGGATCACTTCGGGTTTATGGTTTCCAGATCAGAGGAAGTAGATGAATGGGCACTGCGCCTCGCTCGACACGGGGTGCCTCTGGCTCAAGGCCCCAAAACCCATCGTGATGGGTCGCGCTCCATCTACTTCCGCGATCCTGATGAAAACCTCATTCAATTGCTGTTTCATCCCAAAGTTGCGGCATGACTGCGTCCGGGCCACGCTCCCAGTTCAAGGCTCATGGATGCGCTCATTTCTTGATCAGTCGTATTTCCTCCTGATTTTCGCCCGTGATTGGGATGACCAGATTCGCAGGCTCTCCCGCTGTTACGGTGCCTGCGACGCTTTGCTTCTGATCCGCTTTGACGTAGATCCCTTCTTTGATGGCGAAGTACCAGGTCATTGAACCTTCGACGCTGCCATCGACGGTAAAGGAGGTGCCACTCTGTTCCATACTCCCCGTCAGTGTACCTTTACCCGTAGTTTTGATCCGTACACATTCATACCCATCGACGGTTTCGAAGCCGTCGACGGTGTTAACCAGCTTTATGACCACGCGAGTCGTACTCATGTCGCTTTTGTCGACGACCGTGTCTTCGCTCGGCCAGGTATCGCCTGTTTTGACAGGCCGGTCAGGAAGATCCGGGAAAAAGGTCTGGAAAGCTGCGCCTAGATTCCGTCTTCCGGCCGCGCCGAGGTCATATTGAATCGAGGAGGCACCCGCAAGATCGATCTCCTTGCCCAGACGGGAGAGGGTCATGTCAAAGCTCTTTCCCGTAACAGTGCTCGCATCCGCAGACAGCCCTCCTTGCGGGCTTTCGGTACTCTGCTTAAAGGCGTCGATCGTTACGCCGAGAAGGTAATTCCCCTCCTTCAAGCCCTTCGGTTTAATGGAAAACTCGCGGCTAGCGAGGTTTTTGACTGTGATCGACTGACCCATTACTTCCATATTCTGTGTTTCTGTGCTGACATCCCGGTACGCCAGCGCCTTGCCCTCGGGGAATTGGTAGGCCAGAGTTACAGCCTTGTCCTGGCCTCCTCCTGCGCCTGCTTGCTGCGCCGCAACGGCGGCCAGGCCGAAAAACGCCAGAGCCAAGCTCGTTACCAGCAAAATGTTTCTCAATGATCTGTTCGCCAGCATATCGATCCTCGTTGGGTTAATCCCCTCCCAATGGTCACTCACGGGGTGTTAAGAGCGATTCCTTTTTTCTCAGAGAAAATAAAATACCACAGCCTGTGCCCGGATTAGAACGCCAAGTCTGTTGTGCTTACGAAAATCGGTGGCAGGCTACGATTTCACCAATTTCCGAAAACGGTCGACTCTTAGCCTGACACGAATGGCACCCGATTTTCCATGGCAGCCTAATGCAGAAAAACTAAATCTTCCAGACCTGACCCATAGGTGCCCGGAAGCTGATCCCCATCAAAGCTCGACTCCAAACCGGACAGGCTTTTGGTTTGGGCTATCTGCGGGATTGCTGTGCCGGAGTCAAGGCCTCCAGCTCTGGACACCTGGGGACCTCTTCGGCTGACTCCCAAAGAGGCCCGCCTTCCCCCGGTTTTATTTACCTATGCTGAAGCAGGCCATCTCGGTGGCGTTACGCACGATCAGCCGTCCGTCCGCGATGGCTGGGACGTTCCACGTTTTCCCCGAGATGGCTGGAAAGCGCGCAATTTCCTCGTATTTCTCCGGGCTGGCCTTGACGAGCGCAACTTCGCCGGTTTCGCTGCTGATGACCAGGTGGCCTGTGGCGAGCAGGACCTGGCCGTAACCGTAGCGTCCACCCTTCCACTTGAGTTCACCGGTAGCGGCATCCATGCATGCCAGGATCGCCTCGTCGAAACCGTAGATACATCCCTCGTACAACACCGAAGTGCCCAATTTATTCTTCATGCGTTTGTTCTGCCAGATGGTGCGGGGCTCATATGTGTTATCTTTAGCCGAAATCTCCACCATCGCGGCGCCATGGTCGTATCCTGCGGAGATGAAAAACCGGTTGTCAGCCATAACGATCGGTTGCGTGATATTAATGTCATTCTGGGTGGCCCATGGGTATTCCCAGAGGAGCGCGCCGTCTTCCACGTTCAGGCCCATCACGCGATTCGCGCTAACGACCAGAATCTGGCGGCGGCCGGCGAGGGCAGCCAGTTGGGGAGACACATACGCCTGCTTATCGTCGAGCGCTTTCCAGATCGGAGCGCCCGTCAGCCTGTTGTAGGCGACGACCGATTTTCCCCCGGGGCCTCCGGGCAAAACGATCACCTTGTCATCGACGATCAGGGGTGACGCGGCCATCCCCCACGGGAGGTTTTCCGCACCGTTGTCGGATAGGATGTTGCGCGACCAGATGCGGCTTCCGGACCGGGCATCGAGGCAACGCAATTCGCCCATGGCACCGAGCGCGTACAGGCGTCCCTCGTGCCAGACAGGTGTAGATCTAGGTCCATCGCCGCCGAGAGTTTCACGGAATTCGGCGTCCCAGCCGTGGATCCATTTTTCGCGCCCGGAATCCAGGTCGTAGGCGGCAACAACCTCCTTTTGCCTGCGCTGCTCGATGGTGAAAATGGTTCTGTCTGCTACCGAGACTGAGGCATATCCACCGCCGACCGGTCGCTTCCAGAGCAGCGGGAGCCTGCCGGACGGCCAGTCAGTGAGAATCTCGGCTTCCTCATAGAGTCCCTTGCGCCCGGGGCCGCGAAAATCAGTCCAGTAGGCATGGGGAACTGCGGGAGTCGGCTCCGGCGTCTGTCCGGCGACGGGCGCCGGGGAGGCTGCTGGAGCTGTTGCGGGCAGTGGAGCTTGCATTTGGCTGGCATCGATCGAGTGTTCTTGCGCACGACGCCGTTCAATCTCTGTGCTGTGCCTCTCGGTATTTTTTAATGAAAATCTCGGACGCCTCAGGCCGCCATCCATTTCCACGCTGAGACCCCAGAAGAGAAACAGATGCACGATGCCGAGTAGAATAGCGGCCAGAGATCCCAGTAATTTAGTCGCCAGGCGGCTGTCCCGTCTCAGCCAGAGCAGGATCAGGCCCAGGGGTGGGAACAAGAGGATGCACAACCAGATCACGGCGTGATTTCTGTGCCAGGTACGATTCGTCATGAGCGGGGCCTCCGCACCCTCGTGGACTTTCTAGCGTTTCGAGAATGGAGGATCAAGCACAATCTGCATAGGCAGTCCTGCGTCATGACCGGGAAGGTTTTAGGATGTTGAACCGAGTCTGGCGGTTTTCAATGGCGTCAACTGTTTGGCACTTTGCGTACAAAAGGTGCACCGGAGGTGCGCAAGACAGTAGCCCCGGGCAAGCGCAGCGCCGCCCGGGGTTTATGGGAATATAAGCGAGAGTTCTGAAGGGGCGAGAGAAGAAACTCATTTGATCTAAGCATTATTCGTGTCAGGTCTGCCTGCACCTGAAGCCCATCATTCAAGAGCAAATGTAGATTTTCCGGACCTTATGCCTATACCCAAGGCAACTCTCAGTGTGCAATGAAAGATCTGTTGCCGCCAAAGGATCTTCTGTATTCTACGCATTCAATCTTGGACGACAGAGCTTTGGTGGTAAGGATGTGGGCAATTATTGGATTCACCGCACTCGCCTGACAGCCGGCTGCGGTGCAGGCTGCCGGACAGCAGCCGTCGCAATGAGGACTGGAATGCTCCGCTCCCTTTTCATCGGTACTGGATTCGCATTTGCCGCTGCAATTCAGCCAGGTCCTCTGCAAGCGTTTCTCCTGTCCAGCGTCGCGCAGAAAGGTTGGAAGCGCACCCTTCCCGCCTCCTTTTCGCCTCTCCTCAGCGACGGGCCCATTGCATTTCTAGTGCTGATCGTGCTTAACCGCGTCCCGGCGACATTTGGCGGGATTCTACAGGGAGCAGGCGGGCTTTTTCTCATGGTTCTGGCATGGATGAGTTATCGGCAATGGTGCCGACAGACGGCCCCCGGTGCCGGTACAGAAGGTTCCGCGCCGCGCACGCTCATTCAGGCTGCTGTGGTCAATATTCTCAATCCCAATCCCTATCTTGGCTGGAGCCTGGTTTTAGGGCCCGCTGTCCTGGAAGCCTGGCACCGGAATCCGGTGCATGCCGGAGTGATCATCCTCGCCTTTTACGCGACGATGGTCGCGGTCCTGGCGAGCACCATTCTCCTTTTCGGAACGACACGTTTTCTGGGGCCATCCGCCATGCGTGCATTGATTCTTGTGTCGGCGATAACACTCGCCGTGATTGGTATTTATCAGCTCGTTGCCAGTCTCCTAAGTTTCTACCGCTAAGAACCAGGCGTGCCTTACTTTGCTATTTCCTGGGAGTATTTGTTCTAGGAGCCAGTCCGAGAATTAGGAGGGGCCGCGTTCCGAGCGCCGCGGGGGCAGATGCAAGGCGGCGCGACGCAGGCGATGTCTCGGTACATCGTCGAGGAGCGCCAACGCCGCAGATGCCCCCGC
>JBGQNR010000333.1:0-5055 GCA_041501225.1 Acidobacteriota bacterium
AATCGATCGAGACAAGGTCCCTAAGATGATTGTCCAGAAACGTCCGCCAGGTCTGTGATGGCGGTTTCTTCCTCTTTGGCATTAGCCGGGCTACGGTACGCTCCGAGATGTCGATCCCGAGCTTTAACAGTTCCCCGTGGACCCGCGGACTGCCCCATAGCGGGTTCGAATCCGCTATCTTCCGGATCAACTCCTTGATCTCTCTTCCAGTTCCCGGACGACCAGGATGGTTTCGACTCGACAACCGTGTCCAATATAAGGCAAATCCCTTCTGATGCTATCGAACCACCGTTTCCGGCTTGACGATGATCAAGGACCCACGCCAGCTTGGCCACATTCGGGAGAGCCAGACCCAGAACAGCCGATCCATTTTTCGCAGGCGCCGGTGGGTGTGAGTCCGAGCCAGAATGGCAAGCTGTTGTCGCAACTCCAGGTTTTCGAGGGCCAATTCGCGTCGATCGCTTAACAGGGATCTAAGAGAGGCTATCAGACAAGAGAGGGCTTCCGTCATGGATGCTAAGGCTTTCAGCTGGAGACAAAAACGTCAATGTTTTCGATACGGACGAGGTTTTGGCGAAGGACAGGTTCGCGTGCGCAGCGTTGATGTAATCCCGGCGAGCAGCGATATCAGTACTTCACGCATGGCTCACGACTGTAGCAGTACGAAGCCGCAAGAACAACGGGTTCAACCACGACGGAGTTTTTGGCAGGGACAACCTTGTACTGCAAGTTAATGAATGATATGGCGCAGGCCGATAATACTCTGCGACCATAGTGATAAGGCGATGCCATCAAGATGCGCTACCTCCGAGGCCAAGGTTGTGCCTGTAACAATAATCATCCCTGCATTTAACGAAGCGGATTCTATTTCGGACACCCTCAGGAGCATGATGGAGCAAACGGCCCCGCCGGCCGAAATCATTGTGGTCGACGATTGTTCCACGGATGGAACGGGAGACATCGCCAGAGCGTTCGGCGTGACGGTAATCCGGCCCTCCGTCAACACCGGATCCAAAGCCGGCGCGCAGACTTTCGCCCTCGATTTCGTGAAGACGGAATTCGCCGCCGCGGTCGACGCCGACACGACGCTTGCGGTCGATGCCATTGAAAGGCTGCTGCCCGCTTTTGGTGATTCCAATATCGCGGCGGCCTGCGGCACAGTCCTGCCCCGGCGCACGAGCAGTGTGTGGGAACGGGGGCGCTATGTGGAATACCTGTTTGCGTTCACTTTTTATAAGCGGGTGCAGGACCGGTATGGCGCGCCGCTCATTAGTTCCGGCTGTTTTTCGATGTACCGCACCGCGGTTTTGCGGCAGATGGGCGGTTGGTCCACCCGGACCCTGGCCGAGGACATGGATCTGACCTGGACTCTCTACCAGCGCGGTTATGGAATCCGGTTCATCCCGGAGGCGGTCTGCTTCCCGCTCGAACCGCACAATTACGCGTTCATGAGAACTCAGCTGCGGCGCTGGTCTCATGGCTTCGTCCAGAACGTGCGGCTGCACTGGCGCGGCCTGCTCCAGGTACCGTTTCTCCGCTCGGCGGTCGCGGTCGCCTGTTGGGATGCGATCATTGCTTCCGTTGTCTATCTGATGCTCCTGCCGTTGCTGGCGGTGCTGTTTAAAAACCCGTATTTGCTGCTTGGTTACGTCATTGATGTGCCGGCCATCGTGATCCCGGTTATGGCGGGCGCGCTGTCGCGTAACGAGGGTTGCCGGGCGCTTGTGAGTGTCCCGAGTTTCTTTGTGTTGCGCACCGTGAACGCGGTCTTTTTCCTGCAGGCGGTATGGGCTGAGGTGGTGCGCGGACGAAAACTCCAGACCTACGAAAAGGGGCACTGAATGACAGTCGGAATTCCTGGAACAGGCATCGGTGGGCTTTTTTATATCGCCGCCGCCCTGGCCGCGCCATTCCGCAGGTCCGCGCGCAAGAAGGCCGCCGCGGTTGCGCATCTCGGCTTCCTTGGGCTTGCAGTCCTCTCAGGCATTTTCGTAACCGGTTGGCTCCTCGGTTTTGTGCTTGGTCCGGCCGCGAGCACCCAATTGGCAGAGGGGACCGCCAGGTTTTCCGGGCCTGAGAGCGAAAACATCGTGCGTTGGGCCTCTCTGCTGGCCTCGATCCTCCTGCTTGCCGCCGTTCTCCTTGCCGTGCAGCTTGCGCGGCTTATCCAGAAAAAGCGATAAAAACAATGTCACGGCACATTGGTCTCCCTGTGTGGATTTTTGTTCTCCTTTTCTGTGCGGCACCGATTCTTGCCCAGACGGAAAAAATCGCCGAGCTGGTGCGCCGGGCTGATACCGCTTTTGACGACGAGGACCGCAAGCTGGCGCTGAAGTTGTACCTGCAGGTCGTCAATCTGAATCCTGAGCAATCGCATGCCATCTATCGCCTTGGGCAGCTTGCCGGCAGCGACGAGGCTGCGCTGGCCTGGTTTGTGCGCTATGTTAGGCTTGAACCGGATGATGCCTGGGGCTGGATTGCGGTGGGCGATAAATATTTGCGGGTCGGGAAAGTTATCGAAGCCCGTGATGCATATCGGCGCGCGGCAAAACTCGCGCCGCAAGCCAAGGAGATTAGGCCTCGTCTGGACAGAGCAGGGGTGCGGGCCGCGCCAGTGTTGGAACCGCTTGGCGGGGTTACCGGCGACTCCGACGGCAATCGCACATGGAAATTCGGCTTGAGTGGGGATGCGGCGCTCCGGTCCGGATTCCGGATCGGTGCCAAAGCCACACGGGCGCACATCAGCGATGGTTTGACTGCTGCGATCCTGGATGAAGGCCTGTTTCGGCTGCAGGGCAGGCCCCGGGCCGCGTTGCGGCTCGAAGCTGCCGGCGGCGGCGTCCGGCTGAGTGCTCTCGGTTCCAGTGCCTGGACGACTCCCGAGGCTGCTTTTCGCTTGCGATGGAATTCTGCCGACAACGCTGCTTCATTTGATTTCCGGGTTCAGAGAATGCCGCTGGGGACCACACCGCTTCTGGTTACGAACCGAGCGATGCGCAACGAACTGCGCCTGGACGGAACGGTGCCGGTGGGACCCGTGCGGGTCCGAGTCGGCGGTCGTGGGGCGGATATCGAAACGGCAGTTGAAAAGAAAAATCGCAAAACTCAGGGTGACGCCGCTCTGGTTTTCCCAATCGGCTGGCGCGGAGAGTTATCGGCCCAATATCACCGGATCGGTTTCCAGCGGATTTCGCGCGCGGGCTATTTCGCGCCGAAACGGGTGGAAACGATCGAGGGTGGAACCTATTGGGAAATCGGCGGCGATGGACGCTGGAGTGCAGAGGTCGACTTGGGGATAGGGATGCAGCGGTTGGCCATCCAACCACAGAATGTCGGCCCGTGGAAACCGGCGCTCAGGGCCTGGGGCATGTGGAATGTCGACGTGACGCGAACTATGGCGGTCAAAACGGAGATGGAAGCGTACATCGCGCCTTTTGCGCCGGCAGGAGTATCTACGTCACCGAACTGGCGCTACGCTTCCCTCATTTTCAGCCTGGTTTTCCGCGTGTTCTGAGAGAGTGTCCTTACTGAAAAGTCGAACGCGCTCAGATTGGCTCGCCCCGGCGAGCCTCCCTGCAGGAGAAGAGCCATGGACTCGTCAAGGACTTGATCCTGTAGGATGACTGGCCATACAACTTCGCCGACATCTTGATTCCTGCTGATGGTCTCGTGCCGGTGGAATTGTCCGAGGCAGTCGAGTCGTCGGCGTCCAGGAGTTCAAGCGGCTCTTCCACTTCCAGTAGAGCCGGAATCCTCTTCGATGCCTGCCGAGTACCGTGTCGGGTCTGACCAGCCCGAGCGCCTTGCGCCACTCGGTCCAGATCCGAAAAAGAAGAAGCCACATGACGCTATCCGACGATCGGAGCGGGAGTCGTTTTCGATTGCTGCGCTGAAAGGCGCCGAGCTGGTGTCGGAGAGCCAGGATCTCCACTTGTAGCGAGGCTCGCGTGCGCAGCGTTGATGTAATCCCGGCGAGCAGCTATAGCAGTATTTCACGCATGGCTCACGGCTGTAGCAGTAGGAAGCCGCAAGAACAACGATTTCAATCACGACGGAGTTTTTGGCAGGGACAGGCGGTCAAAATCGGTAAGCCTGCTGATGATCTGGATACCCCGCCCTTGTCGCTTTAGTTCGAAGATCTCTTGCACGTCTTTCCCCCTTGGCAGATCTCGGTGCCTCCTCTCCTCTGAGTCGATACCGACTTCAGCGTCCATTATGGGGTGGAGAAGTCTATTTCGAGACTTGGGGGGATTATTAAAGCCGCCTTGACTATTGCGCACGAAACAGGTTGCCGCGGGCGTGACAATCAGGGATCATCGTAAGCGAACCAGAGAACAAGGTCGCTTTTGCGCCTGAAGGAAGAAACTGCCATGGATAGGAACACACAATTAGCCGTTTCCGACTTTTTATCACAGCGAGAGCTCGCTCTTGTGGGGATTTCGCGCGGGGGCAAGAAGTTTGGGAATATGGTACTTAAGGAATTGAAGGCGAAAGGTTATCAGGTTCACCCGGTGCATCCGCAAGCTCCTGAGATCGGCGGTCAGCCCTGCTGGCCAAGCGTTCTGGAATTGCCCGTCAAAGTCGGAGGGGTCGTGGTTGTGGTTCCGCCGTCCGAGACAGAGAAAGTTGTCCGTGACATTGTGAAGGCCGGGATACCAAGAGTATGGATGCAGCGGGGTTCGGAATCCGCCGCGGCCATTCGCTTATGCCGCGAAAATGGCATCAGCGTGGTGCACGGTGCATGCATCCTGATGTTTGCTGAACCGACGGTTTTCTTTCACCGGGCGCACCGCTGGGTCTGGCGGATGCTGGGAAAGTTGCCGCGTTAGGCGGAATATCCGCAACCTAAAAGCTTCAACGCAGTCTCCCATGCACCGGGGGCGCACCCAGGTGCATGAAAATGTTGTGCTCTCATCGCGTTTTCCCTGCGCCGCCCTTTCAGGGCTCTTGCCAGCTCGATCCCCTGTTCCCAGGGCTCACGCCCTGGGCTTTGCTGCGCCACCCCTTCGGGGTTTTCGCAGTCGTGAAATGCTTAGCCCTGAAAGGGCGGGACAG
>JBGQNR010000334.1:0-5041 GCA_041501225.1 Acidobacteriota bacterium
GCAAGATCTACGAGATTCTCCGGATCCCCAACGAAGTCATGAGGCCCGTCAAAATGTGGCAGGCAGCCGGTAATAGTGACTGAAAGAAAAGCTAAGTCCGCATGAACAAAGGATTCTGCCCCGAAGCCCGCGGAAGTCGGGTTAGCCGTGCCTGCTACAACTGTCATTCCAACAACACCGTTTGGCCTTGGTATAGCCGCATAGCCCCGGTCTCCTGGCTGGTGGCGGACGATGTCAAGGGCGGTCGCGCTCACCTGAATTTTTCGGAGTGGGGACGATTGGGCCCCGATGTGGCGCAGAGGCGCCTGCAGGATGTCTGCGACGAGGTGCAAGCCGGCGACATGCCTCTCTGGCAATATCGGATGATGCACCCTGAGGCAAAACTCAGCGCGCAAGATGTGAAAGTTCTTTGCAGCGCGACAGCGCGTTGAGTGGAGTGTCGCATCCGCGAAAACCACTACGCAGGCCACGGACAGGTTTTTGCAGAGGAGACTTGCCCTATTTGATGATGTTACGGGTGTACTCCGGCTCGATGTTCTCGAAGAACAAGCCCTGGAATCGTCCGGCGGCCAATGGAGGCAAGGTGGCCTCGACCAGGTATTCCCGGTCCGGTTCGAGCGACGAGACGTCGATGTAGCTGCCCAAGTAATTCCTTTTGTTGTTACCATAAATGTTGTTGTACGCCTTGCGCACGGGAAACGCCTTACCGTCAATCGTTAGGGTGATTTCTCTGGCATCGTCCGGCTCGGCGATATGCGCGTAGAGCAGCAGCCTGTGGGAGCCGAGCCACGGTGCGATCAGGTCGTCTTCGGTATAGGGGACAGGCCACTGCTGCTGCCTGCGTCGCAGCTGTCCGAAAATCCGGGCGGGGACACGGAAAGAGGTTCGGATTGTGCCTCCAGTGAATGCCGGATCATAGCTCCAGAGAGGCTGGCTTGCCGTACACAGGTCACCGGCAAAATGCACCTGCGCAGCGATCAGGTTGCCCGATTGTCGGAATTGCACGTCGGTCCCGTTGATCATGAGGGATTCGATTTTTTTGTTGCCCGGCAATCGGACCAGAATTTCGGGCGCTGTTCCCACTTCACCTTCGACACCGGCAAGCGCAAGCTTGTTGCCAGCTACGGTCGCGGTGCCACGCACGTTGAAAAGCAGCGGCTGTGAGCCCGCGGCAGCGGCCGGCCTGAGCGCGAGTACCCGTACTTGGTTGCCCCCCATGGCCAGAGAAACGCGGTCGCCCATCTTCCATGTGCCGCTGGCAGGATGCCCAAGGAGACGGCCCTTCTGCGGGTACAATTCCTCGAGAACGAGCTGAGAGCCTCTTTCGAGTCCGATCGAAGCATCCAGCACGAATTCCGCATTGAGCTTTCTGTAGTTTGGATTAAATAGAAAGACAAAGCCACGATCACCCACACATGCGGCCGTACCATCGACGCGACCGATCATGGGTGGACCAATGATCGGTTTGATGTGCTTCAAAACGGCGATGTTCGTATCGGTCCAATCCAGCCACTCGCGGAACCAGCGCTTGTCTTCCGCGGAAAATGCATTGAATTCATCTGGATCGCGCGCAGGGATGTAATCCACGACCTGGTTGAAGGGCGCAGTGCCGATGGAAGACAGGACAGAGAATTTCCATCCGAGTACGTCCCAGTCGCGCGGCCGAAAGCGATCACGGCGCATGACTTTCTTGGCATCGCTGCGCTCGGTCTGGTGCGTGATGAATCCGGGCAGAATCTCGGGCGGTGCGAAACGCTGCATTCGATAGGTCCACGCCGCAAACCGCTGTCGGTTGGCCGAGACGCGATCGGTATGGAGGTCAGGGAAGGAGACAAAGCTTTCCGGTTGTTCATCGGTCAATGATGGGTGGGGATACGTGCCGCCAAGCCAAGTCCAGGGCCCGAAATTCATATATTGCTGACGGCCATCGATGAAGATGTCCGGTATTCGCCGGCGCAAGGTCTCGAGGATGCGCCGGCAGCCGTTCCACTGGGCATATTTGCTCGAGGCGTTGTCGTACGCGATCCACCAGTGATCGAAAGAGAATCCCCCGGCGCCTGTAGCTTTTACAAAGTCGACCAGTTTGCCAATCCACCAATCCTGGAAGCTCCGCAGCCCCATATCCGGTCCGTTGTAGCCGCCGACCTTCCCCGCGGCCCATTTCGTCCATTCGGGATCCTGCATGAAGGGAAGAGAAGGATAGGAATAGGAGACGAGCTTGATGTTTTTCGGTTTTGCATAATCGAGCGTCCTCTGAAGTGAAGGCGGGATCGGGTCCCTGGCTGGGTCCCATTCGCCTTTGCGTATTTTCTGGCCCATGGCAAAAAAGAGGAGATTCTCCCAGCCCCAGGCATCCCGGTTCTCTTTCAGGCTCGATAATTCACTGTTGGCCGGTGTGAACAGCGTGTACTGGCAACCCACCTCGACTGCCCGATCGATAATGCGCTTGAATTCCTCCCATCCTTCCGGCGTGGCAACGTCAATTTGATAATCGTTCTCGCACCACGGCACATGAACCCGGATGCTTTTTTGCGGCCGGTAGAGCAGAAAGGACCGCACGCACTCCACCAGGGCATCGACTTCTGCCATGTCCATTTGCGGGTTTTCGGCCAGGTACTTCTGATAGTCGGGAACGAAGGTCCATTCAGGAACGGGCCGCGCCGGGAACACGGTGCCGCTGAGCTGGTAGAGCCCGATGAAGAAGCGGTCGGATGTAAACGGGCCATAGGCCGGCTTCCAGTCGATTTCCGGCGCATAGAAGGCAATGGTGGTCTGTCCTTCCTTCTTCCAGAGATTGAAGGGATTCTGGTACATGAGGTAGATTCCGAAAGCAGGCCGGGTGACAGCCCCAAAATCTTTCGGATAACGTACGAGGGTTCCCCAGCTGCCTCTGGCTGACAAAGGAAACTCCTGGCGGGGAGTCGGCTCCAGGGTTGCTTCGAAAGCTTGGATCTCGTTGATGCGAAAATCGGATGGATGAAGAGGTTCAACTACCAGCTGCTTGGAGAGAAAATGCCAGCCAGGCCTAAGCTCATAAATAACTTTAATAGTATAGTGTAAGCTACCATAATCAATGATGAATTTATTCTTATCGACTTCAGTTTTGCCCGCGCTCAGACTTTTGGTTGCAATCGTCTCACCTCCGATGGTCAGGGAGAAACTCTCATCCAGCAGGCGGATTCTGAACCCGGTATGCAGGTCAGTGATGGCGGCAAGATGCGATCCTGTGAATTCTGCACGTAAGGATCCATTCGAGAGCGTCGGCTGAGCCTGCCCAGCAGCAAATTGCGGAAAGGAAATGAGAACGATGGATATCACTGCAAGTCCGACCAGAAGCCTGCGATTGTTCATGATCCCTCTGTTTGGCTTGTTGGTGTGAAACCGCCCTTTGCGCATCGCGGCACATTAGTGCTCGTGTGCATGCACTTTTTGAAGGCGGTCGCGCAAAACACGGATTGCCCTCCGGGTGCGACATTCGGATTGTCTAATCTTCAGGCGATCTCGATCATGTTCCAAGCAGCCTGTCTGGGGCAAGGGCAAATGCAGCGGGATGAACGCTCCTGCGATGGGTAATCGATTGAGCTGCGATCTCGCCGACCACGGGTGCGCAAGTGATTCCATGGCCGCCAAGACCGGCGGCCCAATACAATCCTTGCAGCCGCGGGTCGGCTCCAATGACGAAGTGCTGATCCGGGGCGAACGTGCGCATTCCGGCCCATGCGCGCGCCACGCGGGCTGCTGCCAGCGTAGGAAGCCATCGGGCGGCTTTGGCGGCAATGCGCTCGACCTCCGGGGCATCGGTCATTTCGCCACGTTCAGCTGCAATCGGGAGCGCATCGCAGCCGCACATCAGCAGGCCGCCGCTCTCAGGGCGGAAATAAAACTCGTCACCCAGGATCCACACGACCGGCCAGCGACGATCGACCTGGGGAAGCGGTTCGGTGACCAGCAGGTGTCGACGATAGGGAACCAGGGGCAGTGGGAAGCCCGCATTGGTTGCCAGATCGGCCGCCCAACCGCCGCCGGCAACGACAATTTTTTCTGCTCCAAGAAACCCTGCCGAGGTTTCGATTCCTTCTACTTTTCCATGGCTGATCCGCAGGCGCCTGGCTTCGCAAGCCGTGCGCAGCGCCGCGCCCTCGCGGCACGCACCCTGCAAGAACGACTGCAGGATGGCGTGCACATCGAGCACTCCTTCGTCCTGTTGATATAGAACAGTGGTCAGGCCGGAAGCGAGCGCGGGAATCCGCTGGTAAAGTTGTGCCGGATCGACCTGGCACGGCGCGGATTCCTCTTGGCCGTCGCCTAGACAAGCGAGAAGGTCCTGGGAATATTCTGCTCGAGACACCAGAAAAATGCCGACGGGATTCAGGAGCGCGTGAGAGCAGAAGCCTTCGGGTGGATTGCGATAAAAATGGGCCGACTCACGCGCAATTCTCCGCATCGCCGGATCGGAAATCAACGTGCGCAGGATCGCCGCATTGCGACCGGTTGAGTGGACCCCGGCGATGGGCTCTCTCTCGAGAATCACGATGTCTCGCACGCCCTGGCGCGTCAAGGCATACGCGGTTGCGGCCCCAGCGATTCCAGCTCCGATAATTGCGACCGAATGTGCCTTTCTCATAACCCCTTCACCACGGAATTGTGTAGGACAATGCGCAAAAGAGCAAGAGGAGCAGGCCTCCAGGTCATTCCCGACACGAATGCAGTATGCGGCTGAATCGTGTCATTAGGCTCGACAAGCCGAACGCGTCACCCTATGATCAAATGGCCCGGCAAGAGGGTGCGGTTCCTCTGCGCGGGTCAATGAACTGGCCTTATTCCAGGGATTTGGATCCTACGGAGCCCGTCCGAGAATTAGGAGGGGTCGCGCGCATGGGGCTTGCGGGGCGAGCTCAAGGCGAGAGGAGGAGGCGATGTCGGTGCACATCGTTGACGACGAGCAACGCGGAGATCGCCCCGCAAGCCCCATGCGTCCCTCGGGTTCCGGCGGCGCGGGGGCATCTGCGGCGTTGGCGCTCCTCGACGATGTACAGCGACA
>JBGQNR010000335.1:0-5003 GCA_041501225.1 Acidobacteriota bacterium
CCGAGCGCCGCGGTGGCAGATGCAAGGCGGCGCAACGCAGGCGATGTCTCTGTATATCGTCGAGGAGCGCCAACGCCGCAGACGCCCCCGCGCCGCCGGAACCCGAAGGGCGCATGGGGGTTGTGGGGCGATCTCCGCGTTGCTCGTCGTCAACGCTGTGCACCGACATCGCCTCCTCCTCGCGCCTTGAGCTCGCCCCGCAAGCCCCATGCGCGCGGCCCCTCCTAATTCTCGGACGGGCTCCTAGCTTTCCAAAAACAAACTCTCGGGGTCCTCGATAAGCTCTTTGATTCGCTTAAGGAATTGAACTGCTTCCAACCCGTCCACAATGCGGTGGTCGTAGCTAAGGGCCACGTACATCATCGGGCGAACCTGTATCTGACCGGCTACGATAACCGGACGATCCTCGATTCTGTGCAATCCAAGGATGCCGACCTGAGGCGGATTGAGGATCGGGGTGGAAAGGAGAGAGCCAAAAACACCTCCATTGCTGATTGTGAAAGTCCCGCCGCGCAGATCCTCAAGCGTGAGCTTGCCCTCGGCGGCCTTGTTCACATATTGCTTGATTGCCTGCTCAAGGGCGCCATAGGACATCCGGTCAGCGTCGCGCAGCACGGGTACCACTAGTCCTTCCGAGTCGCCCACGGCGACGCCGATGTCATAGTAATGCTTGAGCACCAACTCATCTCCCTGAATCTCTGCGTTCAGCCGGGGAAAGGCGCGCAACGCTGCAATGGCTGCTTTGACAAAGAAGGAAACAATGCCCAAGCTGGCACCGTGGCGCTCTTTGAAGGAGTCCTTGTGTTTGCGGCGCAGCTCCATCACGGCGCCCATGTCGATATCGTTGAAGGTAGTGACCGGCGCGGCAGTGTGCAGCACCTCTACCAGACGGGTGGCAATCGTCAGGCGCCGCCTGGACATGCGCACCCGCTCCTCGCGGAGATTCTCTGCAGCGACTGGAGGCGGTGCGACCTGGTTTGCCGCTTCAGGGCGCGCTTCCGTACCGGCCTGCGGTGCGGTTGCATACTCTTCAATATCCTCGGGTGTGATCGGAGCGCCTTTCGCCGATGCGGACATCTTCCTCAGATCTACCCCTTTTTCGAGTGCGAGTCTCCGAGCGGTAGGGGTCGCCCGGGGAACTGCGGATGCTTGCGGAATGGGAATAGCCGAACCTGCATGCGGTTCATCCGGCTGAGCGCCCGGCATCTCCGGGTTTTGCCCGGGCACGGACTCGGTTTCTTCGATCACGCCGAGCACATCACCGACCCTGACATTGTCACCTTCCCTGCGCTCTATCCGTGCCAGCACGCCCTTGTGGCTTGCGCCGACCTCCAGGTCCACCTTGTCGGTCTCGAGTTCCACGACGACCTCTCCGACCGCAACAAGATCTCCCTCCGCTTTGTGCCAACGACCTACTGTGGCCTCCACAACCGATTCGCCGAGCTGGGGTACGACAAAATTTACGGTCATGATCAAGCTCTTTCAGCCGAGCGGAGGCATGCCGTCTCCCCATCTCACCAACAATCCATGCGCAGCAATGAGTGGAAATGCGGCAGGTCTCCTTTCAGCGTCATTGAGTTAAAGGTTTTCGGTCAGTACCATATCCGCCTGGCCGGAGTTAAGGCGGGGATTGTAAGCCTGGTGCACTATGGCTTCCTGATTGTGGGCGTGCCGGGCTGATGATCCCTCGGCAGGGCTGGAACTTCGATCTCTGCCGACATAGCGCAGCGGCCAGCGCTCCTGGATCAGGGTGCGAAGAAGCGGGCGGGCAAAATCCCATGCGCCCATGTTTTCAGGCTCCTCTTGAACCCAGACGATCTCCTCCAGCCCTGGGTAGCTTTCAAGCACCACCTTGAGTTCTTCCAGTGGAAACGGGCAGAGCTGTTCGACGCGACATATTGCGGTGGCCGGATTGTCCTGCCGCTGGCTGGCACTGACCAGGTCCACATAGATCTTGCCGTTGCACAGGATCAATCGCCGCACCTTCTCGGGCGCGCGCTGCGCCTGCTCGTCGGCGATCACACGCCGAAAGGAGCCTTCCGACAGATCCCGAAGCGCACAGGCGACCAGCGGGTGTCGAAAGAGGCTTTTCGGCGTCAGCACGATCAGCGGCAAAGGGTCGGTTTTGAGAAGGCTCGCCTGCATGCGCAGCAAATGAAAATATTGGGATGCGGTCGTGCAGTTGGCGACGCGCAAATTGGTTTCCGCGTAAAGCTGCAGAAAACGTTCGGTTCTCGCACTCGAATGATCGGGCCCTTGCCCTTCGAACCCGTGTGGCAGGAGCAGAACCAGAGACGGGGTCAAGCCCCACTTGGAGCGGGCGGAAACGATGAATTCGTCGACCATCACCTGGGCGCCATTGATGAAGTCGCCGTATTGCGCTTCCCATAGCACAAGGCGCGCCGGCTCCTGCAAACTGTAACCGTATTCGAAACCCACGGCGGCGTTTTCCGTGAGCGGACTATTGAAGACCGCGAACGAGGCGCGGGCCTGGGGGAGAGCTTGCAGCGGGACAAAGGTCTTGCCGTTTTGCGTGTCATGAAGCACGCAGTGCCTTTGGCTGAATGTGCCGCGCTCCACGTCCTGGCCCGTCAGTCGGATGGGAACGCCATCCTCCAGGATCGAAGCCAGCGCCAATTCTTCCGCCATGGCCCAACGTATGGTCCTGGCATCAGGATCGTCGAGCGCCGTGCGACGGCGTTCCCGCAGGCGTTGCAGTTTGCTGTGCACGTGGAAGCCTTCCGGCACCTCGAGAAGCGCACGGTTCAGCTTGCGCAGCCGTTCAGCATCGACGGCTGTTCGAGCCCTGCCCGCGGCGCCGGCTGGAGGATGTGCCGGAGTAGGTTCCACAAGCGCCTCCTCCGGCCGGAGTCCCTCCCAGGCGCGCTGGAATGCCTCCGTGTGCTGGCGTACGAGCTGGTCGGATAAACCAGGCTGCGCGATTCCTCTTTGCCGGAGGGTTCCGGCCCAAATCTCCCGGACCGTCGGGTGGCGGTCAATCTCCTGATACATGAGCGGCTGGGTATAGCGCGGCTCATCCCCCTCATTATGTCCGTAGCGCCGATAGCCCACCAGATCGATCAAAAAATCACGATGAAAGCGAGCGCGGTAGGCAAAGGCCAGGCGTGCGACCTCGATGCAGGCTTCCGGATCGTCGGCGTTCACGTGGACGATTGGGATCTTGAAGCCGCGCGCGAGATCGCTGGCGTACAGCGTGCTGCACGATTCTGCCCTGGTGGCGGTGTAACCCAATTGATTGTTGGCAATCACATGGATGGTGCCGCCGGTGCTGTACCCTGCGAGCCTTTCGAAATTGAGTGTTTCGGCAACCACTCCCTGGCCGATAAAGCTGGCGTCGCCATGAATGAGGATGGGGAGCATGCGGGCGGGATCAAAGCGCGGCGCGCCCGGATGTCCCGTATCCGTTCCTGCTGCCCGTGCCATTCCTTCCACCACCGGATCAATGGCCTCGAGATGGCTCGGATTAGGTGGAATCATCACCACCAGGTCGATCTGCTTGCCCCCCTTCAATGAGCGGCGCGCTCCGGCATGATATTTCACGTCGCCGGTCCAGCCGAGATCCTCACGGAAATTGCGGCCCCGCATCGGGTCCTTAAACTCGGCTAGAATTTGTGCGCAAGGCTTATTGAGCACCTGAGCCAGGGCACTTACCCGGGCGCGATGGGCCATGCCGATCAGGGTATGGCATACATCCGCCTCTGCCGCTGCGCCGATGACCTCATCCAGAATCGGGATCAACATCTCCAGCCCCTCACCGGAATAGATGGATTTACCCGGGAAGGTGCGCAGCAGGAATTTGGAAAACATCTCGACTTCGGTCAGACGATCCAGCAGAGCCTCGGCATCGATCGGATCCGCCGGCGGCCGGAACCAACCGGATTCAGCTGCCTGGAGCAGCCAGGCGCGTTCCTCGGGTCCGCGCAGATGGGCGTAATCGTACCCGATGCTAGAACAATAAATCTGGCGCAATGCCTGGACGACCTCGAGCGCATTGGTCTTCCCTTCAGCAATCGATCCAACAACAATGTCTGGCGGGAGCCTGCTGAGATCGTTTTCCGTGATCCCATGGGATTCCATGGCGAGGGAAGGATCGCCGGGAGGCGGGCTGCCCAGCGGATCGATCCGGGCACTCATGTAGCCGAACTTGCGGAGGGATTCGACATAGTTGACGGCGCGGACAAGAGTGGCACACGGCGTTGCAGACAGGGTTGCAGAATGTGGCGCATCCCTTTTCGTCAGGGGAGGCACCCATTGATCGAAAATAGCCCTGCTGGCCTCATCGACGGAGCTTGGATCCTGCCGATAGCACTGGTAAAGCTCCGCAACATATGCCTCATTGAAAATGCAAAAGCCTTCCAGTTTATCCACATCAGATATTCTAGCCCACCCCCGACTCTTAGGCCACTTCTTCCCGGCAGATCAAACCCTCACAACCAGGGCCCGGAATCCCCGAGACCCCTATCAAAAAGCTGGAGGTTTCCAAGGAGAGTCTCCTCGAGCTCTGGGAGAAGATCATGCAGCAGGCGGATTTAAAGGTGAACGCCGGGGAGATGGTAGAAGAAGTCAAAAGGGGTACGCCCCGCAAGCTGGGAATTCCGGGTGAGGAGCTTCCGAAGGTCATGTATTCATTGATGGAGGCGCACGCCCACACAGATGCCCGCATTCTCGTCGTGGGTGGCGGCGATAGCGCAATCGAGGCTGCCATGGGGCTGGCCCTTCAAGAGGGCAACGTGGTAACCCTATCGTATCGCAAGCCCGCCTTCAGCCGCATCAAGGAACGCAACGCCCAACGAATTCAGGAGTGCATCGATGCGCACAAGCTGAGCGTCATTTTCAATTCCAGTCCCGTCGAGGTGAGGGAGAAGACAGTGCTTTTGGAGATAAATGGCAAGATTCAGGAGGTCCCCAACGACTACGTTTGGGTTTTTGCCGGCGGCACACCGCCCAATGCTTTCCTGGAAACAATCGGTGTCCAACTCGGC
>JBGQNR010000336.1:0-4969 GCA_041501225.1 Acidobacteriota bacterium
ATTCTTACCAGCACGTCGTAGTAGGCGCGAATGCTGTTGACGAAAAGCACCGGCTCCAGACCGCGGGCGTAGCCGTATTTTGTTTTGCTGTACCAGGCTTCATTGGCCAGCAGCGGCAGACTTTCCTTGACGTCGTTCCATTTGTTCGGGTCGCGCTTGCGTTTCTGGGTGATGATGCGCGCGTCTTCGAGGTGATAGAGGCCGATGTTGTAGGCCGCGAGCGCCATCCAGACACGATCCGGCCCGGTGACGCCGGGAGGCATGCGCTCGATCAGGTCATGGATATACCTCGCGCCACCGTCGATGCTTTGCGCCGGGTCGAGACGATCGGCAATTCCCAGTTGGTCAGCGGTTTCTTCCGTCAGCATCATAATCCCACGAACCCCGGTGGGCGAAATCGCTTTCGGATCCCAATAGGATTCCTGGTAGCCAATGGCCGCGAGCAGCCTCCAGTCAAGGTCATATTGCTCGCCTGCTTTCTCAAACAGCAGCTGGTGTTGTGGTAAACGATTGCGGATTCGGAGCTTGTATACGGTGAGGTTGACGAAGTTCGACCGGCCTGCCGGGCCGTAATAGCGATCAATCAGGCGTGCGAGTTCGCCCGAGGCGCGCGTCTTGTTCAGGAATTTTTCAGCGGCATTGGAAAGACTGTCATCGTTGCCCAAGGCAAATGCCCAAGCCAGCGATTCCGGCTTCTGGATATCGAAGGCGACTTGCAAGTCGGGATAGTACTGGCGGCCCAGTGCCACAATATTGGAATCCGCGACGGTGATCTCCAGCAGACCCTGCCAGACCGTCAGCAGCAAATCTTCGGTTTCCTTATCCGTGCTGGTCCACTTCAGGTCAGGGTACTGTTGTTTTAGCTCATTCAGTTGTTCGGCATAGCTGGTGCCGGCCTGGACCTCGATCTGCCGGCCGATGAGATCCTGGACATTGGCCGGACGTGTTGTGCCGAGGCGATATACCACTTGCTGGCGGATCTCCTGGTAGGGCGGGCTGAATTTGACGTAGCGCCGCCGTGAATCCGTAATCGTGATTCCGGCGGCCGCCATGTCGGCGTCGCCCTTGATCAGTCCGGGGATGATATCGGCGAACTTCTCCGCCACCACGAACCTGGCCTTTACCCCCAGGAAATCGGCAAAGCCATTGACCAGATCGAACTCCAGACCAGCAAGGCCTTCCGGCGACTCATAGTAAGTTGTCGGGCTGGAGCGGGTGAGTACCACCAGTTCGCCAGAGGACTTAACCGCCTGTAGCTTGTTATTTTCGAACAGGGAACAGGACAGCAGGAGCGGGAGTAACAGCAGAATGGCGAGTCTGCACCGACAGTACGGTCGTGCGGCATGAAACAATCTTGTTTGCGTGGCAGTCGGCATGCTAATCATAGGGTAAAGTTAGTGCAGGAGATGACAGATGTCACGCGCGTTACACATGGCTGAAACAGGTATGTGGCTGGTATAATAAGATAATGTTGGAGAGGTACCGAAGCGGTCATAACGGCGCTGACTCGAAATCAGATGGGCGGAAACGCCACGGGGGTTCGAATCCCTCCCTCTCCGCCACTTTGCTCTTGGCCGAGTTCCCGGCTACTTAGTGTACAATGTTCTTCAAATAAGAAAGCCGGACCACTTCCAGTATGGACAAAGATGTCCTCAAAAAACTCATCCCCATCAACTCGCTGACTTCTGAGAACTTCAAGGAATTGGCGGATAAAACGCGTCTCGATAACCTGCCGACAGGAAGCCAGTTGTTCAAACAGGGCGACCACGATAACCAGTCCGTCTATCTGCTCTCCGGCGAAGTAATTCTCTCAACCAGCAACAGTGACATGAGCCGTACAATTTCTGCTGGCACCGACGATGCGCGCTATGCGCTCGCACAACTCAAGCCGCGGCAGTATACCGGTGTCGCCAAGACTCCGGTTACCATCGCGCGGCTGGATAGCGCGATGCTGGATCGTCTTCTGACCATGGATCAAACCGTTGCCGCCGGTTACGAGGTCACCGAATTCGATGGGAGCGCCGACGCCGAATGGATGATGAGCATGTTGCGTGCCGAGGCGTTCCAGAAATTACCCGCATCCAACTTTAACGCGCTGTTCTCGCGCATGGAGGCCGTGGAAGCCAAGGCCGGGCAGGTGATTATCCGGCAGGGAGATCCGGGTGACTATTACTACCTTATCAAGAGCGGGAAGGTGAGTGTTTCACACAAGGCCGATAATACCGGCAAGGTCTCTATCCTCGGCCAGCTGGGCAATGGCGATAGTTTTGGCGAGGAGGCGCTTTTATCTGGCGCACCGCGCAATGCCACGGTGGTGATGGTCAGCAATGGCGTGTTGATGCGTCTGGCGCAGAAAGATTTTGATGAGCTCCTGAAGGAGCCGATGGTGAAATGGGTAACCATGGAAGAGGCCAAGGCCATGGCCCAGGCCGGCGCCGGATTGCTGGACGTTCGGCTGGAGGATGAGCACCGCAATGGTTCGATCAAGGGGAGCGTAAACCTGCCGCTTTATCTCCTGCGGGTCAAGGTTTCCAGCCTCGATCCCAAGCGCAAATACATTATCTTCTGCCAGACAGGTAGCCGCAGCTGCGCGGCCGCTTTCTTGCTGAGTCAACGTGGTTATGATGTGCATGTGTTGCGTGGCGGCCTGAACGGACTGGCCCGCGCCGCCTGACCCCTGTTTTTCCCGCGTTGCGTCGGGTTTCCGCTTGTCGCGGCGCAAAGCCGTCCCGATGGGGACAGCATCGCCACGAGTACGTTGCGGAGGGGTGACGAGTAGTTTAACCTTGCCGCCCCACGTGGCATGCAAATGCCAAAATTCTCCCGGAGAGGTGTCCGAGCGGTTTAAGGAGCACGCCTGGAAAGTGTGTGTACGTCAAAAACGTACCGAGGGTTCGAATCCCTCCCTCTCCGCCAGTCAGTCAGCAGCAAATGGCCCTTTCTCCGCCAATCGGAGAAAGGGCCGCTTATTCCCGCCGTGCTACGTTATTACTCACCTGAGTCTGCCCGATTCCGGACTACTATGATCCTGAAATCGGTGTAGAAGGCGTTTTTCTCTGCCCCGTAATTTCGAGGTTCGGTTTCCAAAGTGGCGTTATGGAGCGGCAAGCGCGTCGATGTAATGTGGGATGTTGGCGCCAGTCGAAATTTGAGCATTTCAGGAACCTCATGCTGGAGATCGATTGACCACCTCTTCTCTCCGGAATATGCTCAGTGACAGGATGTTGCAAGTGGTAGCCATGATCAATCTCTGGCCGGCACCTGTGGTCAGATTTCAACCGACATCAACAAGCATATAGAACGCCCACAGAACGAGCCATATTTTCCCCTCTTTTTCAGTTTTTTCTGCAGCCATAATCGCCCCTCAATATCTTGATGCATTTCGCATTTTGCGTGTTCCGGATCTGATAAAACTGGACTAAAGTTTATATATCCATAACCAAATCAGGGGAATTCATCAAAAGCACGGTAACAACAAAACAGTATGCAAGCGCCGGTATCTTGGCCAATTTTACAGAAACGGAGAGGCGCCATAATCCTGCATCACACGACGAACCTTGCGGCGTAATGATGGATGGTTGGTAAAACAGGAAAGGGCTCATGAGTCCGCATTCGAGCGACGATATATTACGCCAGATAGCGCAGTCGATATCGACGGCCAGCGGAGAGGAATTTTTCTGTGGCTTGGCGATGGCCCTGTGCCGGGCGTTAGAGGCGGATTTCGCTTTCATCGGCCAACTGGACGCTGACGATCCTAACCGCATCCACGTCATGGCTGTGTGCGTCCGCGGCAAAATCGCGGAGAATTTCAGCTACCACCTCCACGGTACCCCATGCGAAAACGTGGTGGGCCGGGAGCCCTGCCACTATCCCCGCGATATTCAAAGCCTGTTCCCCGGGGACCACATGCTCGTGGAAATGGGAATAGAGAGCTACATCGGTCATCCCCTCTTCGGTTCGGCGGGGCAGCCGCTCGGGCTGCTCGCGGTGATGCACGGCCAACCCATGCCCAATGAGGAGCCGGTACAATCCGTGCTTAAGATTTTTTCCGCGCGCGCGGCGGCGGAGATCGAGCGTCTGCAAGCGGACGAAATTTTGCGTGAAAGCGAGGAACGGTTCCACGCCACGTTCAGCCAGGCTGCCGTCGGCATCGCCCACGTGGCTCCCGATGGCCGGTTCCTGCGGGCAAACCAGAAATTCTGTGACATTGTGGGTTACATACAGGAAGAAATCCTCGTCCGCACTTTCCAGGACATTACCCATCCCGACGATCTTGATGCCGATCTGGCGTACGTGCGGCGGGTGCTGGCGGGTGAAATCCCGACTTACTCAATGGAAAAGCGCTACCTTCGCAAGAACGGGGCCATTGTCTGGGTTAACCTGACCGTCTCCATCGTGCGGGATTCCCAGAATAGCCCGAAGTATTTCATCTCGGTCGTGCAAGACATCAGTGCACGCAAACAGGCCGAAGCCGAGATGCAGAAGCTCTCAAGTGCTATCGAGCAGACGGCTGACTCCGTGATCATCACCGACCGCGACGGCGTCATCCAGTACGTCAACTCCGCCTGCGAAGAAACCGCTGGCTTCAGCCGGAATGAGTCGCTGGGCAAAAAGCCGAACATCGTTAAGTCCGGAAAACACAAACCGGAATTTTATGAACGATTGTGGAAGACCATCCTGCGGGGCGAGGTATTCCGCGACGTATTCATCAACCGCAGGAAAAACGGCGATCTGTACTACGAGCAGAAAACCATCACGCCGCTCAAGGACGAACATGGGCACATCACGCATTTTGTCTCCACCGGCAAGGACATCACTGATCGGATGTGGGCCGAAGAGGCGCTGGCACAGTCGGCGGCCGAATGGACCTACTCGATGGACTTCATCGAGGATGCCCTGTGTCTCGTGGGTCTGGACGACAGACTAATCCGCGCCAACCGCGCGTTCTATCAGTTCACCGGCTACACCC
>JBGQNR010000337.1:0-4909 GCA_041501225.1 Acidobacteriota bacterium
GCTGGAATCGACCGAGCGTGCCAACCGTCTCTTTCGACAATATCTGGCCAACTATTCCATCGACCAGCACGCGCGGATTCCGATCACAAAGCTTTGGTTCATCAGGCGCCATTCGGACGTGAAGAGAGGCCAACGACAGCAGGAGTTGCTCAGGAAGAGTCTCCGGTCAGGCTTAATCAAGTCCACGGCGTTCGCGCTGTTGGCAGCAGTCGGAACTGTTGTGGTTGCCGCGGGCCTGTCGGTGACCGACCAGTGGGAAGGCATCCGTTTGAACGACGGGCATACCGCGGCGGCTCGGTGCGCGGTCTTCTCTCCGGATGGCCGGCTGGTGGTTTCGGGCGGCGAAGATGGCAAGGTGATCGTGTGGAATTTCCGGGGCAGGGAGCGGCTCGCAACTTTCAACGATCATACCGGATGGATCACGGCCATCGCCTTTTCCCCCGAGGGCAAGTGGTTCGCAACCGGCAGCGACGACGGTACCGTCATTGCATGGGACGCAGAGCGCCTGAAGAAGCTCGTGGTCTTGCGCGGGACCCAGGATAGTGTTGCTGCGCTCGCCTTTTCACCCGACGGACGATATCTGATCTCAACCGGGATTGACCGGAGAGCCAATCCGACAAAAGTATGGGATACCGGACAATGGAAGACGATTCACGAATTGCCCGGCGGGATAGCCTACGGGAATTTGGCGTTCGCCGATGGCGGGCGGTCCCTGTTTGCATCGCCAGATGCCTTGCTATGGGATCTGGCGACCGGACAGCAGAAAGGCAGACTTCTCGATGGGGCCTGCGCTGGAAATTGGACGGTGCTTTCTCCGGATGGCTCGCGCCTGGTCACCATTGACGCAAGCGGCGCTGTATCTTTTTATGACCTGATTCAGAAGAAGCTCCTTGCCAGGCTGCACGGTCACGACGATCACGGCCGAGCGCTAGCTTTTTCGCCCGACGGCCGGCTGGTTGCCTCCGGAGCTGAAGACATCGTCTTGTGGGATGCCCGCACGCGGACCAAGCTTGTACGCCTGGTGTACAGTGCGATCGTCTGGAGCGTAGCCTTCTCCCCCGACGGACGCTGGCTGATCTCCAGCCATGGGGACGGCTCAATATTGCTTTGGGACGTGGCGGAACGCGAGCGCGCCGCCAGCTTTAACGAGCATAGCGCTCCGGTTCGTGCGGTTGCATTCTCGCCCGACGGCACAAGAGTAGCTTCGGGGGGCGAAGACCGCTCCGTGATCGTGTGGGACACGGGAAGCAGGCGGAAGCTGGCCGTGCTGATGGGACACGACACCCGGGTGACTGGAGTTGATTTCTCGCCGGATGGGAAGATGCTTGCTTCGTGCGACCAGCTGGGTACGGTCGCCTTTTGGAATGTTTCGTCACACCAGGCTCGCTGGACCGTCAAAGGGACCCCTCAAGCCCCCGACTATTGTGTCCGAGTGTCACCCTCCGGCTCGTGGGTGGCGAGCTCACGGGCAGTTTACAGCAGCACCGATGGTCGCAAGATCATCGAGTTCGAGGACATCCGTGTTTACGGCGTCGCCTTTTCGACCGACGGTCGCTGGCTGGCGTGCGTGGCGGCAACCGGAAGGATCTTGCTGTATGATACGCGTGACTGGCGCGTGCACGACCGTCTGGAATTGCCGAATGCAACGTTCATCAGCGTCTCTTTTTCCCCTGACTCTGGAAGGCTGGCCACAGGGGAAGATCAGGGTATGGTGCGGCTGTGGCAGATCGAGCCGCTCCGGCAGGAAGCTGTGCTCGGCCAGCATGCCGCGCGCATCAAGTCGATCGCATATTCGCCCGACGGGAAGTCCGTGGCTTCAGCCGGTGATGATCAAGCTATCAACCTCTGGGATGTGGCCCGGCGCAAGCTCATCACGCGGGTCGGTTCGCACGCGACGCCGGTTCTCGCGCTCGCTTTTTCACCGGACGGTCGCAGGCTGGTGTCCGGTGAACACGACCGATCTGTCAATCTTTACCAGCGCCACAGAATCTTGTGGGGCTACAGGCTGGACTGATGCCGGGTACGGCGCCGCCGGCCTGTCCACAGATTCCTAATGGTGCGCCGTGCATCGACCGACTATGTTCTTATGAGGGAAAACGTCCATCGCATCAGAAACCTCGCCGCGGCTTGCGCCGCACTGCTGGAACAAGAGGGGGCCGCTACGAGGGAGAAGATATCGGCGCTGATGGAATCCGTCAGGGCGATCCAGGGCGAAAGGTCCGACCGGCGCCTGCTCTTCTTGAATGCCGAGCTGAAACGGCTGCAGGAGCATTTCAACCTCCTTATGGGCATGGCGCGCAGCGACTTCCTGGCCAAGATCCAGCGCGAAACGGAGGAACTGGATCGCGGGGCAGCCGATAGCCGACTCGCAGCCGTGTTGAAATCCCTGATCGAAGCTCCTCCCTCATCGTTGCATGAGTTCTGCACCTTTTTGCTGGATCGTTTGATAGAGGCCACCGGCGCCGAGCGCGGTTTCATCCTGTTTTACCTTTCCGATTCGACGGAAGCGGATGTAGTTGCCGCGCGGAACTTCCAAACCACAAACCTGGCTCTCGAAGAATACGATTTCAGCCGCACCCTGCTGCGAGAGGTTTTGCAGCAAGGAAAGGCGCTTCTGCTCGCGGATGCTTCACAAACCCCCGCCTATGCGACCGAGACCAGCGTGATGAGGTATCAGCTCAAATCGGTTCTGGTTGCCCCGCTCAGAAGCGGAGACCGAACCTTCGGGGCCATCTATCTCGAGAACAACCGCATCCCTCGCGCTTTCCAAGAGACTGAACCGGAGTTGCTGGAAAGCGTGGCCGGTTTTGCCGTCTTCTGCCTCCATCATGCGCACCTTCTACCCCCGACGCTGGGGGAAGGGAGCCACGTATTCCTCGATGCCAGCAAAGCTTCCAGGGAGATCGTCGGGCGGGATCCTAAGATCCTGGCCATGCTCGAGGGCATCCGCCGCATCGCCGATTCGCCTGCAACCGTTCTCATCGACGGTGAGAGCGGCACTGGAAAGGAGCTGGTAGCGCGGGCTCTTCACTACCAGAGCGCTCGCAGCGAACGGCCTTTCGTGGCCATCAACTGCGCGGCGATCCCTGAGAGCTTGCTCGAGGCGGATTTGTTCGGCTATGAGAAAGGGGCCTTTACGGGCGCCACCGAACGTTACCTTGGGCGCATCGAACGTGGAGACGGCGGCACGATCTTCTTTGATGAGATCAGCGAGCTGGCCCATCCGCTGCAGGCCAAGCTGCTGCGCTTTCTCCAGGCGAACGAGTTCGAGCGGCTGGGAGGCAAGGAATCCATCCGTGTCGATGTGCGGGTGGTCGCCGCGACCAGCAGGGATTTAAAGCAGATGATGGCAGCCGGAACCTTCCAGGAATCCCTGTATTACCGCCTCAATGTCATCCCCCTCCGCCTCCCTGCGCTGCGCGAGCGCCGGGAAGACATCCCGGTGCTGGCGGACTACTTCCTGCAAAAATTCGGCGCTGTTTATGGATCGAAGGTGGGCATGGAGCCCGAGGTGTACGATTTCTTGAGGAACTATTCCTTTCCGGGGAACGTGCGCGAACTCGAGAACCTGATCCATCGCATGGTCGCGCTGGCACCGGAGGCGACCCTACGTGTCGGAGATCTGCCCAAAGAGATATTTCAAGGTTCTTTCCATCGCGTCAGCCTGGCCAATGACCCCCTCTGCCAGATCCTGCACACCCCACCGCACGACTTGGCCGACCTGCATCGCCGAAAAGAGGAAATCAGGCGCGTGCTCGCCGAACAGGAAATCTACCTGGCACAAGAGGCAGTTCGAGAGGCTGGGGGTAACATTTCCGATGCTGCACGGCGATTGGGTGTCCACAGGGTCACGCTGCACAAGACCCTTCGGGGAAAGAAGGCCTGAGGCACGCCCCTCGGGACGGCGAAGCCCGTTTCCCCCTTCCTTCGAAAAGTCGGTTGTAGCAGCGGCAACTACAATGGCGGTATCCCTGCATCTAATTCGCCTTCGCGCTTTTCATGTCAGCGGGCAGCTTTTCCGTGAGGTGTACGGGCAGAGGCCGAAGCCCCACGTGTAACCGGTTGCGCTACGGTTCTCCCACGGGAATCTCTGACAGGCTTGGCCCCATCTACTCTCGATTCAATGAAATAACCGGAGTGCATCGTCCGTGTGCCAGCTTGGCACGGTCTTTGCTAGCACTCGAGAAGACAGTCATCTTACGCGCAACCGGTCTCGTGCTTTCGCAGGACGGTGGTTGGCATGAAACCCGCGAAGATTGCACGGGACACTTAAGCTCGAGGAGGAAGCCATCATGAATAAATCGTTCAGTGGTTTCATTGTCCGTGCGGCCATCCTGTTGATGGTTGGGACCGGTGGCGCATCTTGCCTTTCCCTCATTCCATATCGTTTCGGAGGCTGAAAATGAAATCCATTAAAGCATTGCGCCGTCCTGCATTTTTTCTTGCGGCGATTCTTTCCTTGCTGCTCCTGTCGGTAATGACCGCTGAAGCGGCTGTCAGCATCACAGGTACGGTCAAGAACAACCAGGCTTCGCCCGTTGCCGGTGCGGTCGTTCAGGCGAACGATTCCATTACTCATAGCCAGGTCGCATCGGGCACCACGGATAATGCGGGCTACTACCAACTGGCGGTGCCGCCCGGCACTTACGATGTCACGGTGTTTCCGCCCTTGAGCAGCGGCTTTGGCACCGCGACCGCGGCGGGTCAGGTGATAAGTATCGACACCGTGCTGGACTTTGTCCTCGTTCCTATGGGAACGGCTGTCCTCAGCGGCCGGGTACTGGACGCGCTGGGGAACGGCCTTCCCAACCAGTACGTTAACCTCGCGGCAACAGGCTCCCCGAACACGCTTCAACAGACCACCAACGACTTGGGCTATTACGAGTTCCAGGTGGCTCCGGGCAGCTAC
>JBGQNR010000338.1:0-4896 GCA_041501225.1 Acidobacteriota bacterium
CGGTCACCCCAGATCGTCTGCATGATGCCCGGCCAGGGGTTCCTGATGCAGATGTTGCCGGCCTTGCCGGTCCCCGCGTTCATCTCCTTTCCCTGCTCGTCGAGAATGAACGGGTAGATGCCGGGCATTCCCGGTCCGGCGCTTCCCGGTTTCATCGGATCCAGCGCGGGTTTGGTGCTGCAGAGGAATCCGCCGGTTTCGGTCTGCCACCAGGTGTCCACGATCACCGCTTCGCGCTTGCCCACGACGTCGTAATACCAACGCCACACCTCGGGTTCGATCGGCTCGCCGACGGTGGTCATGTGCTTGAAGTGATAGTTGTATTTCCTGGGTTCGTCGCCGCCAGCTTTCCGCAACATGCGAATCGCCGTCGGCGAAGTGTGGAAGATGTTGACGTCCAGTCGCTCCGCGATGCGCCATGGCCGTCCTGCATCCGGGTAGACGGGAACACCTTCGTAGATGACGGCCGATGCGCCGACTGCCAGCGGGCCGTAAACAATGTAAGAGTGGCCGGTAATCCATCCGATGTCCGCCATGCACCAGTACATATCTTCCGGATGGATGTCCTGGATATACTTGGATGTTCCTGCTGCATAAGCCAGATAACCGCCGGTTCGATGCTGGCATCCTTTGGGCTTGCCAGTGGTGCCGCTGGTGTACATCAGGAACAGGGGCGCTTCCGAATCCATGGGGACCGGGTCGATGCGCTTGCCACGATAATTCTTCAGGACCTCGTCCACGAAAAAGTCGCGGCCTTTCACCATCGGTGTCGCTGAACAGTACTTACCCGGATACCGTTTCCACACGAAGACCTTCTCGATCACATGGCCTTCTTTTTCCGCGGCCGCAATGGCGATCTCGGCGCTGGCCTTGTGATCGATCATTTTGCCGCTGCGGTAATAACCGTCGGAGTAGATGAGCACTTTGCTGCCGGAGTCGGCAGCGCGCAGGCCGCAGGCTTCACCGCTGAAGCCGCCGAATACCACCGAATGGATTACACCCAGCCGTGCGCATGCCAGCATCGTGATCGGGAGTTCCGCAACCATCGGCATGTGGATTGTGACGCGGTCGCCGGCCTTCAATCCGGCGAAGTTGCGTAGCATCGCCGCCATTTCATTCACGCGCACATAGAGCTCCCGGTACGTGACAGTGACCGGATCTTCTTCCTCAGGCTCGGGGACAAAAATCAGCGCGGCCTTGTTCTTGTGCTTTGCCAGGTGCCGATCCACGCAGTTATAGGCAGCATTGATCTTGCCCCCGACAAACCATTTCCAGAACGGAGGGTCGTTGGTATCCAGAACCGTATGCCATTTCTGGCTCCAATCCAGCATGTTGGCATATTCTTCGAAACACTGCGGAAAGTTCTTCTCGTTGAACCGCTCGTTGACGGCCGGGTCGGCGAGATTGGCCTGGGCCACAAAACCCTCTGAAGGATGAAAATACTCTTCCTCTTTCCAATGGACGGCAATCTGCGCTTCACTGGTTTCCGCGGCTCTGGTCTCATCCTGAGTGTCAGCCATGCTTCAAACCTCCGTTCACCCGATGTCCCTGTTCTTGAAATGTGACAAGCTGATCCCGAGTATTGATTCAATGATACCTGTCATGGTTCGGCCGGTAAAGAGCGGTCCCGGCCTTTACATAAAAGCGGCCGCGCAGGATGCGGCGCAGCGTATGCCCCGCCCAAAATCCTCAACGCTGTATCCATGCACCGGGGGCGCACCCAGGCTCGTGAAAATTAATGGTCTTTTTAAGGCAGCCACGAATGACACGAATGGGTGCGAAGCGCTGCCCTTTCGGGCCAGCAAAAGTTCGTACTATTCGTGCCATTCGTGGCTGCTTTTGCAGTTTTGAGGTGAGATATTTTCGGAGCACGAGCCCCGTGGCCGCATCTGGCGGATTTGCGGCCAAGTAGTACTGCGGTCATTACACTCGTGCTTTTTGTGGCTGCTTTTAGTTGCGTTCCGGATTACCGGCTGAGCAGCAGAACGGTAGTTCGACCGTTTGCCAGGTAGTGGTCCTGCGGGTCCAACTGGACCTCTTTCCCTGCCTCCAGGAAATCCTCGCCGTCCGGCAGACTGGTGTCGACGATCCGATACCAGCGCTTACTTTCGGTCAGCGGCAATTTCACAGGCTGCAAAAACGGAGCCGCGTTGAGTATGAGGAAGAGCAGGTATTTCCCGGCCGCAGATTTTTCTTCGCCCCCGTCGAGCATGAGGCAGAGAGTCCGCACCGTGGGATTGTTCCAGTCCGGGCGATTCAGACCGGTGTCATACCACGTGATGTCTTTGATCTGGTCATTATCGAGGTCTTCCCCAAGCAAAAACTTTCGCCGCTGCAGGATGGGATACCTCCGGGTCAGAGCGATGGCCTTTCTGAAAAAGTCCCGAATCCCGGCGTTCTTTTCCGCAAGGCTCCAGTCGAACCAACTGATTTCATTGTCCTGGCAATAGGCGTTGTTGTTTCCCCTCTGGGTGCGGAGGAACTCATCACCGCCGAGGATCATGGGAGTACCCGCACTGAACAGGAGCAGGCACGCGTGATTCTTGGCCATTTGCCGCCTCAGGCTGAGAATGCCCGGGTCAGATGTGTCTCCCTCGGCCCCGCAGTTCCAGGAATGGTTGTCGTTCGTGCCGTCGAGATTATTCTCTCCGTTCGCCTCGTTGTGTTTTTCGTTATAAGAAACCAGATCGTTGAGCGTGAACCCGTCGTGGCAGGTGACAAAATTGGTGCTCTGGTAGGCAGAGCGGCCATCGTCGCCGTAGAGATCCGCGGACCCGGAAAGGCGCCAGCCCAACTCGGCGATCTGTCCCCCCTCGCCAACCTGGAACCGCCGGGCAGTGTCCCGGAATCGTCCGTTCCACTCAGACCAGTCGATCGGAAAGTTGCCGACCTGGTAGGTGCCAAGATCCCAGGGCTCGGCGATCGGCTTGACGGTGCTGAGCACCGGATCCTGAGAGATCGCGTCGAAAAATGCGGCTGAGCGGTTGAAGCTGGCGCCTTCCCGTCCGAGCACCGAAGCGAGGTCGAAGCGGAAGCCGTCCACATGCATGATGCTGACCCAGTACCGCAGCGAGTCCATGACGAACTTGATCACCTGCGAATTTGCCAGGTTCATACTGTTGCCGCAGCCCGTGTAGTTCATGTAATAGCGCCGGTACTGGTTCGGCGGGCCGGAGAGCACGTAATAGGAGGGATTATCTATACCGCGAAAGCTGAGGGTGGGTCCGAGTTCGTTGCCTTCGCCGGTGTGGTTGTAGACGACATCGAGGATCACTTCGATGCCGGCCTTGTGCAGTTCGCGCACCAGGGTCTTAAACTCGGCGACCTGGCATCCGGGCCGGGTGAGCGTGCTATAGGAGGATTCCGGCGCAAAGAAACCGAGCGTGTTGTATCCCCAGTGGTTCGTCAACCTGCGTTCACGCAAAAAATCTTCCACATAGATTTCCTGGACTGGAAGCAGCTCCACGGCATTGATGCCCAGCTCTATGAGATAGGGGATTTTCTCGATAAAGCCGAGGAAGGTCCCCCGATGACGCACACAGGAGGAAGGATCAGCCGTAAATCCCTTGACATGAGCTTCGTAAATGATCAGCCGCTCAATAGGGACCTCCAGCCGCCGGTCGCCTTGCCAGTCGAAGTCGTGGTCCACGACGATGCACTTGGGCATGACAAGCGTGTTGTCTCTCGCATCCAGGGATAAATCCCTGAGAGGCGATTGAGGATCGTATCCGAGCAGGAGATTGTCCGCGTTAACGCATTTCCCGGTCAGGGCAGCCGCATAAGGATCGAGCAGGAGCTTGTGCTCGTTGAACCGCAGACCGAGGGTGGGATTGAAGTCGCCCTGAACCTTGTACGCATAAAGTTGACCGGCTTCGAGGCCTTGGACAAAGGTATGCCAGATGTACCTCGTTCGATTTTGCATCTGGATGACATCGGTAGGTGGCTGATCCGGTTCGTCGAATAGCAGCAGGAACACGGCCGAGGCATTTTGGGAAAAGAGCGCAAAATTGACCCCATCTTCCTTAAGTGTCGCCCCGCACGGGTAGTAGTTGCCAGGGGACAGGATACGATGAGTGCGATGCTCGAGATGCAAGTCCGGCATACAATCTCCTTATCCCGGTTCAGCGGGCGTTTGTGAGGGGATTTATCCAGGATTAGCAGCAAAATCCGGAGGTATGCAACCTTTTGTAAACATGAATTTTCCCGATCAGCGGCTGCCGACCCCCAATTCGCGAGTTAAAAATCGGATTTCTTGAAGCTGATCGTAAGGATAACGAATGTGGGGCATAATTGGAACGAATTTCACCGGTCTGGTGAAGTCAGCAGCATAGCCGAAATCTCGAAGCTCCTCATGGATGCAGACCATGTAATGATGGTTTGATTTCACACTTTGTGGCCTAAAGTTTCGAGAGCATCGGTCGATGTAACGAGCATGGAATACAGTCGACGCGAACCGCGGTTCGAAAGCGATCAGCCTGTGACGGTGACGAATCTCGAACAGCCGGGAATGCCCCTGTCGGGGCGCCTCGTCAATTTTTCGGCCAATGGAACCCGCATGTTGCTCACTTGCGAGGTGCAGCCGGGAACCATGGTCAAGGTCGAATGGAGAGGAACCATCCTGCTGGCAGAGATCATTTACTGCACGCCGCAGGGAACGGAGTTTGCCGTGGGACTCGAGTTGGAGGACGCTCTCTACGAGACAGAGATGCTGGAATCCATGTCCGAGACCTGGGCTGCGCCGGCTCAGGGGAATCCCTAGGAGCCCGTCCGAGAATTAGGAGGGGCCGCGTTCCGAGCGCCGCCGGAACCCGAAGGGCGCATGGGGATTGCGGGGCGATCTCCGCGTTGCTCGTCGTCAACGATGTGCACCGACATCGCCTCCTCCTCGCGCCTTGA
>JBGQNR010000339.1:0-4876 GCA_041501225.1 Acidobacteriota bacterium
AGCCCTCCTAAGGAACTTGAATTGATACATTGCACGGATGCTGAGCTGTATCAATATGATAACCGATAAACTCAATAGCACGTCATCAGCCAAGTTCCCTTCTCGTTGGGAACACCGCAGGTGGGCTTGTTGCTGAAAGGGCGTCACAGGCTGTGCCTTTCAGGGCTTTCATCTCCGAATGCCCACCGCCCCAGGGCTTGCGCCCTGGGCTGTAGCTGTTGGACCCCTTCGGGGTCAAAACGGCAACTGCTTCAGCTCTGCCAGGATTCCGGGACTTGTCGTCGGTTGCAGTGTCTGAGGCGCAGATCCAAGTAAGAAAAAAGCAGGAAATAGGATTGGAAAGGGGCGAAAGAAAATCGTGTTACTCGCTTGTCAACATGTGGCTTTCACCAGCCCCATGTATATTCCCAATTTAAGGTTTGTTCGGGTTATTCATCGGATTTTCGCGATGCGTCCCTGGGTGGGGAAGCGCGTGAATACGAGCGGGTCATGGCCTGGGATCACGCGTTCGGGCGCCCCCGCCAGCGACACCATTCGTTCCAGGGCCTTGACATTGCCGGCGCGGTCGGCGACCTCAAAGGTCGGAATAGGAGTTTTGCTTTCCAGGTTGCGGAACAAATAACAGTTGTCGGAGGCAAGCACAATGTTGGGTGTGCCCTCCACGAGAATATACTGCGAAGCGTAAGTGTGACGGGCTCCTGTGAATACGCGGATACCGGGCAAGATCTCGCGGTCGTCCCCGTCGATCAGCCGCAGTTTCCGTTGTGTGTTCCTCTGCAACAGCTTGAGCAGGTCCTCGGGGTCAATACCTCCGCTCTGCCCTCCCTTCTGCCAGGCGGGTCCGGTATAGTAGGCGTACTCATCCTTTTGAATCCAGATCGTAGCATCAGGAAACAGATCGATGCCTCCCATGTGGTCCCAGTGCGCGTGAGATAGAATGATGTCGGTGATGCGCGCAGGTTCGATGCCCGCAAGGCGCACGGCCTCGTCCGGTCGGATGAAGTCGGTCACCTTGTACTGATCGAGCCACGCCTGCCGGTGACACCCGGAATCCAGCAGGATGTTGCGGTCCCCGCCGCGCACCAGCCAGAAAACCAGCGGGATGTCGAGTCTTTCCGATGCCGGCGCCCCAACCACCAGACCCGACACCGGAAACTGCGGGATAGTGCCGTATCGAATGGCTTCAATCGTATAATCAACCGCCCCAAACATGGGAATGCACACGGCCAGCGCGCACAGCAACAAGATCATCACTTTCATATCAGGCCTTTCGCAAATCTTCTCTTGGCGGAACAATTCCTGTGGCACTTAGTGATTTCCAGAACATGAGAGGAGTTGCCGACAGGTAAAGGTTGAACCTATCCAATACCGATCGGACCTGTCAAGCCCAATGAAGAAAAACCAGCTGCATGCCGGTTGATATGAGGGAAAAGCCCCGGGAAATGGGGATACGTCACTGGGTTTCACGTCCCTTCCAGGCAAAAAACTGGGCTAAAAAATGGATGTAAGCGCGGTCTTCGACCTGTCTATGAGCTCAGAAACTGAACCATTTGGGTTTCTTGTGGTGCGTCCCCACGCATAGTGGTATTTTGCTAGTTCTGTACCAGGGCAATGCTAAAGACTCTGCGGGGGCCATCATGCGACCAAAACTTTTTTCTGTGATTGTGGCAGCAACCCTTGCCGGCGTGTTGCCAGTAGCGGCTCAGCAGCCGCGCTCCCTTACCGTCGAAGACTATGCACACGCCGAAAAATTCCTCGGGCCGACGGTCAACCCTCTCGTCGTTGGCGGCAGCGTCTCAGCCAACTGGCTTGCGGATGAGAGCTTCTGGTACCGTAGTTCCACCATGGCAGGTGCGGAATTCATCATCGTCGACCCTGCCAAGCGGATGCGCGCGGCGGCGTTCGACCACGCCAAGCTCGCCGCGGCCCTGTCTGCGGCTGCGGGTGAAAAGTACGACGCCAACCAGCTTCCGTTCCAGTCAATCGAGCTATCGGCGGACCGGCAAACCGTTTCATTTGATGTCGGGACACGGCGCTGGTCATGTGACGTTGCGGGCTCCAAGTGCACGGCCGCGGGTGATGCTGTCGGCACACGCGGAGCAGCAGGCGGCGGACGAGGCGCCGGTGGGCGGGGCGGTGGCGGCGGACGAGGCGCAGGCGCCGGCAACACGGTGCCCTCCCCGGACGGAAAACGGGCTGCCTTCATTCGCGACTGGAACCTCTGGGTGCGCGACACTGCGACGGGCCAGGAAAAACAGCTGACCGCCGATGGCGTCAAGGACTTTGGCTATGCCACCGACAATGCCGGATGGGCCGGCAGCGATCGCGCGATTGTCCTCTGGTCTCCCGATTCGAAAAAGATAGCCACCTACCAGCAGGATGAACGCAAGGTTGGGGATATGTACCTGGTGGAGACCAAGGTCGGCCACCCGGTTCTCAAATCCTGGAAATATCCGCTGCCGGAAGACAGCGAAGTCGCCATGCTTCAGCGGGTCATCATTGACGTTGATACCGCGCGCATCATCCGGATGCAGATGCCTCCTGACTACCACCGCGCAACTCTCGGTGATAACTTCAGTCTGCGCGATATGCAGTGGAGCCCGGACGCCTCTCAGCTCGCGTTTGCCTCGACGTCGCGCGACCACAAACAGGCGGTGTTGCGCGTCACCGACGCCACGAGCGGCGCCGTGCGCACGGTTTTCGACGAGACGGCACCAACCCATTTCGAGTCCCGCACGGGATGGCAGGTTCTCTGGCCCACGAACGAGGTCATTTGGTACTCCCAGCGCGACAACTGGGGCCAGCTCTACCTCTATGATCTGACCACCGGCAAGTTCAAGAACAAGATCACGAACGGCGAGGGCCCCGTTTCCCAGATCGCGCGGGTTGACGAAAAAAGCCGCACCATCTGGTTCGTAGCGCTGGGACGCGAGCAGGGACAGGACCCGTACTTCCGGCACTTGTACAAGATCAGCATGGAAGGAACCCGCAACCTGAGCCTCACACCCAACGATGGCGATCACACCGTCCAAATCTCGCCATCCGGGCGTTACCTCGTCGACACATGCTCGAAGCCGGACGTCGCGCCTGTTGTGGAGTTGCGCGATGGCGACGGCAAGCTGGTCATGCCCATCGAAAAGACGGATATCTCCAAGCTGCTGGCAACAGGCTGGAAGCCGCCGATCCCGATCACCCTAAAGGCGCGCGACGGTAAGACAGACCTCTACGGACTCATGTTCCGGCCGACAAATTTCGATCCCGCGAAGAAATACCCGATCATCAACAATCCCTATCCGGGCCCTCAGTCAGGAAGCACGGGGGCCAGGACTTTTACGGCGGCTCGGAGCGACCGCCAGGCACTGGCGGAATTGGGTTTCGTCGTCGTCACCATCGACGGCATGGGGACGCCGGACCGCTCGAAGGCGTTCCATGATGCATACTACGGCGCCATGGGCCGCGATAACACTCTGCCCGACCAGGTGGCAGGGATGAAGGAACTCGCTCAAAAGTATCCTTGGATCGATATCGACCGGGTTGGGATCTACGGGCATTCCGGCGGCGGTTTCATCACGGCCGACGCCATGTTCCGCTACCCGGACTTCTTCAAGGTCGGGATTGCCGAATCAGGCAACCATGACCAGCGTGAGTATGAGGACGATTGGGGCGAGCGCTACCAGGGCCTGCTCATCAAGAATCCGGATGGCACCGACAACTACGAAATCGAGGCAAACGAGAATCTCGCCAAGAATCTCAAGGGCCACCTGCTGCTCGCCCATGGGACGATGGACAACAACGTGCCTCCGTACAACACGCTGCTCGTGGTGGACGCGTTAATCAAGGCGAACAAGGACTTCGATCTCCTGCTGCTGCCTAACCAGGCGCACGGCTACGGCACCATGTCCTCGTACATGATGCGGCGCCGTTGGGATTATTTTGTGAAGTGGCTCCTCGGGGTTGAACCGCCCAAGGAGTATCAGATGCAGCCGGCCGGCAGGTAGCTCCGGACGCACTGGAGCGGCCGAGCCGCACCGGCAGGGGACAATTCCCCATGCTTTCCAGCTCGGCCGATGGTATTCTTTCGAATATAGGAAAATTCAACCAACAGCAAAAGGAGGAATCCCCCATGAAGCAGCTTCTTGTATTCTTTGCGTGTGTCCTGGTGCTGGCAGTAGCAGTTGTTGCCAAGCCGCAGGCACCCGCCCAGCAACAGGCACCCGCGCTTGTCACAGAAGTTCAAAATACCTTCAACGCAATAAAGGGAAACATCACGAAATCCGCCGAACAGTTCCCGGAAGACAAGTACACCTGGCAGCCGACGCCCCAGGTGCGGTCGTGGGCGCGGCTCATCGCCCACATCTCGGACGACAACAACGGCGCGTGTTCAGCCCTGATCGGCGAGCAGCGGCCAGCCCGCCTGGATACCGAAGACACGCCCAATTCCGCTGCCAACAAGATGACGAAGGCCGATCTCCAGAAGGCGCTGGGGGATTCGTTCGCGCGCTGCGACAAGGCTTTCACTGCAGTGACAGACGCGAACATGATGGAAAGGAATGGCAACCGTTCGAAGATCGGCACGCTCATATACGACACGAGCCACATCAACGAGCATTACGGCAATCTCGTGACCTATATGCGTCTGAACAACATGGTCCCGCCCTCGTCGGCCGGTCGCGGCGGAAAATAGAGGCTTCAGACGGAAAACGAACCACGAAATGCACAAAGCGGCATATCCGCATCCTAACCCGACTTCCGCGGGCTTCGGGGCAGAATCCGCCGACTTCAGGTTTTCAGCGGGGATAACCTCTTTGTTTTCAATCACGGCCTTAAGGAATCAGCATAATAGTGACTAACATATTTGATAAATAGCTTGACATAG
>JBGQNR010000340.1:0-4803 GCA_041501225.1 Acidobacteriota bacterium
CACTCGATACTTGAGATTGTGCACATAAGCTACCCGCACCGAATAGCATCACTAAAACTAATACATTCAGCGGCCGATAATTCATACCAGCTCCTTCACCTTGATCCCTGATGCAATCCTTGACTACCCGATTGAAGTCGAATATTGGGAGCAATTTGTACCGGATTCGCAGACCGGGAGCAAGCAAAATTCGAGTGTTTGGAAAGATTCTGGGGACTGTCAGGCTCACCCTCAAGCGGAGGAGCGGCCGGAAACAGGGCAAAAGATCAACGCAGAGGTCGCAGAGAAAAGTCATTCAAAAGCAAGAAATCCTCTGCGGCCTCTGCGTTGAGGCTTTTAGGTTGCTGATATTCCGCGCCGTGCTTTTCAACAGGAATTACATCCAATCCAACGTAGAATAGGCTTTCATACGAAGCGCTCATAAAAAACTCGATCAGACCGGGATTTCAAATGCTAAAATGCTTGGTAAGTACCTGAAACTCCAAATGAGGAGATCCGCATCCATGCATTCCACTGGACCGACTCCAGGCAAGAGCAGGGTAGTCCAACGTAAGACGGCGAGGCTGGTTGCAGGCGCCGTTTCGCTCTTGATCTGCCTTGCTGTTTTGTGGGGTGGACAGGCTCCTCAAAAGCAGGAAACTCCCACGTTCCGCATCGGTGTGGAAACTGTCTTCGTGAAAGTAACCGTCACCGATCCCCTCAACCGCTATGTGACGGGTCTGGAGCAAGAGAACTTCAAGGTATATGAGGATAACGTCGAGCAAAGCATCAGCTCGTTTACGCATGAATTGGCTCCGGTCAGCGTGGCCCTCATCTACGATGTCAGCAGCAGCATGGTAGACAACCGCAATATCGATAGGGCAAAAAATGTCATCATTCACTTCCTGGAAACCGGCCATCCCGATGACGAGTATTGTTTGATCGTATTCAACGAACAAACGTCCCTGGTGAGGACTATCACCCGCCGAAGCGCCAATATCCGCAATGATCTCTCGGTCATTAAGGCTGGAGGACAAACCGCAGTTCTCGATGCTGTCTATCTCGGACTTTCTCAGATCAAAATGGCGAAAAACGACAGGAAAGCTCTAATCCTGGTCACAGACGGCGAAGACAACAGCAGCCGTTACACCTTTTCCGAGGTGCGTGACCTTGCGACTGAATCCGATGCCCAGATCTATGCGATAGGACTGCCCGGACCGCTTGGCTATGGCCAAAATGTGATTCACAATATCGTGTCATTTACCGGCGGCAGAGACTACTTTCCTGTGGGTTTCGGTGACCTCGGGGAGGGCATAGATAGCATCCATGCGGAGTTACGCCACCAGTATATCATCGGCTACAACCCTACAAACAGAGTTCATGATGGCAAATGGAGAAAGATAACGATCAAGATTGATCCCCCCGAAGGCATCCCCAAGCTGATCGTCCACGCCAAGCAGGGGTATTTTGCGGCAAAGTTCTGATGCCGGAAAGAGAATCCCCACACCCCCATCCTCTGATCTTCCGGCATGGAAAAACGGGGACGTCCCCGTCGTTTGATCTGACACCTGTTCGCAGGTCACTCGGGCGCATTCGTATTGGGAGAGGGCTCGCCGGGCGGTTCGCCCTCTGCTTTGGCCTTCCGGCGCCGGGCCCATTCCTCGCTGCATTCGCGCATGTATTCGCCCAGGTCCTGGACATCCTTTGCGGATTTTCTCCAGAATTCCTTAAAGGCTCTGGGGTCACAGGCGTGGTTGTAAGCGGTCTTCCAGCGGGAAGACCAGCCGGTCTCGTCCTCAAAATAGGAAGCCAATTGCCGGCAGGCGATGGCTGCCGTCGTGAGCGAGCTGTCGGCTGCCAGCGGCTCAAACACAGCTGAGATCTCCGGCTCATGCTCCTTGAGGCGTGCCAGGATCCGGTTGTGGCGGTCCACGCACAATGCTGCAGCATCGCTGCTTCCGGAACCTGTCCATTCGGACTGAAAGCCCGTACGTGCCGTCTGCATGAGCACATTGACTAATTTTTTTATCTCTTTTTCTCTTTCCATATTTCAGTCTTCCTTTCCCCAAGTGCGTTGAATTGTTCGCGCAATAATTTCTTGCCCTGATAGACGCGCCACTTTGCGGTTGCCAACGATATACCGAGGAATCCGGCTATGCGCTTCAGGGGCATTTCGTCGAGGAAATGCAGCCGCAAGACCAAGCCATAATCTTGCGGGATTCCATCGAGCGCCCATTTCAGTTCTTCTGCTCTTCCCTCTCCTGCTGCACGGCGGCCGAGGGCGGGAAGCTGTTCCAGGATCGCCTCGTCAAGCGCCACGCGCCCGCGCTGGTGCGCCCGGCTACGGTCCTGGTAGCGCAATGCGCAGCGGCGCGTGATCGCATGCAGCCAGACCGGAAACTTGGCCGGCTCCTCCAGCGACGGTAGAGCCTTGAAAGCAAGCAGCAGCGCCTCCTGAGCCACATCCTCTGCATCATCCGGCGGGACGATCGCCCGTGCCGTCCGGAAAACCGCGGAGCGGTACCTGCACACAAGCACGTCAAAGGCGGCAAGGTCTCCCAGGATCGCTGCCACTACGAGAATTTCATCCGGCGTGTCAGCGTCAGCATGTGTCATCACTCATCAATTATCCGCTTTCCTGTTTCCCGCTCCACTCCTATAGAGACATCCGCGCACCGAAAGGTTAGGAAATCGGTGACAGGCTACGATTTCACCAATTTCGATCCGTATCAGTTAACTCAACGATGCGTGGTGAAATTGGTGAAATCGTAGCCTGTCACCGATTTCCCTCTAAAAGGAATCTGCTTGACAAGCGTGCCGGATGGAGAGCAGATAAGCCCCAAGAAGATCAGAGGTTTCCAAATGCATCGGTTTCTGCTGTGATGGCAAAAGGCGCGATGCAGTTGCGGGGTCCGAGCCAATCCTGGTGCCCCCGCAAAGCTGACATACTCACTACAACCCTGAGGTCGGGGGGACGCACAGGCAGGCTTCAATCCAAATTCGCACCATGTTTGGATTGTGCACTTTCCTTCGAGCTCGTTCCACCGGGAGGTCATCATGTCGAGGGCAAGGATTTTCGTGCTGGGCATAGCGATGGCTTTGATCACGACTTTGCTGCTGACAGGCTTCGCACAGCAGGCTGCGCGGCCGGGCGCTGACGTATATCGCCAGCTTCATTGGCGATTCATCGGACCGGAAGGTAACCGGTTCAGCGCCGTTGTTGGAGTGCCGGGGGATCCCAGCGTCTATTATGCAGGTGCGGCCTCGGGCGGCGTCTACAAGACCACCGATGGCGGTGTCCACTGGCAGCCTGTCTTCGACGACCAGCCGGTCATGTCGATCGGCGCCCTCGCCGTGGCGAAGTCCGACTCCAACGTCGTGTGGGCCGGCACCGGCGAAGGCAAGATCCGCAGCCACATCTCCGTGGGCCAGGGCATCTACAAATCGATGGATGCCGGCAAGACGTGGGCGCTGATGGGCCTCGAGCAGACGGGGCGCATCCCGCGCATCGTCATCGATCCCCAGAACGCGAACGTCGTTATGGCGTGCGCAGAGGGCCATGGCTACGGACCGCAACCGGATCGCGGTGTGTTCCGCACGGCCGATGGCGGCCGGACCTGGACCAAAGTGCTCTTCGTCGATCAGAACACGGGGTGTTCCGACATCGCGATGGATCCGAAGAACCCGCGCCTGCTCTTTGCGGGCATGTGGCAGCTCGAGATTCACACCTGGGGACGCGAGAGCGGCGGGCCGGGCGGCGGCCTGTTCATGTCGCGCGACGGCGGGGTGACGTGGAAGAAGCTGACCGGCCACGGGCTGCCAGCCAGGCCGGTGGGCAAGGTGGCCGTCGCCATCGCCGCCTCGAATCCGGACCGTGTCTATGCCCTCATCGAGACCGGCGACGGCGTGCCGTGGAAGGGGCAGCCGACCGACAGCGGCCAGGTGTTTCGCAGCGACGATGGCGGCGAAAACTGGAAAGTGGTTAGCTATGACCACGCCGCCATGGGCCGAGCGCACTACTACTCGCGCATGGCCGTCGCCCCCGACAACGAGAACGAGACCTACTACCTGACGGCCTCGTACGCCAAGTCGATCGATGGCGGGCAAACGCTCGCGGTGTTGGCGCGCGCCGAGGCGCCGGGCGGCGACCACCACGACATCTGGATCGATCCGACCGATGCGAACCGCATGATCGTCGGCCACGATCAGGGCCTGTCCATCACCATCAATCGCGGGCGCACCTGGTTCCGCCAGCGGTTGACCAATGCGCAGATGTATCACGTCACGACCGACAACGAAATCCCCTACAACGTCCTGGGCAACAAGCAGGACGAGCCGTCGTATCGCGGGCCGAGCAACAGCCGCCTGGGCGGCGGCGATGCGGGCATCCCGCGCGCCATGTGGCACTCGGTGGGCGGCGGCGAGAGCGGGTGGGCGACGCCCGATCCCACCGACTCTAACATCATCTGGTCGACGGCGTCCGGTTCGGGCATGGTCGGCGGCATCGTCGTACGCTTCGAGGAGAACCGGCGGCAGTTTCGCAACGTCGAGGTGTGGCCCGACCAGTCCAATGGGCTCGCCGAGGGGGTCAAGTACCGCTTCGTGTGGGACGCGCCCTTCCAAATCTCGCCGCACGACCACAACACGCTCTACGTCGGCAGCCAGTATGTCCACCGCACGACCGACGGCGGCCAGACCTGGCAGGTCATCAGTCCCGATCTTACACTCAACGACCGGAGCCGGATGGGAAGCTCCGGGGGCCTGACGCCCGACAACATCGGTGTTGAGTACGCCGGCGTCATCTATGCGATCGCCGAATCGCCC
>JBGQNR010000341.1:0-4800 GCA_041501225.1 Acidobacteriota bacterium
GATTCCGTTCAGCGCTCCGCAGCTTCTCCATTGCCGCGAACAGCTTCAGGTTGACGTTCTCATAGGGCGTAATGGCCTGCTCTGGCGCTTCGACATGGCTGTCACTCCCATCTTGGTTTTTCTCCCTACCCTCTACATTAAATTAACCTGGGGTAGGTGTCTCACTATTATTGGCGTGATGGCCACCTCCAGTCAGATACGCCAAAGCAATATCTTAGAATTGGTTGCTTAGAAATTTCCCGTAAAAATTACAAGGTTTTGCAGGATTGTATTACAGAGGGTACCAGCCAGCTGAGGCTCGCGCCGGACCGCAGCGGGCGATCCGGAAGATATCGGAAAGGGTGAAAGCTCATATATAAGGATTTATCGGCCCATTCCGATAAGGTGCTAAGGAAAGGTGCGACCGGAGCGATAGAAGCAGAGATCGGGACTGTGGTTCATGAGATTCATCAAAGATAACATCCCGCTGAAGGCCAGAGTTTACATCTCCCTGGTCATGTTTTGTGGTCCTCTTGTTCTTGCCTACTGCCTTTTTAAAGCCTTTACTTCGAATCCCCTGACCTGGCTACTCCTTGCGGGCATCACGGCAATAGGAAGCTTCATCCCCATCAGCATCCCATACGCAAAGGGCAACAAAGGGCAGTCCATTAAAATCACCGTCAGCGATGTTTTTATATTTGTTGCCATTATCCTGTACTCTCCCGAGGTTGCCGTCTGCATGGCACTAGTCGACGGCTGCCTTGGCAGCATCAGGATCAAAATATTTTACAGGATCGCATTTAACATGAGCCAGATGGCTCTGGTTACTTTCTCCATCGGCCACCTTTTCTATCGACTCCAGGGACAGCATCCCCCCCTGAGTGCAACGAACATTAATCATACGTCTTTGCTCTTTCTGAATCTGGGATTGTGTGCGTTTCTCTTTTTTATTCTCAACACCGGATCGATCGCACTGGCAATTTCGTTGGTTACCCGCAACCGGATCCTGGAGGTCTGGAAGCAGAATTTCCTTTGGGGGTGGGTCACAAATCTCGCCGGCGCGCTGGCGGCCGCGGTTATTTTCTTGAATTTCGGTCAAATGCAGTTCTTCTCGTTCGGCATCGCCATTCCCGTGGTCGTTGTCATTTACCACGCGTACCGGATGAACCAGCATCGCATCCTGATGCAGCAGGAGTCAGAACGATTCCAATCCACTCTCGACGCGCTGTCCTCGCATGTGGCGCTCCTGGACGACTGTGGGAGAATCATCACCATGAATGCGGCATGGTGCCAGTTTGCGGATGCCCGCCACCTGTTCGGGCCGGATTTTGGTGTGGGTGTCAACTATCTGAAGATCTTGGAGACGCCTGCCGGCCACCAGGTCAAAGAATCAATAGCGCTGGCCAGTGGGTTGCGCGAAGTGCTTGGCAGGCAGCGTGACGAGTTCTATATGGAGTGTTCCCTCCACAGTCTCGATGAGAAGCACTGGTTCGCCATTCGCGCGACGCGCTTCAGTGGTAATGGCCCGGGCCGGGTTGTAGTGGCCCAGGAGGACATCACCGCACGGAAACTAGCGGAAGAGGCGCTGCGGCTGAGCGAAGAACAGCTGCGCCAGTCCCAGAAAATGGAGGCAGTGGGCGTTCTGGCCGGCGGAATCGCACATGATTTTCGTAATCTGCTGATGGTCATCTTGGGATACACCGATTTGATTTCGGGGAGCACTCCCGAGGGTGATCCTCTTCATGATGCCGCCGAGGAGATCACGAGAGCCGCAAACTCCGCCTCTACGATGACACGTCAGCTCCTGGCATTCAGCCGAAAGGAGCTAGTGCAGCCGAGAGTGATAAACCTCAACACCACACTTTCGGAAATGGAGAAGCTGCTCGAGCGCCTCATTGGAGAAGACATTGAACTGGCTACAATCCTCCGGCCGGACCTTTGCCTTGTGAAAGCCGACCCTGGACAGATCGAACAGGTGGTAATGAACCTCGCCGTGAATTCCCGAGACGCCATGCCTAACGGAGGCAAGCTGATCATCGAGACTGATAATGTCGAACTTGACCAGATGTATGAACAGGTGGGTGCGGATTTTCAACCGGGTTCCTACGCAATGTTGGCTGTGAGCGACACCGGGTGTGGGATAGACAAGGAAACAGTCTCGCGCATTTTCGAGCCGTTCTTTACGACAAAGGAGGTGGGCAAAGGTACGGGACTCGGGCTGGCCACCGTCTACGGCATCGTAAAACAGAGCGGCGGTCAAATCTATGTTTATAGCGAACCCGGACTCGGCACTACATTCAAGATCTACCTGCCGCGATATGGCGAGGCTGTGGAATCGGCGGCGGAGGGAAACACGCACAGCGCATCTCCGCCGGGCTCCGAGACTGTCCTGCTGGTGGAAGACGAGAAAAAGGTGAGACAGATTGTGCGCCTGATGCTCGAGAAGAAAGGCTACAATGTCCTGGAAGCCAGTCAGGCCATTGAGGCGCTGACAGTCAGCGAAACATACAAGGGTCCCATCCACCTGATGATAACCGATGTCGTCATGCCGCACATGAAAGGATACGAGCTGGCCGAGCGCATGGTGCCTCTTCGCCCTGACACCAGAGTGCTCTTCATCTCAGGATTCACTGGAAACGGCTTGCATCATGCGAGCTTGCGGAGGCCTGATACAGCCTTCCTTCACAAGCCGTTCACCCTCAATACACTAGCGCACAAGGTTCGTGTTGTACTCGACGCCGCCGCGCCATGTCCCTTGAATCGGTGAAGCGCCCTCTCAGCCCGCTCCGGTGCTGGTTGGCCTGGCGGCTTCTCTTGCCACCGGCTCTCGAATCATCACTCCATGAGCAGGCGTTCCGTGTGATCAGCCGATAACTCTCCACGGCCGCTCCGGCGATCTTTCCAGCAAGGTCAGCAGGGCAGGATTCCTCGAGGAAGCTGAAAACAGTCCCCTCGTGGACGGCCTCAATCCAGCCCTACAGGTTGTGGCAGGCCAGGGGCGGGCATTTCCAGGAGGCGTGTGGCTAACATCAGAGCAGAAGACAGACGTTCGCGGGAGATTGCCCTTATCCTCAGTCGGTGGCCTGCATGGCCTGCTCAGAGGCAATCTGCCGCCACATACCCAGCTTATCTGATACGCCCAGCGCAGCAAGATACGATCGATCGATCACCTGCCTGTTTCGGGTCCCGTTTGGCGAAAGCGGCGCGTGCTCATTCGCCAGGTGATTGGCGACGTAGGTCGCCGACAGAACGTCGAAACGGCCTTCCGCCATTCGCTGGGGCATATGATGGTGGGCCACTGCCTGCACAATCGAGTCAGGCAGGCCCCAGAGCCCCAATAGATATGCCCCGATCTCTGCGTGTGAAACTCCCGCTAGTTCCTGTTCCAGGACGAACTCCGGACGCTCGTCGGTGCGCATGGCAGTGCGGATGCGCTCGAGATGCTCCGGATACTCTTGAGCAAAGACCAGCTTGCCGATGTCGTGCAGCAATCCGGCCATGAAGGCATCTTCGCTCTTTTCTTTGGGGCCGAGGAGGCGTGCGGCAAGGTTGGCTGTAGCCAGCGAGTGCCGCTGGAGCAGATCCACGGAAAAGCCTTCCGGCTCGGATTTGGCGGCCTGAAAAAGTTCCACCGATAGCACCAGGTTCTTGACCATGTTGAATCCGAGGTAGATGACGGCGTACTCGACGCTTGTGATTCGCCGCGCCAGCTGGAAGAAAGAGGAGTTAACCAACTGCAGCAGTTTGGCGCATATGGCTATGTCCTGCTTCAGAATTCGGAAAACGTCGGCCGCCGTCGCATCCGGTTCGGACAGAGTTCTGATAAGGGCTGAGTAAACCCGCGGCAATGAAGGCAGCCTGTCAATCTTGCCCACCATCCTGCGAATAGCCACGTCGGGAATCAGCGCCTGCATGGAGCATGCCCTCTCGATGGCGTCTTCGAGCGCCGCGACCTCAATTGGCTTGGTCATGAACTGGTGCGCGACCGGCACCACGCGGAGGACGGATTCCAGGTCTGTGTAGGCTGACAGCACGATGCGCAGCATGTGGGGGTATTCTTCCTGCACGCGTCTCAGCAGGGCCGCCCCGTCGATGCCTGGCATGCGCATGTCCGAGACGATGACATCGAAGTACTCCTCCTGCAGCTTGTTTAAGGCAGCTTCTCCGCCCACCGCAAAGGTCATATCCCATCTTTCGCGGTTGCGCCGCAGGAGGATTTTGAGAGCCTCGAGGATTCTTGGATCATCGTCAACGAAGAGAATCTTTCTCATGTCCGAATCTCCGTTGGTGCAGAGCGTCTTCCGGTGACGGGCAAGCGGATGAAAGAAGGCAGCGGCAATTCCAGCCCGACTCTCAAAAGCGAATGTCCCCGAGTGATCGTTTTAGATTATCGCACGGAATGTGATTCATCCATGCGATGCTCCCGGCCCTCTTGGATTGTTGACAACCGGGGATGCAGGAACTTGTCAGAAGGCCTCTTCAGGAGCGTCACCACCAGATCTATCTTAGACAATTGCTTTTGGGGACATTCAATAAGATAGCATGGTTCAGGCTGGAAAGCGCCGCGAATTATGCGGCGCGGCGGCCGTGCTCCGCGAAAACTCCGTCCCAACTGATTTCGTTGGATTTTTGAGTTTCTCGGCTCCATGCTTCCGGCGGAGATGGGTGGGGACGGACCAGGGGAAATAGTTACCCAATCACGAGACAGGTCCGCTAGAAGGGGTTGAAAGGGGCCTTAGCCTTTATTTTCCAGCCAATTTTTCGTTTTTAAGCCAATCCTGGATAGGGATGTCCTGGGGCTTGGAAGAAAGAAATGACCGC
>JBGQNR010000342.1:0-4757 GCA_041501225.1 Acidobacteriota bacterium
AGGCACGGCCTATTTCTATTTAAAACGGCAGGCGGAATCCGTGACTGCATTCGAGAAGGCCGTGCAGTTGAACCCGAACCAGGAGGTCGCCGTCGGGAATCTGGCCGACGCCTATCGGATGGCCGGACAGAAGGAAATAGCCTCGGCAACCTACGATAAGGCCATCGCGCTGGCTCTGAAGGAACTCGAAGTCAATCCCCGCAACGCCGCCTCCATGGCCAGTCTTGCGCTCTATTATGCCAAAAAAGGGATGGCAAACCGCGCGTTGGATTTCATACGGCGCGCCCGCGCGATCGATGAAAACAACGTCGAATACATCTATAATGAAGCCATTGTCCGCACGCTTGCCGGGCAAACCCAGGAAGCGCTCAAGTCACTCCGTCTGGCTTTTGAGAAGGGCTACGCGGTTTCGGATGCCCTGGGCAATCCGGAGCTGAACGCGCTGGAAAGCCTGCCTGAATTCAAACAACTCGTGGCCGATTTCAGCAAGAGCGGCGGACGCCAGAAGTAATCCTGGCTGCAGCTGCATGTTGCTGCAATAATATATTGATTTATGGAGGTGTGTGGGTGCAGCCGGATTTCGAGAGCCTCTGCAATTCCCTGAGCATGACGGAGATCATTCGCCTGCAAACCATTGTAACCTCAACCCTTTCTGGCACCAGATAGCATCATCTGCCTTTATGGGATCGACCACAAGCGGGTGTCAGCCTGTTTTACACTTCCACATTTTGAGATTAATAATTGCAAAGAAATGAGTTATCGCTCGTTATCACGCCAACCACGGCTGCCGATTGTAATCGTTATTTACACCTTCCACTCTCCCCTTAATCGGCGCTGCAATCTGAGATCCATCTAAGTAGTTGATATAATAGGTCATTTGCATTTAAGCCGGATTGAGCCCGATGTGGTCAGGTTTTTGCTTCCATTATTATGCCTGAACTCTGGGGGACAGTCTGTTCAGGCTCTAAATATTGGGGGCAGCCATGAAGGTATTTCGATCGGTAGCACTGCTTGGAATACTTCTGATCGCGGTGTCCGCAGCCTATGCCGATGGCATTATTGATCCCAGGATCGTGATTGGCGGCGACACAGCATCCGTCGGTGTCCTGAGCAGCTTTAGTTTCATGTCGAATGCTAATGGAGGTGGGCTTTACGCGGATACCCCAAATACCCAGGGCAACGGAGGTATTGGTGTTCCGACGTTTGGAACGGGGCTCTATAACGCCAGTGGAGTGGATTGGACCAGCCTGCTGATTACTGCGCCTATACCCAATGCAGGCCCAAATGGTTTGTATATCCTTCAATCCACTCTGTTTTTGAATGCGACTATCTCCTTTTCCAGTAATACCCTGTCCATTCTTTTCTCGGGTACGGGATTCGCAGGCGGCAATTCTGATCTAAGATTTATCGCACCGGGAATTAAAGCCGGCGATCATTTCCTGATCGACCTGAACGACGTTACCGGGGTAGATGGCGGCGGGTGGCTAAGCGGTGGAAGTCCAATGATATTTCAGGCGCAAGCGAACCCTGCGCAAGCTAATCTAGTGCCAGAACCGGGTAGTTTTGTGCTGCTACTGGGAGGGCTAGGGATGCTGGCCGCGGGATTGGCTCGCAGAAAACGGTAACCAAGAAATTCCATACTCTGGCCATCAATCCTTGCCTTCAGCGGTATCCACGATCTGACGCATTGCTTTCGCAAGCGTCTGCCGGAGGCCAAGCGGCCTCTGGCAGACGCTATGCATCTGAAATACCACCTGACATCAAAGCCCGGCAGACATCAGAGCGACGACGGCTTGCCCCTGAGGTGGCCGCATGCGGCTAGGATGCGCAACCATCCGCCCAGATCCCATAGGACAGATCCTTCGTCAGCGCATGACGGTGGTATAATCGCGCCCATTCACAAGAGAATTCATCATGCCGGACCGATTACAGCCCTGTCTCCACTGCGCAAATGGGCGAGGCTGCATCGGAGATTCTGGAGAAATTCAACGACCCAAACTGCGCGGATAAAGCATCGCCCATCACCTTTCAGGGCGGCGAGACGAAGCGTGAATGCGACAACAATCTTGAAACGAGCAATTCTGTTTTTGGCTGCACTTGTAACCTTCGGATCCGGGTCGTGGCGCAGCGCGGCCGCACAGGATCCCTTGGTCTCCTTGGTGGTGGATCGCTCGCCGGCAGCCCCTGCAAATCATGGCGTGGAGAAGATCATAGCATCCTTGCGCGCCAGGAATATTGCCTGCGAACAGCTGCGGGGGCTCGAGGGCGCGCGCGGGAACCATCTGGTCGTGGTGGGGCTTGCTGATGGAGAAGGCCCTGCGGCTCAATTGCTCGGCGCCAACCGACTGCCGAAACCGCTGGGCGCAGAAGCGCTCATGATCCGTCACATTTCCTGGCAAGGCAAACCCGTCCTCCTGGTTGCCGGAACCGATGCCCGCGGCCTGATGTATGCTGAGTTGGATGTTGCCGACCGTATCGGTTGGAGTAAAGACCGAAAAATGCCCTTCAGCGAGGTGCGCGACACCCTCGAGAGCCCGGATGCGCCGCAGCGGGCCATGTCCATCTACACGATGAATCGTGCCTATTGGGAAAGCCGTTTCTACGATGAGGCGTATTGGGCGCGCTATCTGGACACGCTGGCGCAGAACCGTTTTGACTCGCTGGTAGTGATCTTCGGCTACGAGAACGGCGGATTTCTTGCTCCCTGTTACCCTTATTTCTTTGATGTCGACCAGTTTCCCGATGTGCGCATGATCGGCATTACCCGCGAACAGCAGCAGCGCAATCTGGCGGCGTTGAATCGGCTCATTCGGATGGCGCACGATCGCGGTGTGGATTTCACGGTTGGGATTTGGGACCACATCTATCGCGGCGGCGTTCAGGGAGGCGGCATCGCCGGCGCAGATGAGGCAATCCGGAAGCCCACGCCGGGCCTGGTCTGGGGACTGACGGGTGAAAACCTCATTCCCTACACTCAAGCCGCGCTGGCAAAATTCATCCAAGCCGTGCCCGATCTGGATGCCATTCAGTTCCGGATGCATGATGAATCCGGTTTGAAGCCGGACGAGCAGTTAGAATTCTGGCGCAGCGTTTTCCGGATGATGAAGCAGAACGCCCCGCACCTGCGGCTGGATCTGCGCGCCAAAGGCTTGCCCGATGCGGTGATCGACGCGGCCCTTGAGATCGGCGTCAAATTCCGCATCACCACCAAGTACTGGATGGAGCAGATGGGACTGCCGTTCCATCCCACGCACATCAATGTCCCGGATCAACTCAATCGTCGGCACAGCTACGCCGACTTGTTGCGTTATCCGCAGCAATACCAGATGCACTGGCGGCTCTGGCCCGGCGGAACCGCGCGTGTGCTGCTCTGGGGCGATCCGGAGTACGCCCGGCGTTTTGTCGGCAGTACCCACCTCTATAACGGCGATGGCTTTGAAGTGAACGAGCCCCTCACCACGAAAATGGAAGCCCAGCCGCACGACATGAAGCCCTTCGAGTTGCTCCAACCCCAATACCGTTACTACGACTATGAGTTCGAGCGCTACTGGCATTTCTTCCAATCCTTCGGCCGCATTGGCTACAATCCAAATACGCCCGCCGAAGTCTGGCAGCGCGAATTCGAAAAACGTTTCGGCCCGGACGCCGCGCCTTACCTAGAGAAGGGCTTGCACATCGCGAGTTGGGTTCTGCCGCGCATCGTTGCCTCCTGCATTCCCTACAGCTACTTCCCGATGACGCGCGGCTGGGTTGAAAAAGAGAGGATTGGGGATTTGCCGGTCTACGCCAGGGCAGAGGGGAGCGACATCCAGCAGTTCGCCAGCTTCGACGAAGAAGCGCAGAACCTGAGTTCCGGCAATGAAACCGCGAAAACTCGGCCACTCGACACGAGCCGCTGGTTTGAGCAGACATCCCGGGATCTCAACGCTCAGATCGCTGAAGCTGAAAAGCGCATCGGCCGCCGCCGCAGCAAAGAATTCAACTCCACCATCGTCGACCTGAAAATCCTGGCGAATCTGGCGCTGTATCACGCGCGCAGAATTCCGGCGGCCGTCAGCTATCGTCTCTTTGAGCGGACGCGCGACGTGAGTGCGCTTGACGAAGCCATCACGCACGAACGCGATGCCATCGAGGCATGGCGTCAGCTCGTGGCTGCTGCCGGCGATGTTTACGCAGACGACCTGATGATGGGCCTGCGCAGTGCGGATCTGTGCGGGCACTGGAAAGACGAACTGGCTGCGCTGGAGAAGGGACTCCGCACATTGGAGGGACAGCGGCGTGATTATCGCCCTGCGGCCGGGACCGCGGGTCCGCAGATCGCTCATGCGCCCGTCCGCCGTTTGCAGCCTGGGGGCGCATGGGTCGTGCGCGCGACCGTCAGCGGCTCGAGTTCCCTCACGAGTGTGCGCGCCTCCTATCGATTCGGATCGGAGGATTATCGGCTCATCGAGTTAAAACAGATTGCTCCCTGGCTTTATGGCGCGACCGTCAGGGTCCCGGCCGGCAGCAGCCATCTGGATTATTTCATTGAAGCAGTGGATGAGGCCGGCCTGCGCCTGACCTACCCCAATGCAGGCTCGTCGGCGCCCGTCGCGGTGAGCGTGAGCAGCGATGTCGAGCCGCCGACGGTGAATCATCGGCCGGTCGCAAGCGCTCCTGCGGGCAAGCCCTTGGCAATCACGGCGGAGGTGCGGGACCCATCGGGAATCAAGTGGGTGCGCCTGCGCTACCGCAGCGTCAATCAAACTCTGGACTAC
>JBGQNR010000343.1:0-4746 GCA_041501225.1 Acidobacteriota bacterium
GTTTGAATTCAGGCAGGTTTTCCAGCGCGTTCAGCTCCGGATTGCCCAGGGCATCGGAAACCGCGTAGCCCTTCTCAAAAGCCAGACGGAGCGACTTGAGCGCTTCCTGGGTTTGCCCGGCAAGCGTGCGGACAATGGCTTCACTATAGATGTACTCGACGTTATTTTCATCGATCGCGCGGGCGCGCCGCATGAAATCCAACGCGCGGTTTGCCATCCCCCTTTTGGCATAGTAGAGCGCAAGACTGGCCATGGAGGCGGCGTTGCGGGGATTGACTTCGAGTTCCTTCAGAGCCAGCACGATGGCCTTATCGTAGGTTGCCGAGGCTTTTTCCTTCTGTCCGGCCATCCGATAGGCGTCGGCCAGATTCCCGACGGCGACCTCCTGGTTCGGGCTTAACTGAACGGCTTTTTCAAATGCGGTGACTGATTCCGCCTGGCGCTTTAAATAGAAATAGGCCGTGCCAAGATTGGAATAGATCTCCCAGGAGGGTTGAATCTCGAGGGCCTTTTCGAACGCTTGAATGCACTCCTCATACTTGCCCTGGCTGAAGAGCACAGCGCCGACATTCAAGGGGCCAAGAACGTTGGTCGGCTCCAGTTCGGTGATTTTCCGGTAGGTTTTCAGTGCCTCATCGAAGTTCCCCATCTTGAAATATGCGCCGCCCAGCACGCTGTAATTGAGCCAGTAATAAGGGTTGATCTCAATTGCCTTCTGATAGGCCTTGATCGCTTCATCCTGTCTGCCGGTTCTCACATAAATGGCGCCCAGGCGCCGATAGCCCTCGTCCGAATTGGGCGCCAGCTGCAGGGCGCGGTTCAGGATGGCGATCGCCTCGGCCGATTTCCCCGTAGCGTTGTACACGCTCCCCAGGGAGAAACACACTTCAGGGAGCTGGTCATTCAGCCGCTGCGCCTGCTCACCCGCCGAGACGGCCTTCTGCGCCCAGGTATTGTCCTTGGTTGTCCGATACATCAGAAGGCTGGCGTCCGACAGGCCCACATACGAAAGCGCAAAGCCGGCATCAATCTTCAGGGCATTCTCATAGAAGGTAATCGCGGCTTTGATGTTCGCAACATTTTGCTGGCCGCGAAGGGCATTGCGGCCTTTCAAATAGAGGTCGTAGGCCTGAACATTCTCAGTGGAATGAGTTGCGGTGCGCGCCCGTTCTTCGCTATCGGGATTGAGCTGCAGGGCGGCGACGAGTTCGCCGTAGATCTGATCCTGGAGAGTCAACAGATCCTGGGTCAGACCGGAGAATTCTTTCGTCCACAAGCGTTGTCCTTTGCCGGCATCCTGTAGATTCACGATGACCGCGATCTTATCCCCTGCTTGCGCAATACTCCCGTGAACGATGAGTTTCACACCCAACTCGCGGGCTACCTTGCCGAGTTCGCCTTTCGCAGCAGCTTTTTCGGCATCGGCGAACGCGGGGATGTAGACTTCCTTCAGTTGGAAGAGCCGCGCTGATATAGCCTCTCCCAATCCTTCGGATATATAGCCGAGAACGGAAGGGTCCCCCAGAACACGAAACGGAATTACGGCGATATAAGTGCGTTTTGCGGGTAACGGGCTTTCCGCTGACTTCGTTCTTGTGCCGTCAGTTTGCGAGACGAACAGGCTGCGCAAGCGAGGTGCCACAAAAATCCCGGTGATCAGCGCAAGACTAAGGGCTGCAACCCAAATCCAGCTGCGACTGCCGGACTTGGGCAGCAAGATTCTCATTGAACGGGCGGGGGCATGATGGGTTTCCAGGTCCTGGAGGATCTCGCGCGCACTCTGGTAGCGCTGGCCGGGATCGATCTCCAGGCAGCGCATGATAATCCGGACCAGGAAATCGGGCAATTCGGGATTCAGCAGTTTGGGATTCTTGGGCCGTTCCTTTGTGCGCAGGAACATGGTCTGGTACAAGGTTTCGCCGGCAAAAGGGACTTCGCCGGTCGCCATCTCATAAAAGATCAATCCGAGCGCATAAAGATCACTCCGGCGGTCAGCCTGATGGCCCTGGACCTGTTCCGGCGACATATAGCGAGGAGTTCCCAGCACCTCGCCGGTGTGCGTCATCCTGGCGGCGCCGGCATCCAGCGATTTGGCCAGGCCGAAATCGGAGATGACGGCGTTTCCTTCCTTGTCGATCAGGATGTTCTGGGGTTTCAGGTCACGATGAATGATGCCCTCAGAATGGGCAGCATTGAGCGCTGCACAGAGCTGGCGAGCGATATTTATGACCCTGTCGATGGGTAGCCGACCCTCGCGGACCAGCACCGAGTAGAGATCCTCGCCATCGACGTAGGCCATGGAGATGAACCTGATCCCCCCGGCCTCAGCCAGATCATGGATGCGCAGGATATTCTTGTGGGAGATCTTACTGGCAAGCAGTAACTCCTGCTTGAATCGCTGCATTGTTTCGGGATGATTCGCCAGATCCGCACGAATTACTTTGAGCGCTATGGTCCGATCAAGTTCGGCATCGTGGGCTTTGTAGACCGCACCCATGCCCCCCTGCCCGAGCAATGACTCGATTCGGTAGCGCGAACCCAGCTCCGCGCCGGGCTCCAACTGCTTCCCGGCATCACCGTTTCTGAATTGCGCAGCCGATCCGCCGGGTGATTGCCAGGCCGACCGGCTTATCCCTAGGGTAGGTGAATCTGAGTCCGAAGCAGGCGCTGGAGTCGCCTTTCCACCCAGAATGGTTCTCACCTCATCCTGACCATGGAGAGCCCTGCCACACTTCGCACAATACGACAAATTCTCAGGATTGCTGGTGTGACAATTATCGCAGATCATAGTCGACCGAAAGCTGTGTACAAACTGCTATACATGACGACCTAAATCGTGAGCTTTTTTTGAACCACGAAGACCTCGAAGACTGCAAAGCCATGCGCTCTCGCTTCCTCCGCAGGGGCAGCCCCCGGCTAACATCTTTGCGCGAGGCGCACGGGAAAACGCTGGCAGATCCCAACGCCTGAGTCCCTCTTTCACCAGCGCTTTCCCGTGCGCCTCGTGCAAAGATGTTGCAGCGCATAGCGCTGTGCCCCTGCGGAGGAAGTGAGAGCGCATGTACGAAAACCTTTCTGCGTTTATGACCTTTGCGGTCTTTGCGGTCTTCGCGGTTCTTGTTCATCACTTATGTCGCTATGTATAGTTGCATTCAGAATACCATCGGACGCAATTGAAATCATCCGGAATCCTCCCCGTAACCAGGCCCGCTGCGGCCTTTGAATGTGGTGACAAATATTTGATGCTATTAAAGGGTAGAATGGAAATGGAGGTGATGTTGCCGCATCCGCCGCTCTTGCGGCTCGCTCAATACTCAGGGTTCAGGCCCTCTTCTTGCGAGGGCCTGAACCGATTGCCATAAATCTACTGGGTTTTGATCCAGACAATGGACGTAGGCGGGCGAGGAGCCGGCCGGGCACCCGGAGCTGCTCCTGCCGGAGGAGCAGGTGGAGGAGGCGCCGGGGTGGGATCCCGATTCGTTCTGGCAAAGTTGGGTATGGCCATCATCGGATTGCCATCGGCAAATATGCCCTTGAGGACAACTATGCCCCCCAAAAGATCCCCTTTCCATTCGGTGGTCAGAGGAGAATCAGGGTTGAGTGGCTTGGTAATGTCCTGATCGACCTGCTCGATGTTATAGAGCAGAGGACCATAGCGCAGGGCAACACGGCCCTGGTCCGCGACAATCTTATCGCTGGCTCTTACCTTTTGGACTTTCATGGGAAGAATCAGTTCGATCTTATCTCCGGCTTTCCATGACCGGGAGATTACGGCATAGCCCTTGTCAATCGCGGGTTTGACCGCTGAACCGTTAACGGCGATCGAAGTGATGCCATTCGCTTCCGGCATGCCCTTGTAGAGGCTGCTGACGTCGCGGTTCGGCACCCGGATTCTGACGCTGAAATTCTTTGACGCTTTGGGATTGACGGTGATGGAGACCTTGCCGTTCCAGGGATACTCGGTCGCTTGCACCATCTGCACCTCGGTGCCGGCGACATTTTCCAGGGTCACCGTGCTGCCGATAAAAAGGTTGACGTAGACGCCGTCGGCGCTCTTTGCATACATCCAGGTCGGGAGCATGAGCAGGGTTCTGGGAATGTTGCCTACGCAGCAGGGACAGTTGTGCCAGGAGGTGCGGGGCGCGTTGGCATCAAGCGGGTTGGTGTAATAGAAGACCGTCCCCGCCAGATCCGTCCCGCCCAACAGGGCGTTGTACATGGTCTGCTCGTACAAATCCGCATACTTGGCGTCGTGGTAGGCAAGGTTCATTTTCCACTGGAAGAAGATCTCGCCGCAGCTCGAGCACGATTCGCAGTAGGCGTTGTTCCCCAGCGAATAGTTCGGACCGAAGCCTTCCGAAGTCTCGCCGCTGCCGACTCCGCCGGTGAGGTAATACTTTCAGCACGCTCGCCGTTCGCTATCGCATCCAAGCGGAGATTTTGCGGCTTGCCAGTCTGTCAGCTCCTCGCCAGGACAAGATCATCAATATCGTTCCGGCTCCCACGCACGCGGAACTCGCGAGCCGCACGAGTACCCATCGCGAGGCTGTCACTCGCGAGCTCAATCGCCTTGCGAAAATCGGTATCCTCGAGCAACGAAACCGTGAGCTATGGATCACCGATGTCGAACGATTGGCTGCACTCGTTCACGATTCGGGTGGCGAGTAGAGCCGCGAACAATCGTCGGCTCGGGCAAACATTGGGCGAATATCTGTCTCGAAATGGCACCATCGCGCGGGAGAGTCA
>JBGQNR010000344.1:0-4723 GCA_041501225.1 Acidobacteriota bacterium
CATAGCAACAAGCTGGAACATTATATTTAGAATCGGTGACAGGCGACTATTTGACCAATTTCCAGGCTGCGATCGCAAAAGACGCTTCGTGATGTAATTGGGGATATAGTCGCCTGTCACCGATTTTCCCAAATAACATCCTGCAATCAGCGAGCGGCCAACCATCTTCGCGGCTCCGTACACGACTTTGCCGTGGCCGTCTCTCCCTCGGACACATCCGCAATTCCCATTAGAATCCGGCGGCTACTTGCCGAAAGGGTACGGGATCGCGCCCAAGGCCTTCAATCGGATGCAAAGTGTGCGGTCAAATGTGGCCAGATATTCGTATCCGCCGGACCGCGTAACCGCCACAATCGACGCGTCGGCATAGGAATCAATTACTTGAGGCCACAGGTCGAACAACTCCGCCCAAGGCATCTTGTCGAGTACCATAACTCCTGGGAGCTCGATTAATTCCCGGATGGTCGCGGAGGTTTCCTTCACAGTCTGACGGTAAAGGTTGCGGAGAACGTACACGACCTCCGTCACAACCATTTGATGCAGAACAAGCTCGTGTTTTCTTGCCAGAGCGCCTGCGAACAATTTTGCGGCGAGTTCCTGCTGATGGAGGTCCCGATTGGTCAGGAAAGAAATCACGACGTTTGTGTCGATCACGATCCGATTCATGGTTTGGCGGACCCCCTCGCTTTTCGAACGCGTGCCACATCAGCGGTAACAGATCCACGCCCGGTGAGAACAGCACCGCGCCGCATTAGGAACGCATTTCCAACAGGCCGTAGCCGTATGTGCTGCTGTTGAATATCTCATTCCAGCACATCCCCCGTGCCGATGCCGAGTTCTTCTCTAATGGCCCTTGGAATCGTGGTCTGCCCCTTGCTGGTTACAGTCGATTTGATCATATGGATTTTCTCCTTACTTTATCTTACCTATTGTAAGGAGCCATGTCAATCGAGGGGCGGCGCGCAAAATTGGCCGCGGTGGCAGCCACAACAGCTGTGCCCCAAAGTGTGCCGGGACAACAGGCCCGCGTCTGTCAATCTCCCATTTGCCATCTAAGATTATGCGGCTTTCCAGACAAACTTGCCGATACACGGCATCAGACTTGCACTTTCTCTGACGGCAGTTGGATTGTCGCTGTTTCTTACAACAGGGTGCCGAACAGATTCTCTGGTCAGGACGGAATACAATTGAAGAAGGCGATCTTGAATCGGAAAAACTCCTACTTTTATAAGACCGCCAGGGGCGCCCACGTCGGAGACATGTTCATGAGCCTGATCCATACTACTGAGCTCATGAATGCAAATCCCTTCAACTATCTGACCGAACTGCTCAAGCACGCCAAGGATGTGGCCCGCAACCCTGAGCGGTGGATGCCATGGAATTATAGGGAGACAGTCAACCCTGCCCGGGCAACCCAATCGATCGCTGATCGACACCCTCCGCCACCTTCAGTCTGACCGATCCCCCCCCCCCCCCCCAACTCAGCAACACAACGACGCGGAAGGCCTACCCAGGCTGAAAAATCTCTCCGCGCGTATGACTACTCACCCTTGCCGCAAGGACACCTTTTATTGAATACCTTATACCCGATCCTGAGTAATTTTAAGGCACAGAAGACCCAGGTGCGTGTGCGTGCCGCTCGTTTTCAGAGGTTGTAGAGCGGCACACACGATTTGATTTTTCAGGGTTGACTATTTCTTCCTGCGCCATGCGGTGAAGCCGATCACGCCCAGGCCGCTACCGAGGAGCAGCAGACTGCACGGTTCAGGAACAGCCGGAGTGTATGTCGCGCCGTTGGCCGAAATTATAGTTACGTCCGGTATGACCACCCCGTCTCGAAGAGCAAGGAAGGAGCCGAAGGACACTGTATTGTAAAAGTTGGCTTCGCCAGACAGAGAGTAATTGTCCCCCGTGCGATGACTCTCAGCCCGGGTGATTGTCACTGACTGCGGATTACTGCGCCGTCGGCAGAACAAACTTGAGAGCGACTGTGCGACCGAGCTGAAGGTCCTCGGCCCTGTATACCTCTCCCAGCCGGCCAACCCCAAGCAAATCACCAATGCGATAATGATAAATCACTTGGCCCGTACGCACGGGAATGCTCCTGAAAGCCTGATTTGGAGAATATCTGGCTGAATCACCAGCATTCCAAGTCAATGCAGAACATCAGCCAGTTGCGATCTTACTTCTACGCGGAGGTAGTGGATAGTCCGAATTGACTGCATTTCGGATCCGAGCCTGGGTGCGGCCGCGGTTCAGGTTCTGAGATAAGATGCGAACCTGCTCAGTACCTTCATACGTAGTCAGCAAGGGAAACCTCCGGTGTGAGCAGCAAGGCGTGACCCGCTTCGGGAAACTCATGCACACGCGCATTCCGGATCCTCGCGGCCATATAATGCGCTTCGCGGATCGACGGCACGAGCTTGTCGCGACCCGATGCCAGCAGCACCGTCGGGACGGTAATCTCCCCAAGCCGCGGCCTAATGTCTGCCTTCAGGATCAACTGCAGGCGATGACGATAGGCCTCCAGATTGACTTGCCCGACGGCTGCTTGATAGCGCTTGCGCGCCTCGGCGGGAATCCCCTCCTCCCTCAGAACGTGATCAATAATCGATTCTTTGATCTGCCGGCCGACCTTGAACTGCAACAGCGGGGTCAGCGCGCGCGCCAATCGAATCCGGAATCCGCGGCGATAGAAGGGGAAAGTATTGACCAGAACCAGACGTCCCACCCTTTCAGGGTATTGCAGCGCATACCCGATGGCAACGAGCCCGCCGAAAGACTCGCCGACGACCAGAATGGAGGCCGACTCTTCCGCTATCGTTTCACGGCCCAAATCGCGGATCAGATCGTCCAAGTTGGAATCCGTTCCAGGCCCATAGGACCAGGAGAGAACGCGGTACTTGCGTTCCAGAGCTGCCAATTGCCGGTAAAAAAGGAGTCCCGTTCCGTCCAGCCCCGGGATCAGCAAAGCCAGCGGCCTCGCCTCCATATTTGCCTCAGGCATATTGCCCCTTTTCTATCCATTCTGGGTTGTGCGCGAGCTGCTCAGCCTCCTGCACAACAGCCTCAGACCTACTAATGATATTGCAGATACAATCCCCCTTGCATATGATTTCTCAGTTCTGAAAATGGCTATTGTGTGGGAGGACATGCTCAAGCCGAGTCGTTGATATTATTGGATTACTTGTTTTCATTCGCTTGAGTGCGCCCGAGAGCATGGGCGGGGAGGCCTGAGCATCTCGATTCGTTCACGCCCGCCGGATTCATCGTAGACGCCGGAGGTATGGGAGCCGAATGTCGGATACGGTTACATTCGATGATATTGCCGCTGCGGTGCAAAAAATCGCCGGCGTCGCCCATCGCACGCCGGTCGCCACGTCGCGCCTGCTGGATCAAGCTTGTGATAACCGCGTGTTCCTGAAGTGCGAAAATCTGCAGCGGGTGGGCGCGTTCAAGTTCCGCGGCGCGTACAATGCGATCAGCCGCCTGGCCGAGGCGGATAAGGCGCGTGGTGTGGTCAGCTATTCCTCCGGCAACCATGCCCAGGCGGTAGCGCTCGTGTGCCAGATCCTGGGAGTCGCGGCCGCCATCGTCATGCCCGATATCGCCCCCGCAATGAAGCTTGCGGCGGTGCGTGGTTATGGTGCAGAAGTCGTGCTCCACGACCCGAGAACATCAAACCGCGAAGCCGTCGCCCGCGCCCTCGCGGCCGAACGCGGCAGCACCATCATTCCGCCCTTCGACCATCCCGATATCATCGCGGGTCAGGGGACGGCTGCGCTCGAACTGTTTGAAGAGGTCGGCGAGCTGGACTACTTGTTTGTCCCGTGCGGAGGAGGCGGATTGATCAGCGGAACGGCTCTGGCTGCGCGCCGGCTGGCTCCCGCCTGCAAAGTCGTGGGAGTGGAGCCTGCTGCAGGCGATGATGCCACTCGCTCCTTCCGCACCGGTGTCCTCCAGACCGTACATAATCCCGATACGATTGCCGACGGCGCCCGCACTTCTTCCCTGGGTAAACTTACCTTCCCGCTGATCCGCCAGAATGTGGATGACATGCTCACGGTGACAGACGCGGATCTGATTCGCACCATGCATTTCGTCTGGTCACGGCTTAAGCTGATTGTCGAGCCGACCGGCGTGCTTGGCCTGGCTGCCATATTCAATCATCGCTATCCGTTAACGGGAAAGCGAGTCGGCGCTATCCTCAGTGGCGGCAACGTCGACATCGCAGCCGCGGCCCGCTGGTTCGAATCCTGCGATGATCGATCCTGAATCCGGCCCTCCGGCCGCACTCCGTAAGGATCTGCGGCCTTAGAAAGGGCAATGAGGAGACCCCGGAATCGCCAGGGGAGTGTCGGGGTGAAGGCAGACTGTTGTTTTCCCGGCAGGGAACCCTGTATATTACATCGGTCGTTTACACCTAAACGGCGTCGTTTCAGGGATTCATCGGGGGATAAGCACGCTGCAGCGCCCGCACAACGGCGCTGATGCCGATAGTGGCAGGGAGCGGCGCTAGGCAAGCATTCCTGCCTGAGATCCACAATATCTGAACCGAGGTTGTACCAGAGGCTTCGAGGGCATTCCCTCGAGATCTCTGATACCATCAAGGTCTTTGCGGTTTGAGATTTGACAGCAAACCAATCCGGGCGAACTTCTGCCATGACTATAAGAAAAAATCACATTGCACGCGCGGTCATCGTTGCGCAAATTCTCATGTTGC
>JBGQNR010000345.1:0-4673 GCA_041501225.1 Acidobacteriota bacterium
ATCTCTGCGTTGCTCGTCGTCAACGATGTGCACCGATATCGCCTCCTCCTCGCGCCTTGAGCTCGCCCCGCAAGCCCCATGCGTGCGACCCCTCCTAATTCTCGGACGGGCTCCTAGCGCGTCTTGAGCAGGGAGAGCTCGTGCGCGAACACAGGATTGGCGGGGAACTCGCCGTTCAGATCGGCAAATAAGCTACGGGCACGGTCAAACTCGCGCTCGCGCTCAGCGGCAAGAGCGAGCATGGTCTTGGCTAACGGCTGCAGGTAATGGCCCCGGGTTGCCGCCACCTGGAGTTGCTCCATTCCGGCGTGCCGGTCGCCATGAATGCCGCCGAACCACAACACGAATCGTTTGTACACAGGCAGGCAGCCGATGATGTAATTGGCAGCACCAAGCGCCACATAGGCGTCACCGTTATCCGGCTCCACCTGCAGCAATGCATTCGCCTCATTTTCCGCCCGCCGGATGAAGCTCAGGCTCTCCAACTGGCGTTTCTTGATCAGAGCTTCGAAGTTCCCCTGCATGCCGTCGGTGAGCGCGAGAGTCAGCAGCGCGCCCGGATGTTGCGGGCTTGTCGCGAGGCGCGTCTGCGCCATCTTGCGCGCACGCTGATTGGCTTCGAGAAACGCCGCATCGCGTTCCTTATCGGGTATACCCTCGATCCCTCCCAGCAGCCGTTTGTCATTGAGGAAGAATGCTGACGTCAGGACGCCCTTCTGATTGAACTCTTCGAAAAGATAGCTGGCCGCCTCGGCTGCGAGGCAGAGGGAATCTTCAGGATCAGCCTGCCGGCAGGAACCAAGCCGGGCGCGCGCGGCATCAAACCTGAGCTCGTACATCAGGCGGAAACTTTCATCAAGCTGCGGGTTCGTCGGCATCCTGGCCGCGGCACTGGCACCATCCGTCGGCGCAAGCATTGTCCAGCAAATAAGAAATCGCAAAATGAACCGCACCCGAGCCTCCCTCACAACTGAAGACAATTTTATCCCTCTGGATGAGCTAAACATAGTGGCGTTTGAAGTTGCCAGGCCCCGAGATCATGGTTCGGTCGCCTGAATCCGATTGCTGTGCCGCAGGATCAGGGCAAAAAGCTCGTCGATGAACTCCTGCGACAGACCTAATGACTTCCCCCATTCTGACCGTTGGCGGAGCAGTCGCCGTTCCCGCTCGGGGTCATGCACGGGTGCGGCTTGATGCATTTTCAGCTTTCCGATCTTGGATACAGCCTGCATGCGACGGCCGAGCGCGCCCAGTAATTGTTTGTCATATTGGTCGATCATGCTGCGAAGATCGGGTTTGCGCAGTCTGTTCAGACTCTCCGATCCCATTTTGCGACGGCGCCGGCTGGCTTGCTCCCATGGCAGGGCAGCATTTCCAGCGGAGATGGCATCCCGCAACACACCAAAGCTCCGGTCGAAGCGCGCAATCGCATCCATAATGGACTGATGATTGCCTTCCAGAATTCCCGCCCACACTCCGTAGTCGGATGCCGCCAGGCGCGTCATGTCGAGGAATCCGCGGCCGGCAAGTACCTCCAGCATAGTGTGCGTCGCGTCCTCGGCCTGTGCGGCATTCATGAGTGCGACCGCAATGAGCTGGGGCAGGTGACTGACCATGGCCATGATCCGGTCGTGTTCCTCCGGATCAATGGTGATGGGGCGCGCCATGAGGCTTTCCACTAGATCCATCAGAGACAGCAGAGCCTCGGGAGGCGTGTCCGGATAGGGGCACAGGACATAGACCCGATCACTGAACAGCAGCGGGTCCGCGGCCTCTACGCCCGATCTTTCCGATCCCGCCATGGGGTGGCCGCCGATGAAATGGGTCCCGGGCGGCATGAGCGCATGCGCCTCCGCCATAATCTGCATCTTGGTGCTTCCGACGTCGGACACGATCGCACCCTTTTGCAGATGCGGGCCGATGCGCTTGACCATTTCCAGGATTGATTGCACGGGTGTAGCCAAGAGAATGATAGAGCTTTCCGGGAGAACCTTGGGCAGTTCGTCCAGAGTGCCGACATGGCCGGCGATTGCCGCCTCCTGCAAGGCCGGCAGGCGGTCGGCAAGATCAAGGCATGCGATCGACCATTCTGGCCTCCGGCGCCGCAGGGCAAGGGCAATCGAACCCCCGATCAAACCGCAACCGATAATAGTGATCTTCGTGTCTACCATTTCACTTTGTTCCTCCCAAGCGCCGTCCGATCGTAGTGGCAATGATCCGGCAGCGATTCATCAAAGCCCCGAATTCCTCGAAGGTGAGCGACTGGGGCCCATCGGACAAGGCTTTGTCGGGATCAGGATGGACTTCGACGAGCACGCCGTCTGCGCCGGCAGCTACCGCTGCTCTCGCCATGGGGACCACGAACCGGCGGTCGCCGACGCCATGGCTGGGATCCACAATGATAGGCAGGTGCGACAGGTGCTGGATCACCGGAACGGCAGAGAGGTCCAGGGTATTGCGCGTCGCGGTTTCGAAAGTGCGGATGCCACGCTCGCAGAGTATGACGTCCGGGTTTCCCTCGGCCAGGATATATTCGGCGCTCATCAACCACTCCTGGATCGTCGCCGCCATACCCCGTTTTAGCAGGACTGGCTTTTTCGCCTGCCCGAGTGCCTTGAGAAATGGGTAGTTTTGCATGTTACGGGCGCCCACCTGCAGCAGGTCGGCGTATTGGCTGACCGTCTCGATCTGCTCAATGGTCATTACCTCGGTCACCACGGCCAGCCCATGGCTGTCGGCGGCCTGCCGAAGCATTTTCAATCCTTCGATCCCGAGCCCCTGGAATGAGTAGGGGGATGATCGCGGTTTGAAGGCTCCACCCCGGAGAATCCGCCCCCCGCATCGGGAGATAAACTCCGCGCTGGCCTCGATCTGGTCGACGTTTTCCACGGCGCAGGGGCCTGCCATCACTGCCACCTCGGAATCGCCCACGGTCGCCTCTTCCCCAACCGAAACGACTGTGTCTTCCGGATGGAATTCGCGACTGGCCAGCTTGTAGGGTGAGGAAACGGGGACCACATTGCGGACTCCGGGCAGCAGAGAAAATGCTTCCAGGTCCAGACGTTTGCGGTCGCCGACTACCCCAAGTACAGTGTACTCGGCGCCGTCGGAGCGGTGCACCTGCAGGCCGGCCTCGCGTATGGCCTGCTGCAATGCGTTGATTTGCGCCTCAGTTGCTTTGGTCTCACAAACAATGATCATACACTTGCTCCTAAAATGAAAACGGCCCACCGATCCTCCTGGTGGGCCGCTTTATGCTTTCTGGGATGTTGCGAAGAAAGGAAAGAGGTACCCCTCAGGGGCTCCGATCGCGTGAGCCGCGGTAATAGTAATAATAGCGATAGGAATAGCAGCTGGTCACTTTCCGTTCCTCTGCTGCCATTATAACTGCAAAATCCCGGAGTGCAAACAGATTAGGCATTCAAGGATGGCGTTGAGCCTGCAGACGCAGCGGCAAGAGCTGTTGCGCTCAAATCGTCACCCGGGGTTGAACCCGCCGAATGCTGCAGCGTAGCGGGTATCAGCCGCAGGTTGGCACGATTCGGGCGCATGCCATAGCGAATGTGGGCGGGAATCCGCGTCTGCTGCCCGCGAGCTTCGGAATCCGCTGGATCAGCCGGTTGAATTCGAATGCGATGGCTGAGGATGCTGGCAAATTCATCCACCGGCATGGGTTTGCCGAACAGGTAGCCTTGGATTTCGTCGCATCCCTGGCTCTTGAGAAACTGGTATTGCTGCTCTGTTTCTACACCTTCGGCGATCACCTTCATTTCGAGGCTGCGCGCCAGGGCAAGAATCGCCTTGATAAGCGCCATATCGTCGGGATTGCTGTTCAAGTCAGTAACAAAGGATCGATCGATTTTCAGGGCATCCAGAGGAAAGCGCTTGAGGCGGCTCAGGGAGGAATAGCCCGTCCCAAAATCGTCAAGCAGGATCCTGCAGCCGAGCTGCCGAATGTCGCGCAGCGCAGCATCGACTTCTCCCATGTTTTGCATAAATATGCTTTCGGTGATCTCGAGCTCCAAGAGGGACGGGTCGATCGCGGTCTCATGCAAGATCTGGGATATGAGTTGTTGCAGATCCTGTCCCCGGAACTGGAGGCCGGACAGGTTTACTGCCACCGGCACCACAGGCAGGCCGGCGCGCTGCCAGGCCACGATCTGCTCACACGCGGAGCGCAAGACCCACTCGCCTATCGGACGGATCAATCCCGTCTCTTCGGACAGCGGAATGAACTCGTCGGCAGACAGAAGCCCTCGGGTAGGATGCTGCCAGCGAATCAAGGCCTCCGTCCCCGTGACCGCCTTGGTACGTCCGTTCACTTTCGGCTGATAGAAGAGACGAAATTCTCCTCTTCCGAGAGCCTTGCGAAGGTCGTTTTCCAGCGACAATTTCACCAGGGACATTTCATTCATCGACTGGGAATAGAACTGGTAGCCGCTTCTACCGCTGTCTTTGGCATGAAACATGGCCGCATCAGCATTTTTGAGAAGCGTGTCGGCATTCGTCCCGTCCGCCGGGGATAGGCTGATGCCGATGCTTACCGCGGCTGAGACTTCCTGTCTATCCAAAGCAAACGGATTGGCGAATGCCTGAAGGATGCGCTCGGCTACGCTAGATACTTCGTGAGCACTTTCCATTCCCGTCAGGATCACGGTGAATTCATCCCCGCC
>JBGQNR010000346.1:0-4317 GCA_041501225.1 Acidobacteriota bacterium
AATCTCCTGGACCAAATCTCCCTGTCCGGCAATAATAATTTTTGGACCTTCACTTTGCCAACGCCCGGTGTTAGTGGGCAGATTTTCTATCTTGAAGAAAATATCGAAGGCTCTACTACCTGGCGTTACCGGTCGAGCATCGTTGTGAATGCAGAAAACCAATCGTCGGTTCCTGAACCCGCCTCGCTCCTCCTTCTCAGCACCGGCCTTGGCGTAATCAGCTTGACAGTGTGGCGCAGAAGGAAATAGAAGTCTTCATCTACTCCGTTATTACTGTTCACGCAAAGGGCCGCTCTTCGGGGCGGCTCTTGTTGTTTTTAGAAAATCATGGCGGAGCTGTTTCAGAAGGATGTGCGGACCATCAACGAGCATATACAAAACATCTTCGCCGAAAAGGAACTCGATCCGGATTCAGTTATCCGGAAATTCCGGATAACTGCCGCTGACGGCAAGGCTTACAAAACGCAACACTACAACCTTGATGTCATCATCTCCGTCGGATACCGGGTAAAATCGCACCGAGGCACTCAGTTCCGAATCTGGGCCACGCAGCGATTGAGAGAATATATCATCAAGGGCTTCACTCTTGACGACGAGCGGCTCAGGCTGGCGGGCGGCAACTATTTTGATGGGTCACTGGCCCGTATTCGGGATATCCGCTCCTCGGAAAAGCTCTTCTGGCGAAAGGTGCTTGACATCTACGCCACCAGCGTGGATTACGACCCGAGCACGGACATGTCCAGGCAGTTTTTCGCAAAGGTCCAAAACAAGATGCACTGGGCAGCCCACGGACACACCGCCGCCGAGATCATTGCGGCTCGCGCCAGCACGATAGGAAAAACAAGCTGCAATTTTGTTCCAGGACCCGGTACGGATCCTGCTTCCGATATGGGGTCTTATGATAACTTCAGCCCGTCTGCCAGAGCCCAGGGCGGATCACAGATGGGATTTTACTCCCAAACGATGTCGCAGGATATGGAATTTGCACACACGTCTCCTACCAGTATGGCGGATTGATATCTCCTGCTCACGAAAAGTTAAGCTCGTCTACCTCGCGCTCCGGGAGTGCGGCGCGCCGCGTGCCTTGCTGCCTACACTGCTGTTGCGTGACTCGCGATCACACCTTGAGAGCGTCCTTTGGCCTGAAAAAATGATGAAGGACTACGATCAGAGTAACGACATCGAAACACGCGTCACCCCATGGCAGGCAGTCCTCTGCATCTGCCACACGCAATTCCGCTGTCGTTCCGGTCTTCGAAAGCTTCTCCGCTGCGACCTCAAGAATCCGAGGCGCCAGATCGGTGCCGAAGAGCTGTGTCGCTCCCGACTGGGCGAGCTGTTCCAAAAATCGCCCGGTGGCACACCCAACGTCCAGGATGCGGAAAGATCTGAAGTCTGGTCCCAGTTGTTCGATAATGAACCGATCCATAGGCGGAGCGTACTTCGAACAAATCATCTTGTCGTAGCGCGACGGCATTTTGAAATTGTAGCTGCGATAGCTGCTCGCCTTATATCGATCGGGCTTTCGAAACGCAGGTACGTCGACCATGGCTTGCTTACCTCCACCTCGCGAATGACTGGCAGCTGCGCATATCATCAACGAATCGTGTGTCTCAAAAATCTATCGCGGTGGTTCTTTGTACCAACCCACCCATGCCGTCCTGCTGTGCCTGAGAGAGAAAGTTATGAGCGGGAATGTCCAAATAAGAGTGCGCCAGATGGGCCACCTGTCGAACCTTCGAGGGGAGGGTATCACCTGGAACTCCCGAATGAAGGACGTACGCAGCCCGCGCTGTCGGGCCAGCTGCTTTAATCGCCAGTAGAAATCGACATCTTCGCCCATATACCAGGTCTCTTATAAGCGTTTCTATCCAGGAGCATAAGGGAAAGCGGGGAGGAAACGAAGGAAATCCGGGGAGAACTCGGGGCAGGCAGCAAATTGCCGGGCCGAAACCGGTTTCTGAGCGGCATAAAGCCCGGCAATTCGCTGCCTGCCCCGAGTTTCGCGTCGGCCGCTCAAGCCCGCGCAGGTACTCGGGCACACCCCGGCCGGTCGGGCGCCTGGCCGGCATCCGGATGGTTTCCCTGCGACGCTGAGCATTATTTCCGAGAGCGGATATGGGCGCCCGGCGGAGCGCGGGGTTCGAAAGGATCCTTCGCTTTGCAGCGCTCGCTTTCCCGATGGCGCAGGATGCGGTCGACCACCCGCGGCTCTGCAATAATGGAGATGATCTGCATCCGGGCACCGCATTTGCAGACAAGCGGGTCAACTTCAAAGATTTTTCTGAGCAGGCGCGCCCAGGTGCTCCGGGCTTTTACCCGTGGGCTCAACTGATGGAACGTGTGTTCGAATTGGACGTGCTCTCCTGCCCCCGTTGTGGCGGGCGGATGAGAATACTTGCTGCGATCAATCCTCCGGATGCAATCGAGAAGATTTTAGCCTGCCTTGGCCTCCCCACGAGGGCCCCGCCAATCGCCCCGCCATTATCGGACACGGAAAAAGCATATTCATGGTAGCAAGGCGACCAATCCGCTTTGCAATTAGGTGTGCGTGTGCCCGAAAGGCAAAGTGAGGTGGCTAATCTGCCCTGCAATAAGGCTCAGGTGTGCAAAAAACCGGATCCGGGAACACAGCTTGGCTTTAAAATTCTGCTTGACCGGGGCCTATGCCACGAAGTTGACATAACTGCTCTTTATAGGAACCTGAGGAGGCCGCATGCCGCGGGGCGCGCCAGGCGGAGGCAGTGAACATTTGGCAGTTTGTCCTTCCTATCCTTCCGCGATGTTCGCAAGGCTCTTGAGAGTAGACTAAGCCGTGAGCTGAGACGCCAGACCGGGCTAAAAGCCCACCGGGCTACCCTGGAGGCCAGTATTCAAGATCTCACCCGCGTCAGCCAGGATTCGGAGCAACAGCTAAAGCATGTCCGCCAGCTGATCGATCGGATGGCCAAGCTGAAGGGAGATGACCGCAGTGCCCTCCGGCTGAGCCTCCGCAATCAGCTGCGGCGGCTGCTCACGGAAATCAAAGTCGTCTCGGAGGATGAGCTCCATTTGAGATTTGCGACCAGCCAATGGCCTCTTGGTTCAGTAAGCCGAGGGATATATGTTGAGGAGGGCAAGGTTCGAATCCTCGACCGGACGAAGCCGCCGAAGGCATTCCTGCAACAAGGCTAGCGGCGCTAGCTGAGCATCGACAAGGGCAGGTTTGTCCGGGAGGCCTACCCCAGGAAGCACTTCCCGGCGGGTCCTCCCCGAGACTCGAAGAAAGATTTTTTGAAATAAATCCGCCAGTCGTGAAACTACATGTGTGCACGGACCGTTGCTGATTCATGAAGCCATGGGGCAGGGCTGAGCCCGGGCTGAACCCCCGCAGGCTTGCCCTCTTCGAGTGCAGCCGTTCCGATTTGGCCAAATAGCGTCGGAATATCTTACAGTATCCCAGGAAAAGTCTATTTCTTACCTATCCTTAGGAGCTCCAATTGATAAGTTAAAGTCTGGAAACAGGTTTCATAATTAAATGTCAAAAAACTTTACAGCTGCGACTAACGACCCAGAATTGCGGTTCCTGAGCACTTCTTCTCTTTTTCTGCCATATCCTATGATGAGACAATGGCTTAAAAATTGTATTGTACCCGAAAATCATTGTCACCAGCATAATGGCATTATTATTGCTTATCATATGGTTACTGTCTCTGGTTGTAGCTATATCTCGTGAAAAGGCGGCGTAAGGGACGGTTTGGGCTATAATGCTGTAATTATTGAATATAACATCCATTCCACAGCATCCAATGCCATGGCCGCTGGAAATGCAACATTCCTTTTGATTTTAACGCGAAAGGGAGGACCAATATGAAGTCAATCTTGAAGCTTGCGATACTGTTATTGTTGGCAGCGGCCGTAGGCCACGCGGGCCCGATACCTGTCGTCACTGTAGAGCCGGGAACATCAGCGACATACCCCGCTGGAACAAATTGGAGTGGTTTTGTTTCGCAATCGGATAATCCTCTTGCTCCATTCTCTGGTCAATCAGTCACTTTCAAGGGTTATGTGGTGGGAGGGAATGTGCTCACTTTCCTATATAAGCTGAGCTATAGCCAGGCTGTTGATATTTCCTCCATCGTAATTGAGGGCGCGGCGTTCAACGGGGGTTATTTGGCGCTGCTGGATTCATCGATGAATCTCCTGGACCAAATCTCCCTGTCCGGCAATAATAATTTTTGGACCTTCACTTTGCCAACGCCCGGTGTTAGTGGGCAGATTTTCTATCTTGAAGAAAATATCGAAGGCTCTACTACCTGGCGTTACCGGTCGAGCATC
>JBGQNR010000347.1:0-4314 GCA_041501225.1 Acidobacteriota bacterium
CGCGTTTACGGCGACTCGCGTCCGGCCGCTTCATTTGTGTTGCTTTCCACCCTGAAGCGTCATCCCAAATTGCCGTTCATTCCTGAATTCAAACGAACATGCGCCGTGTTTTAGGGCTCGTTTTGCTTTTTTCACCATACGCCATTATCGGCGGGCTGGGCTCTTGCGATGGGCTTCGTAATAGGCTTTCAGCACGGCATTCATGCGAGTGAGATAGCCTCGACCCTGCCGCCTGAACCAGTCCAGTACTTCGGGATCGACGCGCAGATGAACGGACTGCTTGCGCTGCGGAATGACTAGACGGGCTTTCGTCCAGTCAATGTTGGGAATATCTGCATCCGCATCGCTGGCAATAGCCCGATCGAGATCTTCATCGGTCATAGCATCAACGCGCGCCCAATCCGTATGATCTTCCCGGATCTCACCCAATTTTCTTTTTGTAATTCTCGCGCTCATCACGTCTCGCTACTCTGGCTGAAATGATTCGCCTCTTTTTGCCGCGCCAGGTGAAGACCACGGTAATGATCCTGCCTTCGCTCTGACCTATGGCGAGAAACCGTTCCTCGCTAAAACGCCCAGGATGGGACGGAATTTCGAGAACCAAGTCCTGCCAGATCTCCTTTGCACGCTCGAAATCAATACCGTGGTTCTGGATATTTCTCTGTCGTTTGTCTTCGCCCCACTCAAAATCCATGAGCTATTGTGCCACATAATGTGTACACAGTCAACCTTGCGGTTGACGACTTGAAAGGTCAGCACTTCCGTCGAGAGCGAAGTGGCGCAAAGAGGCCAATCCTGACAGCGGTCCTTCAGTTGATAAGGCCACTTGGATGTGTATTCGGGATCTCGGACAAGTGACCCCGTAATGTCAATATTTTCAATGCGGACCGAGTTTTGACAAGGGACAAGGGACTTGTCTTCTTTTGTTGCGGGGATCACCTCGTTCTAAGGCACGAATATCGAGAGGGCCTGCTATTTCCGAGCCACGGTCAGGAAGCGGTAGATGGCGCGTATGGATGCCGCGTTGGCAGCGGCATTGATGCCGAAGGAGCCGTATTTCGCGAGGTCCATCTCGCGGGCCAACTCATCTGCCGTTTTCCCGGCGCGAATCCCGTTTTTCACCTGATCGAGCATGCCGTTGAGATAGTCCCGCTGCTCTCTCACTTTCTTCAGATCGACGGGGGCGCCGTGACCGGGCACAACGATTTGCACATCCCACGTAACAAGATCGCCGAGGACACGGATCCAGTTCTCGGGATTCCCGCCCGTATCTCCGTTGTTGTTGCCGAAAGCCCAGTTGACGACAAGATCGCCGGCGATGAGGATTTTGTGCTTCGGCAGATACGCGATTGCATCGCCTTTGCTGTGCGATGGTTCGACGCGCATGAGCTCCATGCGTTCCGTGCCATCGTCGAACACCATCCGGTCGGTGAAGGTGATCGAAGGCTGCACCAGCCGATACCCGGTCAGCGGATGTGCGGTCTCGTTCCAGCTGTTCCAGCTCGCGGGGCCCCTGGAGGCGAGCTCGTCCGCACACTCTTGAGAACTCACGATAGCGGCGCCGGCATCGGCATAGACGCAGTTCCCGAAAGTGTGGTCATTGTGCCAATGCGTGTCGAAAACGTACCTGACCGGACCGTGGGTTGTGCCTTGTATCTGGGACATGATCTGCTTCGCGGCCCAGGGGAAGTTCGCATCGACCACGAGGACGTAATCTTTGAATTGAATCCACACGCAGTTTGCAGGCTGGCGCTGGTCCCGGTCACCTTGCCAGAAGAAGACGCCGGAAGCGAGCTGCCTGGCGGGTTCCTGCCCGGGCGATATTTTCAGGGCAAGCACGCCGCACGCAATCAATAGCGAGCATCGGATTCGCATACCCGCAGTGTACTTTGGACGCACTCGGCGCCGCAATATTCAACTGAAAAGCGCGGCGACTTCCGCTATGATCGCTGCACCCGTGGGAGGTGACACCATGAAATTGAACCGCAGAGAATTTCTGCTCGCCTCCGGTTGTGTTGCCGCCGGCCTGGGTTGGGCGGATACTTCCAAAGTCCGCGTGGGACTGGTCCGGTCCGACCATAGCAAACTGGTTCATCCTGCATCCGTCGAAGATCCGCTGGATTACCCGCGCATACGCGACATGGTATGGAAAGCAATCGAGTACGGCAAACCGGAGGCGGGCAGCCTGGAAGCGAAGATCCGGCCAGGTTCCTGGGTTGTGCTCAAGCCGAATATCGCGTTCCTTCCCTCCCAGGAAAGTTACTGCCAGGGGGATGTCACGGATTTCAGGGTCTTGAAGGCGGTCCTGGAGTATCTCGCCCGCAAGTCGAAAGCGCGGCGCATCACCGTTGCCGAAGGTGGAAGCTACCAGGCGGTCCACACCAAAGGAATGTGGGAGATCTCGCAGAACGGGGTGCGGGTCGACGCGGAAACGCTTGACTGGGGTACGACGGATTTCCCCGGATGGGGCGGAACCCTGGGCGGCATGCTGCGTGAGTTCAGCACCCAGTTTCCGGGAAAACAGTTCGATTACATCAACCTCAATCTCGACGCCCTGCGCGACGCCGCGGGTGCCTTCAGATATGTCGAAGTCCGGCGCACTGCGCGCGGGGTCGGCTCTTTCGCCGCCAAGTCGGCCTACTGCATCACGAATACCATCCAGAACTGCGACTTTCTGATCGATATTCCGGTCATGAAAGTGCATGCGGACTGCGGCGTAACCGCGTGCCTGAAGAACTATGTGGGGACGGCGCCGCGCGAAGTCTATGCTCCATCCTGGCGCTATTCCAACCGCATATTGCACGACGAATACTCGGTCGAGGGGCGCGTGGACGGCTGGGTCGTCGATCTGGCCTCCTTCCATCCCGCCGACTACAGCATCGTCGACGGCATTCGGGGATTGCAGTATACGAATCACAACAACAAAAGGCCTGACCAGATGGTGCGCAGCAATCTCGTGCTGGCCGGCGAAGATCCGGTTGCAGTCGACGCAGTGGTCACAAGGATCATGGGATTCAATCCCTGGGATTTCGAATTCATCCACATGGCGGCGCAGCGGGACATGGGCACAATGGATTCCGGCCGCATCGAGATTGTGGGCGAAGAACCCGACAGGGTGACGCGCCGCTGGGCGAAGAACAGCGCGTGGCATGGCCGCTGCAACCGCGAGTGGAAGGTGACCATAGATCGGGCGGCTGCCGTCGATTCCTGGAAGGGATTGACGATCCCTACCGATACGCTCCACCTTGCCAAGGCAACGGGGACGGACGCCCCGGGAACGACTTATGGTGCGGCGATGCGCATCCGTGCCCAGGGCAGCCGCAGAGGTTTCCTGTGGCTCGGCGTGCACGGACACGTAACCCTGACCGTCAACGGAGCCAGGATTGCTGAAGAAGAGAGCGCGGAAGCTTGCCACGTCGGGCAGTTTAAAATCCCGGTGGATTTGAGATCCGGCGAGGACATGTTCGTCTTCCAGGCAAAGGGCATCAAGGACGCGCCGGAGATCAGCGCCTTGCTGGTCGGTCCGGCAAACGACGGCGATACGGTGGAAGGCATCCGTTATCTGGGCTGAATCCGATGGTTTGGAATCGCAAAGGAGGACCATGACTTGCTCGCGCAGGGAATTCGCCCTGGTTCTTCCGGGGCTCGCGGCGGCGACATTGCAGGCACCGGCCGATAAAAAGGGGGCAATGGGCACCAAGGCCTTTCGTTTCGAGGATCTCCAGATGCGCGAAACCGGCCCCATACGCATTTATCAGATCCTCACAGGCACGACTCATACCGGATTCATGCTGGATATGCACGAATCGGAGCTTACTGCGGGCCAGGTCCCCCATGCGCCTCACCGCCATGCGCATGAGGAAATGGTCCTGATTCGTGAGGGCGCACTCGAGGTCACGATCGCGGGGAAGGCGATCCGGCTGGGACCGGGCTCCGGTGTGTACGTGGCATCCAATGAAGACCATGGCTACCGCAACCCGGGCACCGTCGCGGCAAAATATTTCGTCCTTGCTCTGGGCCAGGATTAACCGGGATCTGTCGCGAAGCTCCATTTGCGCACGGCGCACGGAGGAATGATGGGGCCATGCGTAAACAATTGAGTTCTTGCCTTGGAGTGAATCACATGAAAACTGCAGAACCTCCCAAAAGGGACTTGCGCCGGTTTTTATTTTTGCCTGTCTGTGGCGAATTCGCATTCTTCAGCATTTTCTACGTCCCACGGCCCAGGTTTTGGAGAACCATGATTCTGAAATACAGCGACGGATTGAAGTCCCAGGACCACGCGAAAGCTTGCTGAATCAATACGGGTTGGTC
>JBGQNR010000348.1:0-4264 GCA_041501225.1 Acidobacteriota bacterium
CACGCCTGGCTGACCGAAGCCGGCTATTACTTCCACAAGCCCAGGGTGGGGCCGTTCATGCAACTCTCGGGGCTGAGCTACAAGGTGAATAACGGCAAAAATCAGAGCACATATCTTGGCGGCCTGGCATGGTGGCCGCAGGGTCACCGGTTCAACATCAAGCTCGGCATCGGGCGCATGAAAATGGGCAGCGACCCGCGCCGGATCCAGGTTGCCCTGCAAACCCAGCTCTACATCTACTAGTAGCAAAACCAGCCACGAAGAACACCAAAGCGCAAAAGCTCTCCTATCCATGGAGGACCATTCTGTGAAATTGGTGTTCTTCGTGGCTGCTTTTGTTTGCTATTCTCTTTGGTTTGTGAGATCGGCGACGTACGGGAGGACAGGGGAATGGCCGGATATAACCCGCACACGATTGAGCCCAAGTGGCAGGAGTTTTGGGAACAGAACAAGGTCTTTCGTGCTTTGGATCACGTGGGCAAGAAACTCTACGTTCTGGATATGTTTCCCTATCCATCAGGCGAAGGCCTCCATGTAGGGCATCCGGAAGGATACACCGCTACCGATATGTACTGCCGGTTCCAGCGGATGTTGGGCTACAACGTCCTCCATCCGATGGGGTACGACGCCTTCGGCTTGCCTGCCGAGCAATATGCCATCCAGACAGGAACTCACCCGCGCGTGACGACCGAGCGCAATATCGCCAACATCCGGCGCCAGATCAAGCGACTGGGCTACAGCTACGATTGGGACCGTGAGCTGGCCACTACCGACCCTGAATACGTTCGCTGGACTCAGTGGATCTTCCTGGTTCTCTTCCACACCTGGTTCGACCCGGACATGGAGTGGATCGGGCCTGACGGCAGGAAACACAAGGGAAAGGGACGGCCGATTGACGAGTTGCCGATCCCGCCCGAGATTCGCAAAAAGGGCGAAGCTGCAGAGAGAAACTATCGCGATTCCTTCCGGCTTGCATACCAGGCGGAATCGCTCGTGAACTGGTGCCCTGATCTGGGCACGGTGTTGGCCGACGAGGAGGTCATCAACGGGCGTTCGGAAAGGGGAGATTATCCGGTTCAGAGGATACCTTTGAGACAATGGAAACTGCGTATCACCGCTTACGCAGACAGGCTGGTCGAGGACTTGGACACGCTATCCTGGCCAGAACCCATCAAAGAGATGCAGCGCAACTGGGTGGGGCGAAGTGAGGGCGCCGAGGTTGACTTCTTTGCAGCGGGAGCCGGTCCAGCCTACCAAGCCTGGCGTGCAAGCCGCGCCGGCAGCGGCTTTCCCGAAACTGCTGATGCGGCCTCAATCCGGGTATACACCACCCGGCCTGACACGCTCTTCGGGGCAACCTACATGGTCCTCGCCCCTGAACATCCACTGGTCGAAAGCCTGACCACTCCGGACCGCCGGGACGAGGTGGAGGAATATCGCAGCCGCGTTGCATCCATGAGCGAAGAGGATCGGATCGCGGGCCGCGGCGAAAAAAGCGGCGTCTTCACCGGCGGTTACGCAATCAATCCTGCGACAGGAAAGCGAATCCCGGTCTGGATCGCAGACTATGTGCTGATCAGCTACGGGACCGGCGCGATCATGGGCGTTCCCGGGCACGATGAGCGGGACTTCGAGTTTGCCAAGAAGTTCCACCTCGAAATTCGCGCCGTGGTCATGCCGCCGGAAAGCTGGCTTACCTTCATGGGCGTCCCGGCAGCAGACTTCGGGAAGCGGGTCGCAGATTTGCCGGCGGCGTTCATCGACGACGGTCTTGGCATGCAATCCGCAGGCGCGGAGATCTCGCTCAACGAGCTGCCGACACCGGAAGCGAAAAGGACGATTACCGCCTGGTTGGGGAAGGCAGGCCTGGGTCGCGCCGCAGTGAAATACAAACTGCGCGATTGGCTCTTCAGCCGGCAGCGCTACTGGGGTGAGCCGATTCCCATCCTGCACGAAATTGACGCCGAGGGTAAGCCGACCGGGCTCACCAGGGCGGTGCCGGAAAATGAGCTTCCCGTGCTCATTCCCGAGCTCGAGGATTTCAAACCCACGGGACGTCCGGGCGGGCCGCTCGAGAAGGCCGTGGATTGGATCCGTGTGAATCGGGATGGCCATGTGTTCCATCGCGAGACCAACACCATGCCGCAGTGGGCCGGCTCCTGCTGGTACTACCTGCGTTTCTGCGATCCGAAGAACGATCGCGCGGCCTGGGATCCGGAGATCGAGCGTTACTGGATGCCCGTCGACCTTTACGTCGGCGGCGCGGAGCACGCGGTTCTACATTTGTTGTATGCGAGATTCTGGCACAAGGTTCTTTACGATCGCGGCTATGTCTCCACGCTCGAGCCCTTTCAGCGCCTGATCAACCAGGGCATGATTCTCTCGATCACCTATCGCACCCGGGAAGGGCGGATCGTGCCGCACACAGGCATTCGATTCGGCGAAGGCAAGGCCGTTCATGCCGAGACCGGGGAAGAACTCAGCGGCGAAGTCGAGAAGATGTCCAAGGCGCGGGGGAATGTCATTCCTGTCGATGTGCCGCTGCAACAATACGGCGCGGATACCACGCGGCTCTACGAAATGTTCATGGGCCCGCTCGAGACCACCAAGCCCTGGAGCATGCAGGGCGTAGAAGGGATCAGCCGCTTTCTGAACCGAGCCTGGCGGATGATCATCGATGAAGCGGCAGAGCAACTCCAACTTAGCCCGCGGATCCGCCCGGGAGAAGATGCCGGCGCTGATCCCACTGCGGAACAACTCCGCGTGCTTCACCGGACGATTCAGGCGGTAACGGAAGACATGGCGGGTCTGCGCTTCAACACGGCGATCAGCCGCCTGATGGAGTTTGTCAATTACTTCACAGGGCAGGAAACCCGTCCCCACTCCTGCATGGAGCCCTTCGTCCTCCTGCTGGCGCCGCTCGCACCACACCTGGCCGAAGAACTCTGGCAGGCGCTCGGACACGCCCAATCCCTGGCCTTCGAACCCTGGCCCGCATTCGACGAGAAATACACGCGCGCAGATACGATCGAAATGCCGATCCAGATCAACGGCCGCCTGCGCAGCCGTCTGGTGGTTTCCGTCACCGCAAGCAAGGAAGAACTGGAAACGGCAGCATTGTCCGATGCCAAGGTTCAAAAACACATCGGCGAAACGACGGTCAGGAAAGTGATCGTGGTCCCCAGGAAGCTCATCAACATCGTTGCCAATTAAGCGTGTTTCAATGCAGAAATTTTTCAAAAACTAGGGTTTTGCCTAGTTCATCGGGAAGCTCAGGAAGTTTATTAATATAGACATACCCGGCTGCGCTTCCTCGTAGCGGTGGCTGCACCCCAGGAGTCCGGTGTATGGGGATTCGTAACATCAGAATCCCTGGCGCGGTTTCCGAAAGGGCCAGTCGCTAAAAGCAACCCCGCGGCCGATTGGAACACGTTAGTGTGAGCCGAGGGAAGGATGAAAGCGGAAAAGCAATTACGTTTACTTGTGTGCGATCCGGATCCGCAGGATCAAAAGATGATCCGGGAGTTCCTGCGGGATTCCTCGATCAGGGTTTTTTTTACCTCTCCATCAGAACCTCTCGATATGACGTTGTCGAATCATTCGCCATTTCATGCGGTAGTGATTGATCTCTCGAACCCTGTGAGGAGATCCTGTGATGCCCTGTTCGCAGCGGTAAAAGAAGCATCTCCGAGCGCCCAGGTCATCTTTATGTCGAGGCTCGCCGACGAAATGATGTGGAGCCAGGTGCTCGCCATCGGGGCTTACGATCTACTGCCGAAGCCTCCGGAGCGCCAGGAGTTCTTGCGGACCGTATTTGGCGCCGTGCAAAACGTCCAGGCCGCCTGATTCGCGGTGTGTCACCTGGATTTCGACCTCGCATAGCTGCAGCGGGCGGTCTCCGGCTCTCTGCATATGCGAGGATGTGCGGTAGCTGTCTCTCCGCCTTATTCAGAAGCAGTCTCCCATGCACAGGGGGCGCACGCAGATGTATGAAAATGTTGTGCCCTCATCGCGCTTTCCCTGTGACACCCTTTCAGGGCTCTTGCCAGCTCGATCCCCTGTTCCCAGGGCTCACGCCCTGAGCTTTGCTGCGCCACCCCTGCGGGGTTTTCGCAGTCGTGAAATGCTTAGCCCTGAAAGGGCGGGACAGGACAGCCCAGGGCGCAAGCCCTGGGTTTGAGGCAGGGAGATCTCAAGCCCTGAAGAGGCGGCACAGAAATTGATGAGTTGATCGGAACCGCTAGGAGCCCGTCCGAGAATTAGG
>JBGQNR010000349.1:0-4186 GCA_041501225.1 Acidobacteriota bacterium
GGCGGTTGACCGTGGCATCAGTTTCGCCAAAGTATTGACGCCGCTCCGAATGTCCGACGATGACCATGCCACAACCTGCGTCCTCCAACATCGGGATGCTGATCTCACCCGTATAGGCCCCCGACGCCTCCCAGAAGACGTTCTGCGCTCCCAGAATCAGCGGTGTGCCGCGAATCACCTCGGCAACGGCGGTAAGTGCCGTGGACGGCGGAGCCAGCACGATCTGGCAGTGGGTGGCCGTAACGGCCCCATCCCGGATGGCACGGCTCAACTCGCGCGCTTCGGCGATCGTCTTGTGCATTTTCCAGTTGCCGGCAATGACAGGGACTCTCATAGGGACTCCGTTTAAGACGAAGAATTCAGAATAAAGAATTCAGAATACAGAATGAACGCCGGAGTGCCTGATGATTTTATTCTGTATTCTATATTCTGCATTCCTTCCGCTCTACCGTAAATAAATCAATATCCGTCAGCTCTTATCCGTGAGCGCCGCCACACCGGGCAGAACCCGGCCGGCTAGAAATTCGAGGGACGCGCCTCCACCCGTGGAGATATGGGTGATGCGGTCTTCCACCCCGGCCTTCGCCACTGCGGCCGCCGAGTCACCGCCGCCGATCACAGACACCGCCTTGGAATTGGCTACTGCCTGGGCAATGGCAAGCGTCCCGGCAGCAAACGCATCTTTTTCGAATACCCCCATCGGACCATTCCAGACAATCGTCTTTGCGGAGCGGATGATTCCTGCATACTGCTGCACGGTCTCGGGACCAATATCCAGGCCCATTTCGCCTTCCGGTATCGCGTCCGCCGGCACGCGGTGCGCCGAAGCGGCATCGTCCAGGCCGGTGCTGGCGATCGCGTCCACGGGCAGAACTATTTTCGAGGCCCCGCCGGCGTTAGCACGGGTGATGAGCCCGCGTGCCACATCCAGCTTGTCCTCCTCACAGAGCGATTTGCCGATCGCCTTGCCCTGGCTCTTGAGGAAGGTGAACATCATGGCACCACCGACCAGCAGACAATCGATCTTGCCCAGGAGGTTCTCGATCACTTCGATCTTATCGGAGATCTTGGCGCCGCCCATGATGGCGACAAACGGGCGCTCAGGATGCTCGAGCGCGCCCCCCAGGTAACGCAGCTCCTTTTCCATCAGGAAGCCGGCAGCCGATTTCTCGACGTAATGAGTAATGCCTTCCGTGGAGGCATGGGCGCGATGGGCGCTCCCGAAGGCGTCGTTCACATAGAGGGGAGCCAGCCGCGCCAGTTGTTTTGCGAAGCCGGGATCGTTCGCTTCTTCCTCCTTATGGAAACGCACGTTCTCGAGCAAAAGCACATCCCCGGGTTGAGCGCCTGCTGCGGCATCTTCCGCCACCGGGCCTACGCAATCCGGCACGAACTTCACTTCCTTGCCGAGCAATTCAGAAAGCCGCCTGGCAACGGGCGCGAGGCTGTAAGCCGGATCGGGTCCACCCTTGGGCCGCCCCAGGTGCGAAGCCAGGATCGTGATCGCTCCCTGCTTGACGGCATATTGAATCGTAGGCAGCGACGCGCGGATGCGCAGATCGTCGCCGACCTTGGAGTTCTTGATGGGAACGTTGAAATCGACACGCATGAAGACGCGTTTACCCCTGATATCCAGATCCGTGATCGTCATTTTGGCCATGATGTATCTCCCCCAGAGCAGAGCTGGAAACCGAACCTAGAGCACTGAGTCCTGCGTGCTGAGTGGCGGAGGGAGTCGTCCTGCTAGACATTCATCTCGAGTTCGATCAAATACCACTCCGCACTCAGTACTCAATACTTTTTTATAGGCGACAGCCCACGTAGCAGACAAGGTCGAAGAGGCGCATCGAATAACCCCACTCGTTGTCGTACCAGGCGAGGGCTTTGATCAGGTTGCCGTTAACCTTGGTTTCCAGCGCATCCACGACCGATGAAAACGGGCTATGCATGTAATCCGAGGAGACCAGCGGCTCTTCGGAATAACCGAGAATCCCCTTCAGCGCGCCTTCGGATGCTGCTTTGAAGGCCAGGTTCACTTCTTCCTTCGATGCCTTGGCGCGGGATACAACGACCAGGTCGACCAGAGAAACGTTCGGTGTGGGCACCCGAATGGCGATGCCATCCAGACGGCCGGCGAGGTTCGGGAGAACCAGCCCGATCGCCTTCGCGGCTCCTGTCGAGCTGGGCACCATGTTGATGGCGGCGGCGCGGGCGCGGCGCAGATCCTTGTGCGGCAGGTCGAGCAGGTTCTGGTCATTCGTGTAGCTGTGAATAGTGGTCATGAAGCCTGACTCGATCCCGAAATTATCGTCGAGGACTTTGGCTACCGGCGCAAGACAGTTGGTGGTGCAGGAAGCATTGGAGATGATGTGATGTTTGGCCGGATCATAGTTGTTGATATTCACCCCGATGCAGAATGTTCCATCCGCATTCTTGCCGGGAGCCGAAATGATGACCTTCTTGACCGAGCCCTTGAGGTGAGCTTTGGCCTTTTCGGCGTCCGTGAACAGTCCCGTGGATTCCACCACAACCTGGGCCCCCAGATCGCTCCAATTGAGCTTGCCGGGATCCTTTTCGCTCAACACCTTGATGGACTTGCCCTGGACGATAATGTTTCCGTCTTTGACCTCGACGGAGCCGCCAAATCGGCCTAGCACGCTGTCGTATTTGAGCAAATGCGCAAGCGTTTCGGGGTTGGTGAGATCGTTCACTCCCACATATTCGATCTCAGGATTCTTGTAGGAGCAGCGGATAAGATTGCGGCCGATGCGGCCGAAACCATTGATGGCAACTTTGATGGGCATGATGACACCTCCTGGGTTATGAGCTCCAAATACGACGCAAACTGGTAATTGTAGCTGATCGCTGCGCAGGCGGCAATGTGCTAGGAGAGCAACGCCACACCCTGGCGGGCGATCCTGTAATCCATGATTTGAACGCGATGTGCGCGAAGTTTGTCCTGGATTTCCTGCCGCCGCCCTTCGGGCACGCTTAGAATGAGACATCCGCCACCACCCGCGCCGCACACCTTAGCCGAGCGGGCGCCAAGAGAGGTTGCGAGGGCGACAATATCATTGATCTCGGGTGTGGTAATGCCCGCACTCAACAGCCTCCGATTGGCCCATTCCTCAGCCAGCGCTTCGTCGATTTCGTCAAAGGAACCGCGGCGCAAGGCCGACAGAGCGTGATTGGCCGCGGAAATGATCCCTTCGAATGCCTGGAAGATGGTCGCGTCTCCATCAATATGGCGTTTCATGACATCCCAATTGTTGATGCCGGAATTGCGCTGCCGCCCCGAGTAGATCAGGATCAGCCGCTGGGAGAGGCGATCGAGGTCCACATGAATCTCTTCCCGTTGCGCGCCGTTCGGCGAGAAATGGATCGCCTGCAGGCCGCCATAGGCTGCAGGGTAATAGTCCTGTTCGCCTGTCGGCACATCGATCACCTGCGCTTCTACGTTGCGCGCGATGCGAATCAGTTCCGCCTGCGTAAACTTCATGCCCGTGAATTGATTCAGCGCGGAGCAGATGGCGATGTTGAGCGCCGAGGATCCGGCAAGTCCTGACCCCGACGGAGCAGTGCATTCGGTTACCATCTCGAGGCCGGTTTCGGGTTTGAAAAAGTAGATGAGCCGAGCCAGCAATCGAAGTGCCGTGGTGGTGCGCAGCGGCGCCAAGCCGTCGAATTCAGCCGATTCAGCTGTATCGATCGATCGCAGCAGGAATTTCCCGTCGTTGCGCGGCACGATCCGGCAGCGCGCCGGCAGGTCGATCGCAAAGTTTATGGTCACGGCACGTTCGTGAAAGAGGTAAAGAGGCCAGATATCAATGGTACCGCCCGCAAGGTCGACGCGCGTAGGTGCAGAAGTTTCAATATTCATCGCTCTCAACTCTCAAGATAAGAGGTCATTTGGGCTTTTTAAAGGCGTTAGTCTACCATGGTCTTCAGTCTTCGCGCACCTACCATCAAAAGGGAGTCTCTGTGATTCAGACAGTAGGCATGGAGAGCAGAAATGGATCATCTTTTCACCGCGAAGACCTCAAAGACCGCAAAGCTGACTCCAAGGCCCGCCCGGGGGCTGCCTTCGACCGCCGGGCGTAAAGAATCGCATTGGCCTCTTTGCGGTCTTTGAGGTCTTCGCGGTGAGATCTTCTCTACTGTCTGAATCGCAGATATAGGGAATCCC
>JBGQNR010000350.1:0-4167 GCA_041501225.1 Acidobacteriota bacterium
GACATCGCCTGCGTCGCGCCGCCTTGCATCTGCCCCCGCGGCGCTCGGAACGCGGCCCCTCGTAATTCTCGGACGGGCTCCTAAGAAACAGAATCAGTAACTTCGAACCGGGATGGGTTATGGATTCTCACGACCATAAATTCATGCGGCAGGCAATGGCGCTGGCGGAGAAGTCGCTTGGTCTGGCGAGTCCCAACCCGCCCGTGGGGTGTGTCATCGTCCAGGTAGACGAAGTTGTGGGTCGCGGCTGGCACGAATATTCTGCCCGCGATCATGCCGAAGTGCGGGCGTTGGCGGAAGCGGAAAGCCGCGCCCGCGGCGCGACGGCCTATTTGACTCTCGAGCCCTGCGTGCACTACGGGCGAACCCCGCCCTGCGTTTCCGCGCTGATTGCCGCGGGCGTAATAAGGGTTGTGGTTGCGCAAGTCGATCCCAATCCAAAGGTAGCCGGCAAAGGGATCGCAGCATTGCGTTCTGCGGGAATCGAGGCAGAGCTGGGACTGCTTCAGGCTGAGGCTGCGCGTATCATCGAGCCCTTTGCCTGCCATGTGACCACAGGGTTGCCGCTCGTGGTCAGCAAAGTCGGCATGTCGCTCGATGGGCGCATCGCTGCGGCCGGCAACTCCAGCAGCGGCTGGATCACCTCTGAGGAAGGGCGGGGATTCGGCCAGCATCTACGGCTGCAGATGGATGCCTTGCTCGTAGGAATTGGAACCGTGCTGATGGACAACCCGCAACTCACCTATCGAGGCGATCTGCCCAAGACGCGTCCGCTGGTGCCTGTCGTACTGGATAGCTTTCTGCGGACTCCGCCGGACGCCCGCCTGATCCAGAGCACGGCGCCACAAGGCACAATCATATTCTGCCGGCCCGATGCGCCACAGGAGCGCAGGCGGGCGCTGCAGGCCAAAGGTGCGGAAATCGTCGAGCTGGCGTATGGCCCTCACGGGCTGGACCTGAATCAAACCCTGGCAGAGTTGGGGCGCCGGAAGATCCTGGGCCTGCTTGTCGAGGGGGGCAGCGAAGTTCACTGGTCGTTTCTGTCGGCGAATCTGGTCGACAAGTTTTTCTTCATCATCGCTCCCATGATCCTCGGGGGCAGGAATGCCGTGCCGTCCGTCGGCGGTGTGGGCTATGCATCGGCGGAGGATGCACCGCGCTTTCGCATCGCCCGCAGCCTTTCAGCCGGTCCCGATCTCATCCTCGAAGCTTACCCTAGCTATTCGAGATCGATCCTCTCCCCGTGGCTCTCATGAGTTCCCTCAGATTCCTGTCTAATTCCCGATTGTTGCACGCATGAAAACTGGCTAGAATGGGCCTCGCCCTTGTGCGACAGGATGTTCCTTAACTGCTGATCTGGTCGGACCTATGCATCCCTTTCGAAGATTGCTGCCCGCGCTGATACTTCTTTTGATTATTGTGACGATTGGTGTGACCGGCTATATGCTGCTCGAAGGCTGGAATTTCCTGGATTCTTTTTATATGGTCATCATTACACTCTTTACGATCGGCTTCAATGAAGCCCATCCTCTTTCGCCCGCAGGCAAGATCTTTACCATGTTCATTGCCGTGTCCGGGGTAGGCACTGCCATTTATGCGGCCGGCCGTGCGGTGGAAATCATCGTGGAAGGGGAAATGTCCGGCTACCAGAAGAGGAAACGGATGGACAAGAAAATAAGTGAAATGAAGCAGCATTACCTCATATGCGGCTACGGCAGGGTCGGCCATCAAGTAGCCCAGGCATTCGAAACCGCCAGAGTTTCCTATGTCGTGATTGATAGCAAACCGGAAACCACGGCTCAGTTGGAGCCCAAAGGCACTCCCCATATTACCGGCGATGCCACGTCCGACGACATCCTCATTGAGGCGGGGATCAGGACGGCCAAAGGCCTGGTAGCCTGTTCCGATTCCGACGTGGACAACGTCTACGTGACCCTGTCGGCTCGAGCCCTGAATCCGAGTCTGCGCATCGTGGCCCGCGCGGGAATACGGGATACCGAAAAGAAGCTGATGATGGCAGGCGCCGACCGCGTGATTTCACCCTACTTCATCTCCGGCATGCGCATGGCGGCTCTTGCGACTCGACCCGTCACCAGTGACTTCCTGGATTTGGTCACCCACGGCGGCCAGGTCGAGTTCAGCTTGCACGAAATGGCCATTTCAGAACACTCTCCCCTCGTGGGTAAGAGTCTGGAGCAAGCCGACATCCGGGGCAAATCGGGCGCCATGGTTCTCGCGATCCGAAATGCCGATGAATCCTTTAACCTGCAGCCCAAAGCATCCTCTAAAATTGAGAAGGGAAGCATTCTGGTGGTGCTCGGGACTCAAGAACAGATCGAAACTCTCGAAAATATGGCGAAATGAATGGTTTTTGCCAATCCATATCCCCAAAAGACCGGACTCAGGATTTGAAAGGAAATTCTATGTTTTCTGGTGAGATCTATGTTGGCCGCAGAGAAATACTCAAAAAATCGGTGAAATCGGGGCTTCTCCTGTTCCTTGGCAACGAGGAGAGCCCGATGAACTATCCGGCCAACCAGTACACATTCCGTCAGGACAGTTCATTCCTCTATTACTGGGGCCTCGATGCTCCTGCCCTCGCTGCCGTCATCGATATCGATAACGATGCGGAAATCCTGTTCGGCGATGATCTGACCGTTGCAGACATCGTCTGGACTGGGCCTCAGCCGCTTTTGCGCGACAGGGCTGCATCCGTTGGAGTGAGCCGGGCACTGCCGATGGCGAGCCTCAGGGAAAGCGTGATCGCCGCGGTGCGCAAAGGCCGCATGGTGCACTACCTTCCCCCCTACCGTGCCGAGAACATCCTGAAGATCGAGCAGCTGCTGGGCATTCACCCCTCGTTCGCCAAGGAGTACGCCTCGGTGGAGTTTACCATGGCGGTCGTCGCACAGCGCTCCATCAAAGCGCCGGAAGAGATCGCGGAGATCGAAAAAGCAATCAATATCACCTGTGAGATGCAGACCTACGCCATGAGGATGGCACGCGCAGGAATGGTGGAGCGTGACATGGCCGGCGCCATGCACGGTATTGCCTTGGCCCGTGGGGGAGATATCGCTTTTCCCATCATTTTCTCAATCCACGGCGAGACGCTGCACAACCATTACCATGGGAACACGATGGAAAACGGCAACATCGTGGTCAACGACTGCGGCGCAGAATCGGCACTGCATTACGCCGGCGATTTGACCCGCACATTCCCGGTGAGCGGCAGGTTTACGGACAGGCAGAAAGAGGTGTACCACATTGTTCTCGATAGCCAGCAGAAAGCGCTCGAGGCTGTCAAACCCGGCGTGCCGCATCGAGAGATCCACCTGTTGGCTTGCCGAGCCCTGGCATCAGGTCTGAAGCAGCTGGGACTGATGAAAGGGGACGTGCACGAAGCGGTGGAACAGGGGGCGCACGCGATGTTTTTCCAGTGCGGACTCGGCCATATGATGGGCCTCGACGTGCACGACATGGAAGATCTGGGGGAGAAATACGTCGGCTATGAAGGAGTGGAGCGGAGCCCGCAGTTCGGGCTATGCTACCTCCGGCTGGCGAAACCCCTCCGCCCGGGATTCGTGATTACCTCGGAGCCGGGTGTTTATTTGATCCCGGCACTGATCGATCAGTGGAAGGCGGAGCGCAAACACGAGCAGTTTATCAACTACGACATGCTTGAACGCTATCGAGACTTCGGGGGCATACGCATCGAGGATGACGTGCTGGTCACCGAAACGGGTTACCGGGTGCTTGGGACCCCCGTACCCAAAAAGATCGAGGAGGTCGAAGCCGCCTGTCCCCGCAATGCGTAGTGATCAGTTCCAAACCCTTGCATGGGTGGAACCGCAACTAGGCCCCGGCCGCTGGGCGGGGCCTTTGGATCATGCGAGTGTTCGGATGGTTACGAGACGGAGCCCTGAAGGGGCGCAACACCAAACCCCAGGGCGTGAGCCCTGGGAACAACGGCAGTGCACGATAGAGCCCTGAAAGGGCGAAGCCGCCTGCGCCCCTTCAGGGCTGTTTTACGTGGGCGCACATTCCCAGGGCTAACGCCCTGGGCTGATCTGCGGCGCCCTTTCAGGGCTCGCAACGGCCTTGCCTCCCTCCGGGAGGCTTCCTGAGGCCACCCGGTCTGCGGGTGGAGACTCACTCCGGGCACTGAGC
>JBGQNR010000351.1:0-4074 GCA_041501225.1 Acidobacteriota bacterium
ATTTTCCGATGCACCCATATGCAGCGTTTCTGTGATCAAATGTTGGTAAGGTCTTTGCAGGTTTATGCCGATTTCCGAGGTGTTGGTCAATGGATCATGATGGCGCGTCTCCAAGTGCATGATATCATCATGAAAACAGCAACGGCCGTTACATGAAAACTCTTCGAGGCTGAACATGGAAGCCAGTGAACACGCCCCGTCCAGCTCTACCCCGGCTGACTCCACGGAGTCGCTCCGGCTCAAAGACGTCATGCACCAAGACGTCATTCGGGCGGACATGGACGCTACCTTGGGCGAGGCTATGACCATTTGCTTCCAACACCGCATCAGGCACTTGCCTGTACTGAACAGTGACGGAAAACTGGTCGGACTGGTGACGGATCGGGACATGCGCTTTTATGTCAGTCACCGTATCGGCACCATCATGGAGAACAACTCGGATCGGGAGACCCTGCACCACCATCTGCATGTCATTATGGTGCGCCGATTGATTACCGGCAGACCGGAAATGAGCATTGCCCAAGCTGCTCGTCTTATGCTCGACAATCATGTTGGCTGCCTCCCGGTAGTGGATGCCGAAAACCACCTGGTTGGCATCGTAACCGCCGGAGACTTCCTGCGCCTGATCGCGGATGGCATACTGACAGCCTTGCCAGTTGTCGATTAACCTCGATCCACCAGCACTCCGAGGCTCAAAAATTGCGGGGAGAGATCGCAGGTCGACTCGGGTCCCGGAATCTATTTCAATCCTGCCCGGTTACTGAAAGATTAAAGCTTTTATACCCGCGATTCGAAGAGTAGGAAGTAGAAATAGTGTATTCCAGCTTTGGGCATGGATAACGCAGGAGCGTCGGATCCTTCCTATTCTGAGCGAGAAGATATCAATGCAAGCACCCAAAGAATTCGCACACTTTCGATTGGACCGCAATCTGGAGATGCCCAGCGTCCCGGTCGTCATCTCCAAGATCCTGCAGTTGGTGGACGAAGACAGGGCGTCCGCCCGGCGTTTGGAGGAATTGATCCAGCACGATCCCTCACTGTCGGTTCGTATCCTGAAGCTGTCGAACTCGGCATTTTATTCATTTCGGAGCGAAGTCAGAACGATCGCGCACGCCATCGCGCTCCTCGGCCTCAATCTGGTGAGAAGCTTGACGATCGGAGTGAGCATTTTTGAATCGTTCACAAAAGGGATGCGAGAGCAGGCCGCGTTGATCAACCAGCTTTGGATGCACTCCGTAGGGGTCGGCTTCATCTCCCAGGAAATCTGGAACCGGCGCAGCACTCGGGCTCAGGGTGAGTTCGCGCTGCTGTGCGGCCTGCTCCATGATCTGGGCAAGGTAGTCTATTTCAAGCAGGATGCCGCCGGATACAGCCGTCTGTTTGCCATGAAGAAGGGTCCGGACGATCCTGATATCTGTGCCCACGAATTGCAGCACTACGGAGTGGATCATGCGACTCTCGGGTCCCTCCTCGCCAGCCAATGGCATCTTCCCCAGGAACTTGCGACTGCGGTGCAATATCACCACGAGCCGGGCGCCGGCGGGTTCCCGCTTGCAGCCGCCATTTCCATAGCAGACATGCTGGTTAAGCAGGCGGGCATTGGTAACGACGGAGACTGCAAAATGATTGCGGATGTCTCCAACCTTCAGGGTCTGTTGAAAATGGATCCGGAGGAATTTGATTCTCTTTCTGTTCTTGCGGCCAGCAAGCGCGCGGACGTGGAAGAGTTCTTTCAACTGATGAAGCATGCCGGGTAAGGGAAAAGGCGATCATGGATAGAGATTTTGAGGGGAAGATTCGCTCGAGAATCGAAGCCATCCTCATCAATGACGCCAGGAACTACGATGAGATGAGGACGATGTCCAGTGAGGAAGAGCCGCTGGAGATCGATCCTTTCGCGGAAGAAAGAAACCTCTATCAGCGAATCATCAACAACTACCGGAATGCCATGGGCGAAGTCAACAGTCTGCTCGAAGAGAACCTAAATTATATCTCGGGGCTTTGCCGAATCGTCGAAACCATCAAGGACAAGGATGATTTCCAGGAGATTTGCCTGCAGGTCATCGACTGCGTCCTCCAGGATCTGGGGGCCGAGTTTTGCGGTCTGGTGTTTAATGCCCATGAAAAATGCGCAGGCAATCCCTTGTTCTTGGAGGGGGTCCGGGAGCAGCAAAAGCTCCTTTTCAGTCACTCGCATCCTACTCTTCTCGGCAGCCGGGAATTCGCCCAGGTCGTCGAGAAGCTCATCGAGGAAGACGGTGACTGTCAGAATATCGGAGACGTTTATCGCGATCCTCGCTTCAACAGTATCGACTTTCCCAGCGTCGTGCGTTCCCTGATCTGCCTCCCGATCGTCGTGCATCAGAAGCCGTTGGGCGCGCTCGTCCTGAGCCATTCCCTTCCTCGTTTCTTCACTCAAAATCACGCGCGCGTGCTGAAAATCCTGGCCTCCACTGTGGCTCATCTCTTGCTGTTGACAGACCGATGCAGTCCACAGGCAGAATCGTCGCCAGAAGCGCGACCAAAAAGCCCGGCAATAGAGAGCGAAGCCCTCTCCATGGTCCTTGTCCACCTCGAGTGCGACGGGTCGGTGCGCAGGGTGCCTGCAGAGAGAGAATTGACTCGAAATCTGCAGAGCTTGCTGTCACGAAATTTAGAAGCGAGGGAATCCCTCCTGCACTACGACAGCACAGGGCTTCTTATCCTGTTGCCGGGGACACCCGAAGAGTTGCTGTTTGACCGCGCGTCCAGGCTGCGCTCCGCCTTCGAAGACTGGAAAAACACACAGGGTGAAAATGGGAAAGACCTGCGATTGAGCCTGGGCTATGCAACCTGCGCCAACGCAGAGGAACTGACACGCACTCTGGAAGCAGCAGCCCAGAGATTACATGGAAGTCAGGATGAAAACGAGTCCATCCCTGCAGAGCCTGACTCACCTCAAATCTGAGTGCAACGAAAAATCACGAAGGTGTGCGGCCGGAGTTTCGCCAGCACAGAATTTCGAGAGAATCGGGCGCTGTCCGTCGTCAAAACTCTATCGCCCCGGGATTCGCGTACTTGGATTCGAATAATTACCGAGAAGTTGAAGTGCTGAAAAGTCCAGGACACCTGCCGTGAAGGAGGCAAATTCGGGCACCCGCCGCAGCATCAGACACTGATCCGTGCCATGGCGAAAAGTACTACACCAACAAAGAGACCTCTTCAGGCAGCCTGCTGCCAGTCGTATCGATGATGCAAGCCACCTATGCGTGGGACTGAAACCAAACGCGCGGATTGGTTCGGCTTGGAAGAAACAGGTCGCATCGCAGGTGTGTCTTTCTCAAGAGAGTCGTGGATTCGGTCTGCGTGATAGTAAGATATGTAATCCCGGATCAGACGACGCAAATGAGCCTCGTTTAGGACGATCAGGTGATCGAGAAGCTCTCTGCGACAGCTTCCAATCCAGCGTTCTGCAATTCCGTTCTGCCAGGGGCTTGCAGGGCTTGTGCGCGCGGGTTTTATGCCGCCGGCTGCTAGCAGATCGATTACCTCGGCACCAAACTTGGCATCACGATCCAGAATCGTGTAGCGGTATGGACAAGATTCCGGAAATGCTTCCCTCAGTTGCTGAATTATCCAGGGGCTGGTCGGGTGTTCTGTAACATTAAAACGGAGGATTTTGCGTCGACCGTGTTCGATGACAAAGAAACAATACAAAACTCTGAAGGCAAGGTTGGAACCGTGAAGAAGTCCATGGCCGCGATGACCTCGCGGTGATTGCGCAGGAAGGTAGCCCAGAGTTTCCGTGCCTGGCCGGGAGGAGACAAGCGCCGGATATAGCGAGAGACGGTACGTTCGGAAACGTTCAAACCGAGCTTCAGAAGTTCACCGTGAATCCTCGGAGCGCCCCAGCTGGGATTCTCTTTCACCATCCGCCGGATCAGAGCTCGAACCTCGGCATCGATCTTTGGCCTGCCAAGACTCTTTGGCCGCGATCGAAGGCGCCAGAACAAACGAAAGCCCGCTCGGCGCCAGGCGACAACGGTTTGTGGTTTGACGATGATCAGGACGTTGCTCCATGCAGGCCAAAGCCGG
>JBGQNR010000352.1:0-3984 GCA_041501225.1 Acidobacteriota bacterium
ATTTGGCATAGCGGAGGGAGGAGGCCTTCCTGCGCTTGATACGGCCTTGAACTACCGCCTCTACGCCGCCCTTAACAAACAAGAGGCCACCTGGGCCGATGATGGCGCCCTGGAATTCCAGATGATTGAGTGCCGGGTACAGTCAACCCGCCGCCGCAAAGGCCTGCCTGACTTCCCCTGCAAATCTGTCGGGATCGTCGAGTACACCGAATTTGCGCGCACCATCGATGCGCGTATCAACACAGAATGCGTCTGTTGTCCCCCCGATCCGACGGGCGCCACCTACTGTGTCTGGCGTTTCACGCTGGCAGAGTGAGGCTGCCTATCGGGCGATAATCTCGTCGATGAACACCCAGGACCCGCCGCCTGCAGAAGCGTGCCAATTTGGCAGCTGCTTGGTCCCCTCCACATGGAATTTGATAAATCGTACGTTGGGAAGCGTCCAGCTGTACGCGAAGGTCCGGATCACCTCTCCGTTGCGCTGGTCGCCTTCGACTGTCAACGATCCGATTTCCTGAAACCGCGCGCCGTCCGTCGACACGGAGCAGATCACCTTGCGCGGGTGGAGGATCCAGCTGCGCGGATCGTAAAGTGTGCTGAGAGAAACCTCGTGCGGCGCGGATGTCGGGCCTAGGTCGAGCGTCAAATCGAAGTCGATCGCCTCCCAGCCCAGCCAGTGCACTTTGAAGTCGTTGGCCCCGCGCACGCCATCGGTGAGCAAGGCGAGATTGCCATGGCCGTATTTGACCGCCGGCAGTGGATTAGCGGTGGCCGGCTTGCGAAACGCCAGGTTGCCTTCCACCTGTACATCGATAAAGCGCAGTGCGGTCTGGTAATAGTCCTTAGGCGTCAGGCCTGACTCGTTCAGGGTGCGCACGCCATTGCGCACGCAGGTCGCGTAGAAATCTTCGAGCAGACGTTTCATTTCGGGCCGCGGCTCGAATCGTCCGCCGCGCTCGACGTAAAAACCCAGGGGTCCGAACATATCGCTCTTGCCGATCTCGATCATGGCGTACTGGAGGGGCAGCCTGGCCGTTTTCACCCGTTCGAGCACGGCCGGGTCTCGGGCCGCCGCGGCCTCGGCCTGATCGAACAATGCAGTGTACGCCAGAACCTTTTCCCGTCCCAGAAAAGTCTCGGCATGAACGGAGGGCGGCTCATAGATATCGAGCCTCGCTCCGGAGCGGGCGAGCGCTTCCTCGAGCGCACCGATGTATTCCCCGATCCAGGATCCGGCAGCCCCGTAGTAACCATCGAGAAATTCTGTCATCACCGCCTGCGCGTCTATATCCGGATTCCACAGCAAATGGGCCAGCAAGTAGCTTTTGAGCTCGGAGAATTCGTGCCCGGGGCTGGTGTTGGTCTGCTGAAAATGCTGCCGGGCGCCGTTCGCGGTGAAAAAGCGGATATTCGGCTGCAGTGTGTGCAGGTTCGGGAAAGGCGAGACATGGTGCGAAAAGTTGACCGTGTAATCCCGGAGGTACGAGAGTTTTCCCCATTACAAAGCAATTTTCAACAAGGGAGTTGGCAGTTCGCTCCTCAATCCGATAGAGTGGTCCTGCATCGGACCGGATCATGCACTTTTGAGGCAGAGAGACGAGCATGAAAAGTACCCTCGGAAAGGCAATCCTGACCTTGGCCGCCGGCGGCTTGATTGCACTCATTCCCGCTCCCCAGGGCCTCGACCCAAGTGCCTGGTATTTCTTTGCCATTTTCATTGCTGTGATCGCCGGCTTGATCCTTGAGCCGATTCCGCCCGCTGCCGTCGGTTTTGTCGGCGTTTTTGTAGTTGCCACTCTGGGGCTGGCCGGGCCCAAGCCGGGGGATTCGATTCGATGGGCATTGTCCGGTTTCTCGAATACGACAGTCTGGCTCATTTTCGGAGCCTTCATGTTCGCCTTGGGGTATGAGAAGACAGGACTCGGAAAACGCATCGGCTTATTTCTGGTCAAGAAAATGGGCAAGCAAACCCTGGGCCTGGGTTATGCGATTACGCTGGCTGACTTCATCCTTGCCCCCTTCACTCCTTCCAATACCGCGCGCAGTGCGGGAACCATCTTTCCGATCGTGCGCAACCTTCCGGTTCTGTACGGCTCTCTTCCGGGTGAAACTGCGCGCCGGATCGGTTCCTATATCATGTGGACGGCATTCTCCGCCACCTGCGTTACGAGTTCCATGTTCCTTACTGCCCTGGCTCCCAACCTGCTGGCGCTCGAACTTGTGCATAAAACGACCAACTTGAGCATCTCCTGGACCGAATGGCTTGCCGGATTCCTACCGGTGGGCCTGCCCCTCCTGCTCATCCTGCCGCTGCTCATTTATAAGATCTATCCACCCGAAATCCGATCCAGCCAGGAAGCGCCTTCCTGGGCGGGCCGTGAACTGCAGAACATGGGGAAAATAACCCGGCAGGAGTGGATGATGTCCCTGCTGGCGGTCCTGGCGCTGGCTCTCTGGATATTTGGCGGGAATCTGCTCGATGCCACCACCGTCGTCGGCGTCATTATTTCTTTGATGCTCATCAGCCGTGTGATTTCCTGGGACGATGTGCTCGGCAATAAACAAGCCTGGAACGTACTGGTCTGGTTCGCAACTCTGGTTGCCTTGGCCGATGGTCTCAATAAAATCGGCTTTGTTGCCTGGGTCGCCAGCAGCAGTGCAGAGCGCATGAGCGGGATGTCACCGACCGTCGTCCTGTTCCTGCTGGTCGTGGTCTTCTTCATGCTGCACTACCTGTTCGCGAGCCTCACGGCGCACACGACTGCGGTTCTGCCGCTGATTCTGGCCGCCGGCGCAGCTGTGCCCGGTCTTCCCCTCAAGCCCTTTGCACTTCTGCTCTGCTACTCGCTGGGAATCATGGGCGTCCTCGATCCATATGCCACGGGTCCCGCACCGGTTTATTTTGGCAGCGGGTACATCAGTCGCCGTGATTTCTGGACGTTGGGATTTGTTTTCGGGATGGTTTTTCTTCTCTCATTGTTGTGTATCGGTGCCCCTTATCTTTTGACCTTCAGTGGGTAATCAGAGCAACCGATCACGAAAAACAGAGCCGAGATCGTGTAAATCTAATTATTATAATAATTTATAAGCTCCTTAATAAAACAGAAAAACAATAGTTTCCTTTAGAGGAAACTATATAAAAAAATCTAAAACGGTATCTCTTATGCGGGGGCCGAGATATCCTGTGGAAAATTTTTTTGGTAAATAAACAATTGACGGGGAGCGGGGCGTCTGTCAAAGTTCATATCGGTCGCTGTAATTAAGCGTGACCTTGAACACCGGCAGAAGAGTGACGGACGGGCTTAACAGGTTTGTTCGTTACACTAGGAGGCTGGAGCCGATCGGGGGAAAAAAATAAAGCCCCGGAAGGCGTTGTCGGGAGAAAGACCCGGCAACTGGTCGCAACTTCTGGCTCATGCTCGCTCCCGGGCAACGGGAGGGAGGATACCGAAACGGTCGGGTCAAGGAAACGGAGTTACAGCGGCCATTTTCTTTTTACCCCATCTCTCGCCTGCAAGAAAGCCTGTTCTCCAAACCTCCGCCGCAGAATCCGCTCCAGTCCGATCGCATCTAAAATCCTAACGCAGAATTCGCAGAGCCCACAGAGAAACAATCTCTTTTTGGCATGATTTCTCTGCGCTTTCCGCGCCCTCTACTCCGAAGATAGGACCAATTACGGTGCCGATCAACTCGTCTATTTCTGTGCCCCTTCAGGGCTTGAGATCTCCGGACCTCAACCCAGGGCTTGCGCCCATAAGCGCTAACTTAGCGGAAAGATCTCCTTCATTCCAGGTAGCAAATCGGCCAATGAATCCCTTTTTGAGGCCAAAACAGTGGTGCGCATGGGGCACCAGAAGCCTCGATCCGGCTTATCTTAGCGCTTATGGGCTTGCGCCCTGGGCTGTTCTGCCTCGCCCTTTAAGGACTAAGCATTTCACGACTGCGAAAACCCCGAAGGGGTGGCGCAGCAAAGCCCAGGGCGTG
>JBGQNR010000353.1:0-3931 GCA_041501225.1 Acidobacteriota bacterium
AGGGTCCCGGGGCTCTGGCATGCCTCCTACGGTGGCAAACTGGAGCTGGAACTGGCGCAGACTGATTGGGAAGGGCACGCGAGCCATGCGCCTATCACTATTACTTGTGGTCAGCTGAAACAACCGGATAAGCATGAGAGATCTAACGTTTACTGCCCGGTGACGAAACAGGCTGATTTGTTGCTCAAGTCTGCGCTGGCAATCACGTTGCGCTGTTCCTCATCGCTGCGGCCTGCCAGTCCCTAACCTCCTGACCGTTCGCCGACTAGGGACCGGTCTTTAGTAGGGTGCTGATCGACGAAAGGAAAACGCCTTCAGCACCCTTGAGTGCTTTGCAGTTACCGATGATAAACCTGTTTCCGGGATGAACCGCCGGTCATCGTCGTGATCGTGAGCGTACCCCCGCCGTCCGACAGCGACCATTCGGCTCTTGTCTTGACCTCAGCGCGGCCGAATGGAGTATCCGCCTTTACGAGTTGATCGATGATAAGCTTGTCTTGTTCCCAGGATGCAAGATAAATGATCGCATTGCCCCGCTCATCGGACGAGTAATTCTCGGTGCCGCTCAGAACATAGTTCGTCGTAGTCGGTGCCTTAAAGTTCCATCGTGATTCAATCTGCAGATTATTCCCCACGTGTTTGACAATAAGATCCGCCGATATCGGCGTCACCTTGCCGTCGATGTTGGTTGCCATTGCATCGCTCCTGCCAACATCTCGGATCCAGGTTCCGCTGAAGTCAGGCGTAGCGGCTGCAAATGCCAGAACGAATGGCATAACCATCAAACACAGAAAAAGAGCCAAGCGTTTCATAATTCCTCCAATTGGTTGTTTGGTGCAAACGTCGCAATACTTGCGATCGAGATGCAATGCCCTGTCGTTGGCTACGAATTGGCGGTAGGGGCCACCTCGGCATAACTGCCAATTACTTCCTCGCCGCCTGGCGAATGCTGGCACGTGCAGCGGCGTATCGTTCTTCCCGGTTGGCCAGCTGATCAGCTATCGATTGACGCTGGGCTTTGGTTATCGCGCTATCATCCGGCTTGGCATCTTCCTGTGCTTTTGCCAGCAGCGTTTTGAATTCTCTGAGCCCGGGTTCGATGCTATCCAAAGCGTTGCTAGCCTTGTCTGGCTTCCCCACTCGCAGATACGCGGCTGCCAGTGAATGCCAGGCATCGTCCGCTTCCATCCAGCTGGAAAATCGCCTCATCAATAAAGACCACTCGGGATTTGGCGAAAGGTCATTCACGATTTCCCGGTTGTATCTCTCGGCTGCCGCATACCCTTCCCTGATGAAAGCCGGAACCTGATCCAGCAAAATCCCCTGGTCCGCATAGAGGGAGGCAAGTTTCAGGATGTTCGATTTCCATCTAAGATGGGTTCCAAGCTCCGGAGTCTCCGTGCCATTGCGTTCGAGTACGAGTACATTTGCCGCGGCTTCCAGGAACTCGCTTTCAGAATGATTCTTGAGTGCTGCGAGTGCTTCGAGCTTGATGATCCAAAGGGAAGGATTCTCGGGCATTCTCTTGATCCATGATTCACTCACCCGGAGCCGGCTCTCCCAGTAGGCGCTCCGTTTTTCAGCCTGCGCATCATTCGGCGGAACAGGATTCGCTTTGTTCCACTCCTGCATTTCACCCATCACGGCGCCCCATCGCCCGCTCGAACTCGTGTCTTTATCGAACAGATCACGGAAAGTATCTTTGTCGCCGACATTGAAATACCCGCCGCGAATGACTTGCGCAAGTCGCCCGTGCCGGCTGGCTTCAAAGCTCTGTAAGCGCTTCAGATCCTCCCGGATTCTCTGTTGAACTTTGGTAATTTCTTCACCGGTGGCGCCCCTGATGGCCTCCAAGAACCATAGATCCTGGTACAGCAGCAGCGATTGGATATCGGAGTGTGTCGCCAGGTTTGCGCGCATCCGGCCGATCGCATCTGCCAGAAAATCGGAGTTTCCGAGTGCTGTTAACAGCCGGGTGGGTTCGGGACTTTCAGGGCAAAGCTTCATGAAAGTTTGAAGGTTCGTTCGTGCCTTGTTTTCATCCGTAGAGCTGTAACGGCTATAGACCTCGGCAAGAACAAGGTTGGGCCAGGGAAATTGCGGATGATCTGCGATCAGTTGCTGCATCAACCGGATCATCTCCGGAGTATCCATGCCGAATAGTCTGTAGGCGTACAAATAGGTCCAAACCGGATCGTTGGGATGCTGTGCAAGCTTCATGCGATATCGTTGAGTCAGATTGTAAGCTGCGTGCAATGGATACGACCGAGTTTCAACAGAAGCCCTGTGCAGAAAGAAATTATCCGCGTTCTCCCCGGCAAGAGTGTAGAGTCGCTCAGATACAATATCCCGTGCGCGTTGAGAGGGTAGGTTCTCATCAACAATCCAGGCTTTATCAATGAGATCGGCTATTTGTAAGGAAGGGCCGCATTGACATGCCTGAGCGTAGTTGCCTGAAGAGCCGCTTTGGGATGCATTGGCCTCCATTTGAGGAAATCTTGAGTCTCCCGTCGTAGCCTGAGTGGCAGGGACGGGTTGTGCCTTCGGGTTTCGGACAGCACCCACAACGTCAGCAGGTGCCTCAGTTGTCCTGGACACCGGCGCCGGAGGGCGATTCCGCAAGTACGTCGCGGCAAGCACAAGCATGGTTCCGAGGATCGCAACGGCTGCCAAACGCCAGATCCAGCGCGACCTTCCCTGCGAAAAAATGGAGCCCGTCATCGGTTCAGAGGTGGATGTTCTCCGTATGGACACACTCTCAGGAGGGCCGGCAGCGACAATCCCTGATGCAATATTTGGCCACAAGTCCCAATCGGGCGTCTCACCTATTGTGGCTGACCGGTCCAGCAGGGATTCCAGTGCCCGCAGTCCTCGCGGCACTTTCTGCACACTCTAAGGTGCTCTTCCATCCTCTGGCGCTCAGCTGTGGGCAGAGCTGCATCCACAAAGTCGTCAATTAGACTGACAAAGGTTTCACATTTCATTGTTTGAGGGCCTCCCTCAGAAGTCTGCGCGCACGGCTGAGTTGGGCTTTGCATGTTCCCGCAGCCAGTTTCATCGCATCTGCAATTTCCTCATGCGTAAAACCCGCCATGTCATGCAAAACAAAGATGATGCGGGCCTGCCGTGGCAGCGAGTCTATTGCGCTATTTAGGTCCAGCCGAAGGTTTCGAACTGGTTCGGAACAGGAGGCGGCGAAAAATACCGTTTGTTTTTTGCCGATGTTCTGATCATCCCTTGCCCCGGCTAATTTCAGCTCGTCGAAAATCATGTTTACAGAGAGGCGATACAACCATGAAGAGAAGCGGCTGTCGCCGCGAAAGGAGTTCAGCTTGATCCAGGCGTGGATAAGGATCTTCTGAGTCACATCTTCAGCCCAGGAGCGGTCAGAGAGAATCCGGACACAGATAGCATAAACGCGACCGAGATGTTTCCGGTAAAGCGCTTCAAACGCCGCATGACTTCCGCCTTTTGCCTATAGGATTAAATCATCTTCCGGATAGTCTGTTTTCTGCATCAATGCCTGCGAAGTGACCATGGCTCTTGTTCCTGTAATAAGACGGTTCATTCGATAGGAAAGGTTTAAACGGGTCAAAGGATTTTTTATAGGTATGGGTCCGGTCTTCTCGCAATCTCGATAATGCGCCTCAAGATGCCCCATCCGTGCGTCGGACCTATCATTGGGAGCACTGATAGAAGGAGGATTGCAAACCGATATTGATTCGGAAGCAATGCAGTCTTAGATGTTAAGCATGGCAGTGCAAAACTTTAGATCGGGTTCCGGGCGTAAAGTTGTTAGCGTTCATCGGAAATGCCTCGGCGCAGAAATCGACGGGATACGAGCAAAAAGAGATTGCCGAGGCATTTCCGATAACGACCACTTGAAGGAAGCCGCTGTCTGCTTGCGACGGACGCTTATGGGTTTTGAGCG
>JBGQNR010000354.1:0-3838 GCA_041501225.1 Acidobacteriota bacterium
CCCTGGAGAGTTCGTCGACTCTGCGCGGAGAGTAGAAGCGCCCGCCGGTTTGTTCCGCGACCATGAGTAGCTGTTTCATGGCTTCCGCATAAGCAGCACGTTCAGCCGGACTGCTGGGACCTCGAGGCGACGGATACGGGCTTGGCGCAGGATTAGGGCTGGTGGGTGGATAGGATCCCGGGGGCCTCCCTCCTCGCATTATGTCGCCAAGGATACCTATTATGGTTCCGGTGGCAGCCGGCCCCGCACCACCGGATCTGGTTGGAACCATTCCCTCAGTGTCCAGAAAGATAGTGTAGATGATAGGCTCGATTTCCTGGATCCTTCGATACAGCTCATCAAACCTGACGAAAGAGCCTTCGGCTGGCTCACCGTAAAGCTGATTGTCAACTCCGTCAGTAAAGACAACAATGGCACTTCTGCCCTCAACGTCACGCATGTACTGGTCTATGCAGGCCGTCAGCGCGTCATAAAAAGCCGTGCCCCCTCCCGCCTGGATCATCTGAATGGCGTTTGCAGCGGCGGCGCGATCATTGGTAAAACCCTGGATCAGCCGTACACTGGAATTGAAAGTAGCCAGGGCAATGCGGTCGTTGGCTTTGATCCGCCGGGTAAAATCAATCGCGGCCTGCTTCATCATTGGCAGATAGGACTGTGTGCTGCCACTGACGTCAAGCAGCAGGAGCAGGTTGAACGGAGCTTCCGAAGGCACCACCTCGTCAATCTGCTGCAGGACGCCATCCTCGTAAACAAGAAAGTCCTCCGTTTGCAGTTGTCCCACGCTGCGGCCGGAATCACGATCAAGCACCGAAACATTTAGGGAGACCGAATCCACGTTTACCTTCAGGGAATACCCCCCGGGCGGAGCCGAAGGTTGCTGGACTCCTCCCGTGGCGCGAGGCTCGCGCGTGGCTTCCTGCCCGGATAAGGGAGGGGCCGCGGCAGGTTTGGAAATTTCCGGTGCATTTTTCTGATTTTTGCCGGAGACGTCAGGCACAGCGCCAGATTGCGTCGAAGTGACCGCCCTAATTACTTGTGGGAGTTCAGTGAAACGAACCTCAACATTGCCATTCACGCTTCCCGCATAAAGCATCGGCCCCAGCGCACCCAGCTGCTTTTCGAGAGATTTCGCCCCGATTGCAGGCTCCCTGTTCCAAGTGATTGTCCCTCCGGCGTGGAACTGACCTCGCAGATTGAGATGCTCTCCAAGTTCGAAGTAAATGTTGCCGGACGTGGATTCGATTCGCACATCTCCTTCGGGCTGCAAATTCGCACGATAAATAACATCTCCTTTTTCGGTCAGGAGTGATACGGAGGAGGTCAGATCTTCTGCCAAAACCATTCCTGCACGGTTCTCAATGCGCACGTATCCATGAATCCCTCCGATATCGATATTCGGATTAGCGCCTGCGATCTTCACGTTCATGAATTCGGGCGCTTTGATATCGAAATCGACAGCTTCACCTGGGAAGCCGGAAAAGGACGAGCGGAAAGAGATCGTGTCAGAATTTCTCTGGAAATCGACCTTCAAGGGGCCTGCTTGCATCGTGCTGCGCGTCTTTCTCCAGATCTTCACCTCCATCGTAGTGCTCTGCGCTGAACGGATTCGGATGGACCCGTGATCGTTGTTGATGACCAGCGTATCGCCGCGCTTAACTGGAACCGACTTGGTTTCGACCCCTGTCTGGGCGGGCAGCGAGGCTCCCGTAGACCACTGCAAGCAAATTGCAAAAGCAAGGGCAAGCAGCTTCTTAGCCATAGACTCCCCTTCCTTTACCAATATGGATGTGGCCTGACCGTCTAAGGTTCATAAAGACAATCGTCAGGGCGATGCTACACTTGGATTCCCGAGTTGGAAAGCAGAAAGGGGTCCTTTGATTCTCAGGATACTGATTGCCCACTCCGTAATAGGCAAGCCGAATTGCTCCTTGCACGCCCAAAACGGCCAGCTCGACGAGAAGTAGTTTTCTACGGGTAGGCGAAATAAGCTGCAAAATCGAACCGATGCTACCTTGTCATTACCAATAAATCCATCCAAGGGAGTCAAGACCTCGCACACGACACACAGTGGCTTATCGGGCTTCCAAGATGGACTCAAACCTGGTCGACAGGATCGAATTGGGAAACAGTGATCAAGCGTGCAGGGAGACCTCGGCATACCAATCCTGAGTGTGGATTCGTTTGACAGGGAACAAAAAGCACACGATCAGGCTGCGCGTCGCTCGTAACGATGATGAAGCCAGCCCACTTTGGGAATCTCGACAACCATACCCTTATCGGGTAGTTGCACTTCTCTGGTTTCCGGTGAATCCTTGTTCAGTCCGAGATGACAGCGGGAATCGTGATAATACTCGATATACGATCGAAGCATCCGGCGGAGTGATTCCTCACCCAGCACAATTACATGATCGAGGCATTCTCTTCGGATCGATCCAATCAGCGGCTCGACCTAGGGACTTTGCCATGGAGATTGTGGTGCCGTGAGTACTTCGCTGATTTTCAGGCTTGAGACCTGTCTGCGAAAGGTCTCGCCATAGATGGAGTCGCGGTCCCGAAGAAGGTAACGAGGTGCCGTGTCCCAAGAAAAAGCCTGCAGGATTTGTTGGGCTGTCCACGCAGCGGCAGGATGCTCAGTCACGTTGAATTAAATCACGCGTCTGCGCTCATGTGCCCTAACCAGAAACACAAACATCAGCTTGAAATCAATCGTCGGCACCACGAAGAAATCTAAGTGCCTATGCGCCGTGCAGACATCACATTTCACCCCAGTGAAGAGTCCCGGCGACTCACCGCAGAGGCGCCGGGCTCGCAGAAGGCACCTCTGTGTGCTCTGCGCCTGGCGGTGAGAAACGTGGCTGCCTTGCGACATCACTTCGCGGGAAGTTCGCGGATCTTGATATTCCGAAACCAGCATTCGTCGTTGTGGTAGGTCAGCATGATGTGACCCTGGATCCTGGTCCCGAAATCCGGGAAATTCTTGAACTTGCTTTCGGCCAGGTTGGCCTTGACTCTGTCACTGCCCAGCTCGTATTCGAGAACCTTCTTCCCGTTCAGCCAGTGCTCGACGTAATTGCCGCGCACCAGGACGCGCGACAGGTTCCACTGGCCCGCGGGCTTCAACGGCCTGTCGTCAGCCGGGCCCAGGACATCGTAAAACGAAGCCGTCGCATGCTTGGGGCCATTGTTTCTTTCTTCGTTCGCCGCGTCGTCGATCATCTGGTACTCATAGCCTGGCGCGCCGGGGCGTTCTTCGGTGACAAAGTATTTGATGCCGTTGTTGCCGGCGACCGATATGTTCCACTCCCAGCTGAATTCGAAGTTGTCGAATTTCTGAGTCGTGATCAGATCGGCTCCCTTCACGTTGGGGACGGCTTTCAGCAGCCCGTCTTCGATTTTCCAGCAGGCGGGAATGCCGGTCTGCCGGTAGCCGCGCCAGCCGTCAAACGAGGTGCCGTTGAAGAGCAACCTCCAGCCTTCCACCTTTTCCTTTAGGGTGAGGGCGTTCGGGTTTTCCTGTCCGGGAAGAACCATCGCGGCGAGGGCAAAGAGAACAATGATCAAGAGCGCGTTCTTTTTCACAAAACCTCCTTTTCTTTTAGCGAACAGCCTTCCATGCGCGACGTCGCGCGCGCAAGCGCATGAAAATGCGGAAGCGAAGTGGGCGCCGGGCGCCGCACGGCGCTCAGATCCCTGGATTATTTGATTCCAAGCCCCGCCCGGCGAGACTGTCTCAAAACTATGCGTCCCGGAGGGACGCCGAGAAAGTAGCCGGGGGCGAGCCGCGCAGCGGCGCTGCCCCCGGTCACGGCAGGCACGGTGCAAGAGCCCTGGAGACATC
>JBGQNR010000355.1:0-3819 GCA_041501225.1 Acidobacteriota bacterium
ATGCCGGAGAAGGATGCGGCCAAGTGCCCCTACAACCCTTTCGATCTGACCAAGGTTTGGTTCCACAAGGACTACCCGCTGATCGAGGTGGGTGTCATGGAGCTCAATAGAAACCCGGAGAACTACTTCGCCGAGGTCGAGCAGTCGGCCTTCAACCCCGCCAACATCGTGCCCGGCATCGGCTTCTCCCCCGACAAGATGCTGCAGGGTCGCCTGTTCTCGTATGGCGACGCCCAACGATATCGTCTCGGCGTCAACCACCACATGATCCCGGTGAACGCATCGCGCTGCCCGTTCCACAGCTACCATCGCGACGGTGCCATGCGGGTCGACGGTAACCATGGCAGCACGCTCGGCTACGAGCCCAACAGCTACGGAGAATGGCAGCAGCAGCCGGATTTCGCCGAACCGCCGCTCAGCATAGAGGGTCCCGCCGATCATTGGAACCATCGGCAGGACGAAGACTACTACTCGCAGCCCGGGCTTCTCTTCCGCCTGATGACGGCCGAGCAGAAGCAGGTGCTCTTCGAGAACACGGCCCGCGCCATGGGTGACGCGCCCAAGGAGATCAAGGTCCGCCACATCGGCAACTGCATGAAGGCCGATCCTGCATACGGCAAAGGCGTGGCCAAGGCGCTGGGCATCCTGTCAAGCGAGGTTCCGAAGAATCGGTAGCCGAAGCATTTGGGCAACGCGAACAGCGGGTGACCGCCGGAAGGAGAGGCAACAACGGGTACACAAGGTCGTGAGATCGTCGACAGGTCAAGACAGTCAAGGATTCCCCGATTTGCCTTAGTGATAATGGATCGCGGCCAGAAAACATTCGCATGCAGATGGATTATAATTAACCGGTCATGTTGCGAGAGCCGGAGTTTTTTAGGGATCAGAAGCTTACACTCATTTACGTTGCCAAGCGCCTGAGGGAGGCTCGCGCCGTGGAGCAGGCGCTGGATGCGGGTCCGATTGACTACGTAGTACTGCCGGAGCCGTATACCGGCGGATTGTTCTTCTCCTCACGACACGTGGGTGCCTTTTTTTACGTCAGCCCACAGGTCGAGACGCAAGCACGGACATTGCTTTTTGCGCAGGGATTCATTCCGTTAAATGAGACTCAGCAGAAAAACATGGCCGACTCCTGAGTCAGCATGGGTCAGACTCAATGAGGAGGACCTCATGTTTACAGGAAGACTATGTGTCCTTGCTAAAAAATCCATCTGCGGGAAAATGGACTGAGCGGGCCATCTACTTCTGATTTTTGGAAGCCCTGGATTTGATAAACGCTCTCCCAAAGCACGCAACAGGAAAGCAGCCTCAAATCGCCGGTGGACGCCTGAGCACACCAATATTCAGATGCGGAACTGGTTGATTACATAAAGTGGGCGATCAGGCCGCGCGGCGCTCGTAACGATGATGAAGCCCGCCTACTTTTGGAATCTCAACGATCTTGCCCTTGTCGAGTGCCTGGACTTCTCTGGGTGCCGGTGAATCCTTATTCAGCGCGAGGTGACAGCGGCTATCGTGATAATAAGAGAAATAGGATCGAAGCGTTGCGCGAAGCGATTCTTCGTTGATCGCAATAATGTGATTGAGGCATTCCCTTCGGATCGATCCAATCAAGCGCTCGACATAAGGAGTCTGCCAAGGCGATCGAGGGGCCGTAAGGACTTCGGTGATTCGCATGCTGCTGACCTGCCTGCGAAACGTGTCGCCATAGATGGAGTCACGATCGCGAAGAAGGTAGCCGGGAGCCGTATCCCAGGGGAATGCTTGAAGAATCTGGTCTGCGGTCCATTCAGCAGTCGGATGGGCTGTCACATTGAAATGCAGCACGCGTCTGCGATCGTGAGCCAAGATCAGGAACACGAACAGGACTCAGAAGCTGACGGTAGGAACCACGAAGAAATCGATGGATACCATCTCCTTGAGATGATTCTCAAGAAATGTGCGCCAAGTTTGAGAAGGTGGCTTACTGCGGCGGGCCATATACTTGGCCACAGTTGCCTGCGACACTTCGATGCCAAGCTTTAGAAATTCCGCGTGGATTCGAGGCGCGCCCTAGGTCGCGTTAGCGGTGCTCATTTTCCGAATCAGAGCTCGGATCTCCATGGTGATATCGGGTCTTCCAGGGCGGCGCCGACGGCTCTTCCATGTCCAATAAAGCCGAAATCCCTTCCGATGCCAGGCAAGCACTGTTTCCGGCTTGACGATCACGAGGCAATTCCGCCAGTCAGGTCACCAGCGGCTGAGCCAGACCCACAGGAACCGGTCAGATCTTCCGAGGAGAGGGCGCCTTCTCGCGGACTGCTTCAAAATCGCGAGCTGATGACGAAGAGCGAGGATTTCTGCTAGCAGCGAAGCACGTGTCCGGAAGCCAGAACCCAGGGTGTGGATCAAAGAGATCAAGATATTACCCATGGCTGCTGAACGTAGCATCCCAAATAGACAGGTGCAACGTTTTCAATCAATACGGGATTATTGGCAGGGACAGGGGGAATCTGGCCCATTCGAAGAAATATCGGCCAGTACCGGCTGCCATCCTGCATATAGCGGCGACTCAGGATCAGTACTACAGCCTGGAGCACACGCGCTCATTCGAACAGGCGCTGCGCAAATATTCAGAGGATGTGACCTATCGTGAGTACGAGTCGCCTCACGCCTTTCCCCGGCGCTCGTTGCCATACATCCGCAAATGGATCCTCGATCGGTGTTGAACTATGGGATCATGAGGCCATTTATTACTGTGCACGGGCGGCGTATCCGGCTACAATGCCGATTGACACACGCTAAACCGACTGTGTTTAAAGTATTTGCCGCTGTGATCAGATAATCCCGCTGTGATAGCCCGCCGCCAATTGGCGGCTTATCCAGCCACGATGACCTATATAATTCAAGTTAGCTGCAATACTCAGGAGAATCATGCGTAGCGAACAGGAAATGCTTGAACTGATTGTAAACACCGCGAAGAACGACGACCGCATCCGCGCTGTGATCATGCACGGCTCACGCGCCAACCCTAACGCGTCGCGGGATATCTTCCAGGATTTTGACATTGTCTACCTCGTCACCGAGGTCGGTCCTTTCAAGGAGGACCACACTTGGATAAACCGTTTCGGTGAGATTATGATCCTGCAAATGCCCGAGGCGATGCACGACCCGACTCCTGGGAATAACGGCAGTTTTACCTATCTCATGCAGTTTACAGATGGCAACCGAATAGACCTCAGCCTGTTCCCCATCGCCAAGCTCAATGAACTTGAAAAAGATAGTCTAAGCTGTTTACTCCTGGATAAGGACGGTATCATCGAGCCGGTTGCCCCTCCGAGCGAAGGCGATTATCTTCCAAGGCCACCCACCGCCAAGGCGTTCTCCGATTGCTGCAACGAATTCTGGTGGGTGTGTCCCTACGTTGCCAAAGGATTGTGCAGAGAAGAAATAATCTATGCCAAATCCATGTTCGACAGGGTCGTCCGGGAGCAGCTTATGAAAATGCTCATCTGGCATGTGGGGGTGAAGACCCAATTCTCACGCAACCCTGGCAAACTTGGAAGACACCTCAAGCAGTACCTCGATCCGGAACTCTGGGCAATGCTTGCGAAAACCTATTCGGATGCCTGCCACGAGAATACGTGGGAAGCGCTGTACATGATGTGCAATCTTTTCAGGATGACGGCCATTCATGGTGTCCTTTCGGCAGGGCTGCGTGACTCGATTTGAGGGCTTTTGATATGGTCGGGCTGTCGGCGCAGGAAGCGCCAGGAGGACAGCCCATGAAACGCAAAAGCTCAGTCGGCCCACTACGAGTTTCTTCACACCCTGACA
>JBGQNR010000356.1:0-3808 GCA_041501225.1 Acidobacteriota bacterium
CGTAATCGGGTCATCCTTCGAAAGATGCTGCAGCGCTCTATTCTGCTATTCTGAGGTGTGCACCATTTCTGGCGCAATCATCGGCAAGACCCCAAGAAAGCGGATCCAAAGTTGATTGGGAGTCCAACGTAGGCATCAGACTCAGGACAAAGGCCATCAAGTCCTAGCCGTATGGAATATTGACAAACGACAACCAAGCAGACGAGCGAGCGTCACGATGAGATGAATGAAAAGGATAACCAGATCGCGCATCTGCTCATTTTAACAAAACCTGGAATCGCCTGGGGTTGTGTCACGAATTAGCAATTCGCCATAGACAGGCATTCGGGGCGCGACTGGCGGCTCTAACGTTATGCCGCCAGGCGCTTGCCCGGGTTAAAAAACAAGCGGTGCCGAATGCACACGCAAAAGAAAATGCGCCGCAGCAGCTACGATTGGATGGTGATGTCAGGCGGGTCAGCTTTCCCCGGACAGTTCTTTCCGTCGTTGTCATATATATAATTCTTGATGATTGTATTCACCTTAGGCTCCAGTTCGAGCGGTTTTTTGGGGACCCAGCCGGGACCGTTGACTAAGAGCGCAAAAGCATCCGTGTATCCCTGGAAAACCCCTCCTGGGAGTAGCAGGGCGTACGACTCCCCGTCTGCGCACTGCCACTGGATCTTCGTATATCCATTCTTGCCCATCATGGGATGCTGCTCCGCGGTAGTGTGGCACTTATCGACAATCGTAAGGCTATGTTTGTTCGACATGGTCTTCCTTTCTTGAATTGTTGGATTCTACTTAACCACCGACTGAAAATTCGGATCCTCCCTTAATTTTTGTAGATCCGGGTCGCGCTGCACCCATTCTTTCGAGTAGCCGTGCTCCAGTGCCGCTTTGAGGCATTTCAGTGCCACCGGCCTATCAGCGAGGACTTCGTAAACCAGCGTGGCTTGGTACAGGGTAGCGCCATTAGCCGGCGCGAGCACCAGAGCGCTTTCGATGCGGCGCAAAGCCTCTTCCCTCTTGCCGAGCTTGGCGCAAAACCACGCTGCCCGGCCCTGCGCATCGGCGTTATTCGGATCGCGGATCGCATCCTCCTCGGCTATCTTCAGCGCCCGCTCATGCGCCGCGCGAGCCTTGTCCTGCATGCCCATACCTTCATATGAGGACGCGAGGCCTCCCCACGGCCGGTAGTCCCGGTCGTTCAGCTTCAAGGCCTTTTCATACGTCTCGGCCGCCTTTGCGTAGTCGCGATCCATGTAATAGAGGCTTGCCAGGTTGGTGTAGACGCTGTAGCTCGGGCTGAGCTCAATGGATTTCTCATACATGCGGCGCGCGCCCGCCCGGTCCTGCATGCGCATCAAGACGACCCCCAGGTTGCTGTAAGCCGCGGCATTATCAGGCGTCATTTCGAGAACATGGCGAAATGCTGCGGCAGCCTCGGGGTACCGGGACTGGCGGTGATAAAAGGTTCCCAGGGAGTTGTACCCATCCCAATAATCCGGCCGGAGCGCCACGGCTTTTTTCAAGTTGGCTTCGGCCTCCGCGGCGCGCCCCATCTTTTCGTAGGCGCGCGCCATCTGCTGATACGCTTCCGCGCTGCGCGGGTCCAACTCCAACGCCCGCTGGAACTCCTGGATCGCCAGGTCGTATTTGCCTGTTCCCGCGTGTATCCGGGCGAGGGTCACATGGACTGGAGCAAGCTGGTTGTTGATTTCCTCGGCGCGCTTGCAGTCGGCCAGGGCCTCGTCGATGAGTTGGGGGTTGGGACTGACGAGGTGCTTCATCCACAGAGCTTCCCCCAGCCTGGCATAAGCGAGGGCGAAGCGCGGGTCGTCCTTGATGGAACTTTCGAAGAACTTCGCCGCGGCGTCCAGGTTGCCTGGCTTGTCGTACCGCTGGAGGTTGCTCAGACCTTTGAGATATGATTCGTAGGCCGCCGGGGCCGAGGTGCTCTCGCCTCTCGCGCTGCCCAGAGCGCGCGGGCTCAGCTCCACATCCAACAGCTTGGCCAGAGTTGCGACGACGTTGTCTTGCAGGGTGGAAAAATTCCCAAGAGGGTCGTCGATCACCGCTGAACCGACCTGCCGCGGAGGCAGAGTGCTGGTGTCGACCAGGTTCACGGTCAACCTCGCGCCGCTGGCGTCGCGTTGCACACTGCCCGTCACCACCAGGCTGGCTCCCAAGACCTGCTGGGCCGCGCTCGCTTCGGTGATCTTGCGCCGCCGCACTTCGCTTGCCGGCACCACCCACAGCGGCCCTTCCGGCTGCTCCAGACTTGTCATCCGGCTGGTGAGCGTTTCCAGCAGACCATCGCAAGTCGCGGCGTTGGCCGGGTCATTGCCTATGTTATTGAATGGCAGCACGACCACGTGCTTCTCGCGAGAAACCGGCAGCCGGGCATGCCGCCACGGCGCCAAGAACCAAACCGCTGCTCCCAATACCAAAACGGAAGCCGCGGCTGCCGCCCACTTTGGGATGCGGCTTCTCTTCGCCGCCGCGCCGCCAAGGCTCGCGAGTTTGCCCGACTCCGACTCGTCTCGGAGTTCCTCCAGCGCCACTTTCAGATCGGCCATAGTCTGGAAGCGCCGAGCCGGGGCCTTGCGCAGGCAACGGGTGATGGTCCGCTCCAGTTCTTGCGGCACTCCTGCCGACACTGCACTGACCGGCGAGGGTTCCTGGTGCAGGATCGCCGCCAGTATAGAGATCTTGCTTTCGCCCTGAAATGCCCGCCTCCCGGTGATCATTTCGTATGGGACCGACCCGAATGAAAAAATGTCCGAGCGTCCGTCCACCGGCCTCCCTTCGGCCTGCTCTGGGGACATGTACGACACCGTCCCCACGATTGCTCCCTTTTCCGTTACCGCGGTCGCATCCCCAGCCGTGGCCGTTGTCGCATTCGTAGGACTCTCCGCAGCTTCCATCAGCTTCGCCAGCCCGAAATCGAGGACCTTCAACATGCCGTCCTCGCCCACTATGATGTTCGACGGTTTGAGATCCCGGTGAACGATACCTGCTGCGTGAGCCTTCGCCAAAGCGTCGGCGATCTGAACCGCGCATTTGAGAACATCATTGAGACGCAGATTCTTGCGGTTAATCCGTTGCTCGAGCGTCTCTCCTTTGACGTACTCCATCGCGATGAAATCCACCCCTTGGTCCGCAGCGATATCGTAGATGTGGACGATGTTCGGATGATTCAGGGCCGAAGCGGCTTTCGCCTCCTGCTTGAAGCGACGCTTGCGCTCGGGATCGGCAACTTTTTCGCCAGGAAGCACCTTTATCGCGACAAACCGGTCAAGGTGCAGATCGTGAGCTTTGTAGACAACGCCCATGCCCCCCGCGCCGAGCTCCTCAACAACCTGGTAGTGCCCGAGCGTCTTGCCTATCATAAGCAATGACTCCTCGCCTCCACGGTGCCGGATGATTACAGAGGGTTGAAGGGGGCAATCGATGGCTACTGGGCGGTGAGCCTCCCGTTGGATAGAGCAATCGTCAACCCAGTCCTAACTCCCTGAAAATGTTATTTAATTCTAATCTTGGTTTCGCTTGCGTTCAATAGAAATTACTGCATTGCATTTGACGGTTCCGTCGATCGCGGGCCTCACGGCGGTGTTGTCGTCCAACCCTGTATAAAAATGCTCAGCCTCTTTTATCGGTTGGGATCCCAGTCGATGCCGACGCGGCCTGTCTGTGGCGAATTCGCATTCTTCAGCATTTTCTACGTCCCACGGCCCAGGTTTTGGAGAACCATGATTCTGAAATACAGCGACGGATTGAAGTCCCAGGACCACGCGAAAGCTTGCTGAATCAATACGGGTTGGTC
>JBGQNR010000357.1:0-3739 GCA_041501225.1 Acidobacteriota bacterium
CCTCTCCGGCCCGTTTCCACTCCTTTCAGCTGCAATCTCGGCTCAAAATTCGCCCGCTTGCCTGGATGAAAAGCATTTGCCTATTCTTTGGTTTTAAGGTGATCGGCCCGATGGAAGCAAAGGGATGGTTGAACAAGCAATATCTGCTGCAGCGAGGGCAGGATTGAGTGTTCCGCTAATCTGCAGCACCTGGGAAGAACTGCCTAAACACTTTGCAGATCGGTTCGAGTTACTTTTTTGTTTGGGAAACTCCCTCGGACACTGTCGAAACAGAGATGAGATGCTTAGGTCCCTCGAGGGTATGCGGAGAGTGCTCAGGAATGATGGCAAGCTGGTTATTCAATCACGTAATTGGGAGTATCTGCGACAAGAGAAGAAGCGAGTTACGCATTTTCAATGGAGGGAACGTGCCGGCCAACGGTGCCTCCCTATATATGTGTGGAATTTTCCAGAATCGTTTTATGCGAAGCACATAATCGAAGTAATTCTCGTTTTCGATGCTGATGGCCAAGCATCCATTCGATCCTATCCAATTGCATATTATCCGTTTCGGTTTGAGCAGCTTGCAGAGTGTCTAGAATCGGCTGGCTTCGTCAAACTCCAGAGCAATTTTAGCCAGAACAATGCGGAATACCGGATGATAGCATCATAGCAAACGTTTTCACAAAACGCATTCGGTGACTAAGAACTCATCTGGCTGTGTAACGCGCTAACCGTAGAAGTGACAGAACATTCGACGGGGCATGGGTAAGTCTCTGTGAAGTGGACAGAGGATTCCGCTCCGATCACCGGATCTGTGGGCGCAGGAATTCCACCAGCCGTTCGACTCTCTCCCGCACCCGAAGCACGGGATCCTTGCTGCGGTAATCCTCCAGGCGGCGGACGAATTCGGCTGGGGGCGGCGGGTGCAAAAGGGGCGGCTTTCTACTGCTGCACACGCACCACTCCAGCGCATCCAGAGCCACCAGGCTTAAGGGCCTTCCCCAGTCGAGCCATTTTTCGGCCCTCGGCCAATCAAAGGAGGAAGAAGCGGCCAGCAATCCCCATGTGATGTCCACAGGCGATTGGATGTTCTTCTCAATCCAGTCCAGTGTAAGCGGAGTAGTGAACTCGAGCAGGATAAGTTTGGCCGCCATGCGCTCGGGCAGGTTCCGCCCCGCCAATGCATCGGTCACTCTCTGGTGGGCCTCCGTCACCGGCAGACACCTTGATGCCGCAAACGCCATATTCCGCAAGGAAGATGTTCCGGCAAATCGTGCCCAGTTCTCCCGGATCAGGGCGGCTCCGCGGGGTCCTAGAGTAAGCCCGATGAGATGAAAAATGACGCCGCCGATCTCCGGATTTCGAGCCTCTGCGAGCCGGGTGCCTAGGGTAGCCTGCAAAACCTCCGGAGAATGCCGCTTCAGTGCATCCACCAGTTCTTCGGAAACATACCAGGAAGTGATTTGCTCCCCTTCGTGGAGATGCTGCCTGCTCAGTACGTAGGTCAGCAAATCCGACGGGCAACCGGCAACCTCCTCCAGCAACGTGCAGGGAAGCGACGCCGCGTCAATTACCGGCTCAGAAGGCTGCAACGCCTTGCCGTTCTCTTCATCGTAATACAGCCCGCTCAACGAATCGCTGTTTGGCCCATGGACGGCACAAAGCCGGTACCATTCTAGCGGTCGCAGGCTATGAGCCTCCAAACGTCGGAAACAATCGCGGCACAGTCTATATGGCTCTGCAGGATCATCCAGGGCCTCAACAACGGCCACGGGAGCCTGTCGACATGATTCGCAGTAATTTTCCATCCTGTTAGCATGCGTGAAAGTCGCGTCGCAACGAACACACCACGGCGCGAGTTTCAGTCCCCGCGTTGTCCAGCAAAACACAACTGGCACCGCGGTGCCGGGAATCCGCAGAATGGATACTTGCCCCATCTGCTACTTGGATACCATTAGCACAGCTCGGGATTTTACATCAGAATGATGTTTCGGGCATGGAATTTGGCAACTTGCGCGCGCGCGACTTGTCCGTGCTGCTAGGACAGAAAAACACTTCGGCGTCCGGGGTGGCAGGGAAAAAGGAGGACGGTCGGCAATCCTAGTTGATGTCGGCTATCCGTACATGTGGCCCTAGAGTCAAGGCCCGCAGACACGGACTTGGCATTTGGATTGGATGACCAGCCACATGGACGAGATCGCGCTACTCGTAGAAGTGACTTGTGGTGTGGATCGAATGCTCCATGGCCAGCCACTTCTCCGGGATCGCGACTATACGTCCATGTGACCGAAGGAACAGACGGCACAGCCTCCTCCAAAGGGAACGGAGGAGTGAGCTGCAGCATCGTTTTGAGTTGGGTTTGCTTTCACAGGTTGGAGATATGGTGCAGTTTGATATGTTGCCCCTTATCAGACGCTGGAGGTAGCGAATCCTGACCCCGAACGACAGCTCATTCTTCGTGTCCCCGTGCGGTTCAGCGTTGGTGGCGGTCAACCCACCGGCCAAATCCCGGATGTGGACGGTGTGTTCCGAAACCTGCACGCAAACGTCGGTTCTGGGGATTGTTCACGAAAACTGTGGCGTGTCCCTTGGCTTTCTCAGCGCAGCGTAACGAGGCTGATGCCGGATTCCCTGATATGGCGCGGGAAGTAAATGTAACTTTGGTCGCGCGGCAGGCGCGGGGGGCCAAGCACGTCGCGCCCCTCGGTGAAGATCGTATTCTTCCGCTTCGATTGTATATCGATAACGATGAACTCATGCCCCTGGGACACGCATAAAAGCCGCCGGCCGTCCTTCAGAAAAACCGGCCACTCGCCATAATCTGTAAGCCGCTCGTATTTGCCGGTCCTAAAGGAATACATTATAAATCCAGCCGCGGTCCGGTCTTTATAGCCTTTTTGGCCCACCAGCCGTTCCCCATCCGGCGACCAGCTCATGGCGATGAACGGTACGAGGGAAGCCTCCGGTGTTGGCAAGATCTGTGGACTTTGCTGGTTCCAGGGGCGCGAGGGATCAAACACATAGGTTTTCGAACCTTCCGGTCGAGCAACGCCTGAGACAGCGATCCGGGAACCATCCTCCTTCCAGACCGCAACTCCGAATTTGTCGCCGTCCGTGAGCTCGGTGAGCTCGCTTCCGTCGCGCAGGATCTTCCATAGATGAATAGTCTCATTCCGGAACACGAAAGAGACGATCCAGTTTCCGTCCGGCGACCAGTGCGGCACATGATACTTTGCATCCCCTGCCAACCGGTTTGCCTGCCCGGTCCCATCCGCCCGTTGCACATACAGATCCCCATCAGGGTTTCGTGAATAGAACGTGAGCCATTGGCCGTCGGGGGAAACATCCGGATTGGCCCATTGTCGCAATCCGAAAGTGACCCACTGGGGTTCGCCCTTTGTTTTTTCCTCGACCGGATCGAAAGCGATCCTCTGAATGTTCTGCTTCTCGCTGACAGCGCAGTACGCGATCATTTTACCGTCGGCAGATATGCTCGGGTGGCCCACAAACTGCGCGGGAGTCGTAATCGGCATCAGCTTGCCGAGAGGCTTTCCCGAGGCCTCATCGATCCGGACCCGCCTGAGGTTCATGGAACCGCCGCGTTCGCTGGCAAAGCAAAGGTATTTCCCATCCGGAGACCATGCGGGACTCCAGTCGGCCGCCTTATCGTTTGTGATTGCGACCGTCTCGCCGCCGCCCACCGGCATCGTGCAGATGTCGAGCTGCAGATCTTTGGCGGAACGCGCCACATAGGCAA
>JBGQNR010000358.1:0-3704 GCA_041501225.1 Acidobacteriota bacterium
AGCCGACTAGTGCATCCGGTACGCGGGTTCACGCTCGTCCCTGTGCGGCGTGAGCCCGCGCTGCGTTTCACTGCAGTTGCCGCAGCGCTTCATATACGGCAATTCCCACGGCCGTTGATAGATTCATGCTGCGTACATGGGTGGAACGCATCGGAATGGTCAGAGCGTGATCCCAGTGGGCGCGCAGCAAGTCCTCAGGAAGGCCCGTGGATTCGGGCCCGAAGACCAGACAGTCCCCCTTCCTATACGATACTTCCGTGAAGGCATGCTCCGCCCGGGCGCTGAAATAGAAGAAGCGTACCCCGGGTAGCTGTGCCATCAACTCCTCTAGACTCTCTTCGCGGCGCAAATCCACAAAAGGCCAATAATCCAGACCGGCCCGGCGGATCGATCGATCGTCGATGCGAAAGCCCAGCGTGCCCACCAGGTGCAACGGCAGCCCATTGGCGGCGCATAAACGCGCGATATTGCCGGTATTCGGGTGAATCTCGGGTCTGAACAGCGCAACATGCAACAAGTCGGGGCCAGTCACCTCATGTCTCCTCGTTTTTTCGTTCAAGTCTGTAATAACCCTCCAGCAAAAGCCACAAATTACACCGTACAGATTTGCATGCTTTTCGCAATTTGGCCCGTGAGTTCGGCAATTTCACATTTGAAGCATCAGAATCGGCGTCGATCTCGCACTCGGCAGCGCCGCGGGAAAGCATGTGCCGATTCCAAATCGAATGCGGTCAGGTGCGCTTGACGTTTGTGACTTGGGACCTTACACTAACTTGTTGACCTTCCTGCTACTATCGAATCTTTGGGATCGGGCGGAAAATATGGCACACAATCTGTTTCATTCACTGCAAACGTTTGACGCCGGCTCCGGGCGCTCCGGCCGCTTTTACTCTCTTCCGCAACTGGAAAAAGAAGGATTGGGGAAAATCTCGCGGTTGCCCGTCAGCATACGCATCGTGCTCGAATCGGTTTTGCGCAATTGCGATGGCAAAAAAATTACCGAGCGGGATGTTCGGACGCTGGCCCAATGGGGAGCCACTGCGGAGCGAACGCAGGAAATCCCCTTCATCGTGGGACGCATCCTGCTGCAGGATTTCACAGGAGTTCCCCTGCTGGTCGATCTGGCGGCCATGCGCTCGGCCGTTGCCCGCCTGGGACGCAAAGCGGGAATGATCGAACCCCTGGTGCCTGTGGACTTGGTGATTGACCACTCCGTCCAGGTCGATTTTGCGGGCACACACGAGGCCCTGCGGCAAAACATGGAGGTCGAGTTCAAGCGGAATCACGCCCGTTACCAGTTCTTGAAGTGGGGCATGCGTGCATTTGACACCTTCAAAGTCGTTCCGCCCGGCATCGGCATATGCCATCAGGTCAATCTCGAGTACCTGGCGAAGGTCGTCCTTCAGAAGGACGAGATCTGTTTCCCCGATACCCTGGTCGGGACCGACTCACACACCACGATGATTAACGGGCTCGGGATTGTTGCCTGGGGAGTGGGAGGGATCGAGGCAGAAGCCGGCATGCTCGGCCAGCCCGTATATTTCCTGACCCCGGACGTCGTCGGCGTGCACATGACAGGACGGTTGCGCGAGGGTGTGACGGCAACCGATCTGGTATTGCATGTCACACAGTTGCTGCGCAAAGCCAAGGTGGTTGGTAAGTTTGTCGAGTACCATGGCGAGGGGGCGGCATCGCTTCCCGCCACAGATCGTGCCACCATCGCCAATATGGCTCCCGAGTATGGCGCTACCACGGGCTTTTTCCCTGTGGACGAGGAAACCTGCGCCTATCTCCTGGCGACAGGTCGAAGCAAAGAACAGGTAGGCCTGGTGCGCAATTATTTCAAGGCGCAGGGCATGTTCGGGATTCCACTTCGGGGCGACTGCGATTGCAGCACGGTGCTGGAGTTGGATCTGGCCCAGGTGGAACCGGGAATTGCCGGTCCCAAGCGGCCTCAGGATCACATCAATCTTGGAGAGGTCAAGAAGACCTTCCGAGAGTTGCTGCAGAAACCCGTGGCAGAGAATGGTTACGGCAAGCCGGCCGCTGAAATCGGCAGGCGGGTCGCTGCCGGCCGCGCAAAACTCGGACATGGGGATATTCTCATCGCTTCCATCACCTCCTGCACCAACACTTCCAATCCCAGCGTGATGCTGGCGGCGGGTTTGCTGGCAAGAAAGGCCGTTGAGCGCGGCCTTTCCACTCCAGCGTGGGTCAAAGCTTCGCTGGCGCCGGGATCCCGCGTCGTCAGCGACTATCTCCAAAAAACGGGCCTGCAAACTTATCTGGACCAACTGGGATTCAATCTGGTCGGATACGGATGCATGACCTGCATCGGCAATTCCGGCCCGCTCGATCCTCAACTCGAGGAAGCCGTGCGCGGCCATGATCTGATTGCGGCCAGCGTTCTGAGCGGTAACCGTAACTTCGAAGCGCGAGTCCATCAGTCACTCAAAGCAAACTTCCTAATGAGCCCGCCTCTGGTCGTCGCTTTCGCTCTCGCTGGAAGTGTCGACGTCGATCTGGTGCGGGAACCGCTGGGCAAAGATGGTGGGGGCGCCGACGTTTACCTGCGCGACGTCTGGCCGACACTGAGCGAGGTGCGCGACCTGATGCGCATCGCGCTCGATCCCGAAACCTACCGCAGGCTCTATGGCAGTTTTGCTGACCAGAATCCCATGTGGAACGAGATCTCTGCGCCCAGCGGCGAGGTTTACCAGTGGGATAAAGAATCGACGTATATCCAGGAACCGCCGTTCTTCCAGCAATTCGGCATGCAACCCGGCCGCATCACGGCAATCCAGGGCGCCCGCCCCCTTGCGATTCTGGGCGATTCCGTCACAACCGATCACATCAGCCCGGCAGCGACCATCAAGGCCAGCTCTCCGGCGGGGCTGTACCTTCAAAGCCGCGGCGTGACCGTGGAGGACTTCAACAGCTACGGCGCGCGGCGCGGCAACCATCAGGTGATGATGCGCGGGACCTTCGCCAACGTGCGCATCAAGAATCTGATGGTCCCCGGGGTTGAAGGCGGAATGACCCTGGTTCAGCCGGAGGGCGAGAAGATGAGCATCTACGACGCCGCCATGCGCTATCAAAGCGCCGGGATTCAGCTCGTCGTTCTTGCCGGACAGGAATATGGAACCGGGAGCTCGCGTGATTGGGCGGCCAAAGGAACGGCATTGCTGGGCGTACGGGCTGTTATTGCCCAGAGCTTCGAGCGCATCCATCGCAGCAACCTTGTCGGTATGGGCGTTCTCCCCTGCCAGTTCAAGGATAATGTCTCGGCGCGGACGCTTGGTCTTGACGGCACCGAGTCGTTCGATATCCTCGGCCTGAATGAGGGCGTCAAGCCGCGGCAGGATTTGACCCTCGTTATTCACCGCACGAACGGCAAGACGGAGAAGGTCGCCGTAACGGTGCGGTTGGATACGCCTACTGAGGTCGATTACTATGCACATGGGGGAATTCTCCCCTATGTGCTGCGCCAATTGCTGGCGCAAGGCTAGGAGCCCGTCCGAGAATTAGGAGGGGTCGCGCGCATGGGGCTTGCGGGGCGAGCTCAAGGCGCGAGGAGGAGGAGGCGATGTCGGTGCACATCGTTGACACCTGCAACGCGGAGATCGCCCCGCAACCCCCATGCGCCCTTCGGGTTCCGGCGGCGCGGGGGCATCTGCGGTGTTGGCGCTCCTCGACGATGTACA
>JBGQNR010000359.1:0-3688 GCA_041501225.1 Acidobacteriota bacterium
CGCGTTGCTCGTCGTCAACGATGTGCACCGACATCGTCTCCAGCTCGCGCCTTGAGCTCGCCCCGCAAGCCCCATGCGCGCGACCCCTCCCAATTCTCGGACGGGCTCCTGGTATGTTAAAACGAATTTGGCACCAGGCAGCCGCGCTCTCAGGTTTGTTCGGAAGTCGGAGGTCGGTAATTCAGCAGCATCGCCGAGGCTTCAGGGCATCCCGGCATCCTTCTGAGAGTGGATCAGCGTCTTCACGGTAAGGATCGCGAAAAGACAGAGCACGGCAGCCCGCAGGATTCCGTCCAGGGCCAGGGCTCCGATAAGGGCCAAAATGGCATAACAAGCCAAGGCTCCCAGCAATCGCTTGTTGGCGAATATTGGCGCTTTCATCGAGGTTTCGATCATACCATCGCGCGTGCTGGTTTTGACAGATCTTAGCAGGTAAACTCCATCCCGGTGGCCGGGCACATGGTTTCATCATGGGAAATGCTGGCGTAGGGGTGCCCTGGGAGAAGCCGGCAGGCGGCGAGGGCTCTGCCGTCGAGAAAACTGTGTAAGAATATAATAATATTGAATTTTGCATTTCACCTATGTATATTCGGTCGACCCGATCAGGTGTTTGCCCCGCGTTACCAACGTCAGCTGCAGACTCTTGAACAGGGTGTGGCGTTTCACGTCTGGATCCCGCGAACAAGCGCCAGAACGTCAATGGAATGCGATCCGATAACACCCTGCCGGCGCAGGATTTAGTATTATTTATAAGAGGAAAAATGAAAGAACAAGGCACAGTGAAGTGGTTTAACAATGAAAAGGGTTATGGTTTCATCAAACGTGAATCCGGAGATGATGTCTTTGTCCACCACTCCGCAATTCAGGCCACCGGTTTCAAGTCGCTGAACGAAGGCGATACCGTGGAATTCACCGTTGCGAAAGGCCCAAAAGGCCTGCAAGCTCAAGAGGTGGTAAAGCTCTAAAGGGAGGCTTTAGGGGACGATAGGTCCCCCGCCTCAGCGCTGCTCCCCGCCGAGTCCCCCATTCCCTGAAATGATGGTAGCCGCCGGCTTACAATCCGCGGCCTGGAGTTTGTTCACCCAAATGGGGCCCGATCCTGGTGATCCTCTCGATTCGATCAAGGACAATGGTCCAGGGTCTGGCCCCGTACCCAAGCGAGATTTCCTGCCTGGCGTGAGCCTGTCGATTGTGGGTTTTGGCGGGCTGATTCTTGCGGGCATGAGCCAGGCGCACGGCGACCGCCTGGTGGCAGAGTCCATAGCACGCGGAGTGAACTACTTTGATGTCTCACCCGCGTATGGGAGCGGGCACGCTGAACGGAGACTGGGCCCAGCCCTCCAGCCCTATCGCCCGGATGTTTTTCTTGCCTGCAAAACCCTCGAGCGTTCCGCAGTCGGAGCCCGCAAGGAGCTCGAAGAATCGCTGAGGCGCTTGCGATCCGACCACGTAGATTTGTACCAGTTCCATGCCGTCAATCGATTGGAAGACGTCGAGGGCATCTTTGCGCCCGATGGCGCCATGGGAGCCTTCGTGCAAGCCCGGAAAGAGGGGCTGGTGCGCTTTCTCGGTTTTTCCTCCCACTCGGTTCCAATCTCGCTGTCGCTGCTCGATCGCTATCGCTTCGACTCTATTCTTTTCCCGGTGAACTACGTCTGTTATGCGCGCGGCAACTTTGGACCTCAGGTGTTGGAGAAGGCGCGCGCGTGCGGAGTGGCTCGCGTGGCGCTCAAAGCCATGGCCTATTCGCCCTGGCCGGCCGCCGCGCCCCGGCCCTATGCGAACTGCTGGTATCGCCCGATCGACGATCCCGCGCTGGCCTTACAGGCCTTGCGTTTCTCACTCTCCGAAAATGTGACGGCGATCTTTCCCCCGGCGGATGAGCGCCTCTATCGACTGGCGTTGTCTTTGGCAGGTTCGGCGACGCCGCTTTCCGCAGAGGAACGACGGCAACTGCTCGACAGCGCCCGCGGCTTGAAACCCATCATGAAAGCAAACAAGTACTGAGTGCTGAGTTTTCCTTACCCAGCTTTTTCTCAGTACTCAGCACTCAGTACTCTGAAGCGAATAATGCAGCCTGCAATTTAGATCAGAAGATTAGATTAACTTGCCGTATTTGGAGAGGCGAGCCTGCAATTGCTGGAGCATGTCCTGGGTCATGGATTCCAGGTTCCACTCCGGTTTCCACCCCCATTCCTCGCGGGCGGCAGAATCGTCGATGGAGCGCGGCCAGGAATCGGCAATCGCCTGGTGATAGTCGGGCTCATAGGAAATTTCGAAGTGAGGCAGGTATTTTTTGATGCAGGCGGCCAGTTCTCCGGCACTGAAGCTGATGGCGGCAAGGTTGAAATCGGAATGGTGGCGCAGCCTGGAGAAGTCGGCCTCGGCAAGCTGAATGGTTGCCCGGATGGCATCCGGCATATACATCATGGGGAGTATCGTGTCTTCTCGAACGAAGCATGTGTATTTGCCCTGCGCCACCGCGTTATAAAAGATCGCTACGGCATAATCGGTGGTGCCGCCACCCGGAGGCGTCTCGTGCGAAATGATGCCGGGATAGCGCAAGCCGCGCACGTCAAGTCCGAAGTGCTGCACATAGTAATCGCCCAGCAGCTCGCCGCACACCTTCGTCACCCCGTACATCGTCGAGGGTTTGAGCACGGTCTCCTGAGGTGTATTCTCCGCCGGCACGCCTTTGCCCCAGACCGCGATCGAACTGGGGATGATGATGCGCGCCATCTGGTGACGTACCCCGAGCTCGAGGATGTTGAAGGTCCCTTCCATGTTGACCTGCCAGCACAGCTGAGGATTCCGCTCTCCTGTTGCGGAAAGAATCGCTGCGAGGTGAAACACCGTGTCGATATCGTACTGTTTGATGACGCGTTCCAGAGCTTCGATGTCCATGACATCTGCGCTGTGAAAGGGGCCAAGGCCTGTGAGCTTCTCGGGGGGATTCGGCCTGCAGTCGGTGGCGATCACGTTGGCCGCACCGAATCTGGCGCGCAGGGCGGCCGTAAGTTCCGACCCGATCTGTCCCAGGGCCCCGGTCACCATGATTTTCCTGATTTCCTTTTTCACGGATGAATCTCCTCTTTGATCCCCGGGGCGGGCGCAGGGTTAAAACCATGCTTGAAGGTATGGGTTATGAAGCCTGAAATGCGGCTGCCTGCCCGACCAGCCGATAGCGGCAAGGGAGTAGTATAGTGAGGTGGAAATCCCTGTCAAGCCAAACGGTTTCCTCGCAGGAGACGCGAGCGCATCACCCTGTATTACATACGTAAAATTCCTTGCCATTTTGGCAAAAAAAGGCAGCAGCTCAACGCAGAGGGCGCAGAGGCTTTTGGGTTGCGGCCATGCCGCGCCGTTCTTTTCGTGACTGACCCTCGCAGGAGCCGGATCGCACCTCATGAAACGAGGGGAATGTTGAATCGCCTGAGATCCTCTTAGCGCTCTTAGTGCTGCGATTCTTTGTCTCGAAATCACAGCGAAACAGGCTTTAAAATGAAGCGACGACATGCTAACCTAGTGCTCGTTGCATCGGGGTTCGAGAGCGCCCGAAGGCGCTTGTGCCCGGTGCGGCACCGCATCCAGCATCTAGAGTGGGCCGTTAGCTCAACTGGCAGAGCAACTGACTCTTAATCAGTAGGTTCCAGGTTCGATTCCTGGACGGCTCACCAATAAAATCAAC
>JBGQNR010000360.1:0-3672 GCA_041501225.1 Acidobacteriota bacterium
AGCCATCCAAAATGCCAACCTTGGGCTGGTGATTGAGGTACCTGAGGTTGGAGGACTGCACCACCACTACGAACGCCGGGCTGCATAATCTGCCGGTTTGGATCGCGGAAATCACCATTTACGGTTCAGTCTTTTGCTCAACTGAGGTGTCCGCCGCCTCAGATAGAATCGTTTGACCTATTCCGAATACTGGAGATTTCCGATGTTGCTGGCCTCTAAACCGGCGGGAACCGATCCAATTCTGTTGTATTGGGTTTTGGCAAACCACAGGGTGGATCGCGGCTGATTGCCGCGACCCACGTGAGCTTCGGCCACATAGTGATTGCCATTTGCCATCCAGCGCCATCCTTGATGATTCCGGGGCAACCCAATAGAATTCAAATCACGGTCTCTCAGAGAGGTCGTGTAGAATAGGAAGTTTTAGCAGCTTCGAATCCCAGGAGTCATCGAATGTTTAAGAAAATTCTGCTCGTCATCGTTGGCCTCCTCGCAGTGCTGGTCGTGGTTATCCAGTTTCAGCCATCGACTTTCAGCGTCACCCGAACCACCACTATCGGCGCTCCGGCCGAGAAGGTGTTTGAACTGGTGAACGACTTTCACAACTGGGAAAAATGGTCGCCATGGCTTGAGCTCGACCCGTCCACGAAGACAACTTTCTCGGGATCTCCTTCCGGCAAGGGCGCCATCTTTGCCTGGGCCGGAAACAACGCCGTGGGCGAGGGCAAGATGACCGTCACCGCCAGCGAACCCTCCACCCACATCGCCATCCAGCTCGAATTCATCAAGCCATTTGCGTCGACCGCCCAGAACGCATTCACCTTTACCTCCAGACCCGACGCCACCGAAGTCAGCTGGACCATGTCCGGCGAAAACAACTTCTTGTCCAAAGCCTACTGCCTATTCATGGGGGGCATGGAGAAAATGACCGGCCCTGACTTCGAAAAGGGCCTCGCTAAAATGAAATCCGCCGCCGAAGGCCGATAACCGAAGCCGCATCCAGGCAGCATCCAACTGCGGCTTGCCAAAGCTCAAGGCACTTCAGCAACGGGCATTCAGTGGCAGGTGAAATAAACCGAGGAGGCGCACATGTACAGCCGAAACGTTTGCCGGCGAGTCTGCCTGGCGTTGATGGTCTTGTCCCTTGCGCTCGCGCAGGCCCAGGTGAAGGATTATGCCGTCCGTCCCCCGCCGCTGGCCTCCGTTCATATCGAGGATGAGTTCTGGGGACCGCGCCTCGAAACCAATCGCACGGTCACGATCTGGCATGTCTTCAAGCAGGCCGAGGCAGCCGGCGAGTTCGACAACTTCGCCAAGGCCGCGGGCCTCATGGAGGGGCCCTTCCGCGGCTCTTCCCCCGCGCGCGATTCCGACGCCTACAAATCCATCGAAGGCGCGGCCTATATGCTGGCCATGCATCCCGATCCCAAGCTCGAACGATACGTCGACGACCTGGTCGCCAAGATCGCCGCCGCCCAAGAACCCGACGGCTACATCTACACCGCCCGGCGCATCACCCCGCCCGACCAGATGCCTGAGATGTCCGGACCGGAACGCTGGACGCGCGAGCGCACCAGTCACGAAACCTACGTGATGGGACTGCTCTACGAATCCGGCGTCGCCCTGTTCCAGGCCATCGGCAAGCGTACCTTGCTCGATGTGGCGATCAAGAACGCCAACTTCCTGAACGACACGTTCGGCCCCGCGGCCAATCAGAGGCACGACGCCTCGGGCCATGAGGAAATCGAGCTGGCCCTTGTCAAACTTTATCGCGCCACCGGCGATGAGCGCTATCTGCGCCTCTCCCAATATTTCGTCGACCAGCGCGGCCGGCGCACACCCAATTACGGCACATACGCCCAGGACCACAAGCCAGTGATCGAACAGAGCGAAGCCGTCGGCCACGCCGTCCGCGCGGGCTATCTGTACGCCGGCGTCACCGACCTCGCCGCCCTCACGGGAAATCCTCAGTACACCCAGGCGATGGACCGCATCTGGCACAATGTCGTCGATAAACGGATGTACATCACCGGCGGCCTAGGCGCGCAGCGCAACGGTGAAGCATTCGGCAACGACTACGAACTCCCCAACCTCACCGCCTACAACGAAACCTGTGCCTCTGTTGCCAGCGCCTTCTGGCACCAGAGGCTCTTCCTGCTGCACCGCGATGCCAAATATGTCGATGTGCTCGAGAGAGTGCTATACAACGGCTTCCTCGGCGGCGTATCCCTCAGCGGAGATCGCTTCTTCTACACCAACGCCCTCGAATCCGACGGCGCACGCTCCCGCTCGACTCGCATGCCCTGGTTCACCTGGCCCTGCTGCCCGACCAACATCGTGCGTCTCATGCCCTCCATCCCCGGCTACATTTATGCCACGACACCCGACACGGTTTACGTCAATCTTTTCATCGGGGGAAGCGCCGATCTCAAACTGGGCGAAGGAGCGAAGGCCAGGGCGCTCCGGCTCACCCAGCAGACGCGCTATCCCTGGGACGGCGCCATCAAACTCACCATTGCCCCTGCTGCCGCCTCGGAATTCACGCTAAACCTGCGCATTCCAGGCTGGGCACAGGGCAGGCCGGTTCCGGGCGACCTTTATCGTTATGCCGAGAAGGAGGTGCCGGCATTCACGTTGAAGCTGAATGGCAGGGCCTTGAAGCCCACGATGGATAAAGGCTATGCGGTGCTCCGCCGGACCTGGAAATCCGGCGATACGATCGAACTCAATCTGCCCATGCCGATCCACCGCGTGTTGGCCAACGAAGGCGTCGAAGCCGGGCGCGGGCGAATCGCGCTCGAGCGAGGCCCCCTGGTATACTGCGCCGAGGGAGTCGACAATGGCGGACGCGCGCGCACCCTGGCGCTCGCAGCCGATGTCGAACTGGTCACCGAACACCGCAAAGACCTGCTGGGTGGTGTGACCGTGATTCGCGCCCGGCAGGCAGTCGGCGGCAACGAACAGATCATAGCCATCCCCTACTACGCCTGGTCCAACCGCGGCGACGGCGAAATGTGCATCTGGCTGCTGGCAAAATAAAGAGGGAACTGGGCCATAAATCCTCCTCACGAGAAAAATGTTTTAAGACCTGCTCCCTCCTTTCAGGACTTATTCAGATTCCTGGCTCTGGATTCCAGAGGGCCGCTCATTTCACCCATACCCTCATCCCGTGCTGAAAAAGATCCCATCGGGGTCGGCATTCCGGCTGTGCGCAGACTGCGGGTGATCACCGGGGCATTCGGGATCCTGGGATCCGGAGTGCTGTACTACTGGCACAAGCGGCATGCAGTAAAAATCCGGTCTTTGAATCTGCATGGATTGGGATCCCCCGATGGTCCGGACGGCCCTGGACATCCCGTCAGCAAAGAAAAGCGGTAGTCCTGAGAGCGGATCACCCAGGAACATACCGCCAAAATCAAGGAGCACTGGAAAAAGCGCCGCTGACCCTTGCCTCCCTCCAGGAGGCTTCCTGAGGCCACCTGCTCTCGGGGTGGAGACTCACTCGTGTTCATGCTTGGCTGCCGTAACGAGAACGCCTGCGTATAGTCCGAATTGACTGCATTTCTGACCGCTGCCTGGGTGGGACCGCCTGGCAGGTTCCGAGATAAGATATTATGTCAACTTTGGCCGGGCGCTCCGCGGCTGCGTCACTCGCCAGCGTGCCCGATTATACCT
>JBGQNR010000361.1:0-3611 GCA_041501225.1 Acidobacteriota bacterium
CCGTCCTATACGGAGTACGTGACGGATTACTTGCTGGCGGAAGTGTGGTTGCCCGGGCAGGACGGATGCCTGCTCCACGTCATGAAAGGAGCGCACTCGCGCCAGACCATCAAAGGACAGAAAGCGGGGAAGTAGCGCCGGACCACGGGCCCGCAAGCTTGCCGGGCGCCTCGTCGACCCGTTTCCACTCCTTTCAGCTGCAATCCCCGCTCAAAATTCGCCCGCTTGCCTGCATGGAGGAAGAATTCCGCATACTCTCATCAGCGATCCGTCGTATGATCTCCCCAACAGGAAAAAACATTTGACCATTATCCTATTATCAAAAAATGGCTGATTTGGATCTTGAACGCAGCCCCGGCATATGGCGACCATCGTTGTGGGAGATATCCACGGGAATGCGGCCGCATTATCCGACCTGCTCGGCAAGATCGCACGTGTGCTGACATCGGCTGACACGGTTGTGTTCGTGGGCGATTACATCGACAGGGGATCGGACACAAAAAACTGTGTTGATCAGATCCTCCACTTCCGGGATACCGGTCCCGCAGCCGTCATTGCCCTCGGTGGAAGTCACGAAGACTGGCTCCTAAGGACATATCGGGATTACACTCGCCACTCCTGGATCTTGGGGATGGAGGCTTTTGATACGATCCGGAGCTACTCCCCGGATGCAGAGGGACACTTGCGCCGGGAACTCGAACGCGCAGGCCTGGGTTTGGTGACCGGTCGAGTTCATATTCCCTATGATGTTTTCTTCAGTCGTGTGCCCTCCCGTCACGTGGATTTTTTTCAAAATCTGCAACCATTCTGCCGCACATCTGATGCCGTTTGCGTCCACGGTGGCATCGACCCTCGTGGGGGTGATGTGGAGGAACAGGATCGGGAAACTCTTTTGTGGGGAACAGATGATTTTCCGGCCCAGTACCGCGGAAAGGATCTGATTGTTTATGGTCACGCGAACAATGCTGTTTTTAACGGGGCAGGTTGGCCGGAACCCAATGTGTTTGACGGCACCATCGGGATCGACACAATTGCACATGGGGTGCTGACGGCCATTCGACTGCCCGACCGACGGATCTTCCAGAGTCGCCGGCACACAATTTGAAAGCGGAAAACAACATACCGGGTAAAAAGCCATGAGACGGCCAGACAGGGATCAATTCGCCGGTTGTCTGATCGGGCAATGCCTGGGCGACGCGGCAGGATTTGTCGTCGAAAGGCAGCCTCCCAATGTCTGCCGGCGCTACGTCGATGAGGTGTTAAAGGCCAGGCGCGTGCAAGGACAGCGGAGGGGAGAATTCGGTTTTGGACAATACTCGGATGACTCGCAGCTCGCGCGTGAACTGCTGCAGAGCTATGCCGACCGCCGGACGTTCGACCCGTCGGATTATGCGCGCCGGATTGTGGGCATTTTTCGCGAGAATCCAATTGTAGGCTGCGGCTGGGCCACTCTCCAGGCAGCTCAACACCTTATGGATGGCTGGCCGGGGGATGAAGCCGGCGCGTCGGAGTGGAAGGACTTCCCCCATCTCTGGCCCATCTGGTCACCGACAGAGGCAGCTGGGAATACGACGAGCTTGTGGGTTTGGCCTATCAATGTTATTCGATCAGGAATGACAATCCAGACAATTGGATCAGTCCGACCGAGAATTAGATAGGCAACAAGGAGGCCTCTCTGCGCATACTGGCGATCGCGGATATTCACGGTGCGACAGGCGTGTATGAATGGCTGCGGGAGGCAGCATCAGAAAACCATGCGGATCTGCTCATCCTTGCAGGCGACCTATTGATCGGCGGGTGGGAGGATGAGCAATCCGAACAGGCTCGCACTGTCATCATCCCCTTGCTCCGGACGGTCCCGGTGCCCGTATGCTACATCATGGGCAATGACGATCAAATCGACCTCGACCCTCAGAACGAAAGCATCAGGCCCGTTCATGGCAGGCGCATGGATACAGGCGCCTCAGGCGTCGTTGGATACCAATACAGTCCGCCTTTCGTCGGCGGGTGCCACGAGAAGCCGGAAGACGAGATCGCCACCGACCTTCGTCGGATTGAGCCGATCCTGGATGAAACCACCGTGCTGGTTACTCACTCGTCGGCCTACGGATATGTAGACCGGATATTTTCAGGAAACCATGTGATGCAGAAACGCAAAGAAGTCACAGATAAAGACTCTATCCATTGACGGAGTCTGCCGATAAGGCAATCGGGAGTGAAAGTGCCTGTGCTCACAGTTGAAAGCAAAAGCGCTACCTATGGTCTCACATTGCTCGCTGCATGCTGTCTCGTTGCGGCGTTCCTCCCCGAGACGATGCTGTCGAACGCACTCCTTTCCTTAAGTTATGATCGTGAAATCGAAGGTCTCCCGCTCCTTATCGATTTAGCGCGCTGCGTCCTGATTACGATGGGCGCCGTGACCGTTATCCTCGCGGTGCCTGTTGTGCGCTGCGCGCTTGTGAACCGTTTCATGCCTGCGCCCCCCGCAGGCCTCTCTGCGCCCTATTGGCCGGCGGAAAACGATGTCCCCGCCTGGTTCGGGTTTACTGCAGCCCTGTTTCTGATGAGCACACCGGTTTTTGCCGCCTTCATCGTCAATCCCCTCTGGCTGCACGTTCTGCTCAAGGAAGATGCGGTATACGAGTACTCCACCGCGATCCTCTATTTTGCCAGCAGCATCCTCATGGCCGTGACCCTGAGCCGCGCGATCCGGTACCAGAAGCCACTGGGCCTCGTCCACGCCGGCTGGGCCGCTCTTTTGCTGCTGTTGCTCTGGGTGGGGCTGGAGGATATGAGTTACGGCCAGAGGGTCTTCCACTTCTCCACGCCGGAGAGCTGTCGCGCCATCAATCAGCAGGAGGAATTCAACCTGCACAACCTGGCGACGGGAGCCACCAACCGCATTCTTGCGATCGCGGTGGCCGTCATGGGGATTTTCCTCCCCATGCTTTCCTGGGTGTCGGGAAGATTCTGGCATTTCCTCGAGAGGATCCGCATTCAGCTGCCGCAAGGGGGAGCCGTACTGGCGTTCGCTTATGCAACGGTCTATACGGTGCCCAGCCGGTTCAAATTCAGCGCCTTCGATGAACAGCAGTTGCTGCACTTCGCCGTCCTGGCTGCCTTCCTTGCATTCGTGGTTTATAGCTGGGCGCGGTTGCCGCTGCGCAAAACGGTCCCGGCCCAAGCAGTCTTTGTGGCGTTTCTGATCGTCGCAAAATCCGCGTATTCGCTCCTGGCCGACCGTTCCCCGGTGATGAGCTATCCGGACGAGTTCAAGGAGTGGCTTATCGCTTTCGGTTTCGCCGTTTATGCCTGCAAACTCATGCGCGGCAGCCCGAGGAAAAGTCGTATACCCTGCAGAGCGAGCGGCTTGAGCCCCCGCAGTCCCTGGTCGCCCCTGTCCGTCGTCAAAACTCTATCGCCCCGGGATTCGCGTACTTGGATTCGAATAACTACCGAGAAGTTGAAGAGCTGAAAAGTCCAGGACACCTGCCGTGAAGAAGTCCATGGCCGCGATGACCTCGCGGTGATTGCGCAGGAAGGTAGCCCAGAGTTTCCGTGCCTGGCCGGGAGGAGACAAGCGCCGGATATAGCGAGAGACGGTACGTTCG
>JBGQNR010000362.1:0-3579 GCA_041501225.1 Acidobacteriota bacterium
CCGTCGCCATCTCGTAAAGCATCGAGCCGAACGAGAAGATATCCGAGCGCGCATCGACCGGCTTGCCTTCCGCCTGCTCCGGCGACATGTACGCGGCCGTTCCGAGAATCCTCCCGTCATCGGTCGGCGGCATGACCGAGGACACCGAGGACTGAGTGCCGGACCCATCCGTTGGTAGCGGCTGCGTCAGCTTCGCCAGACCGAAATCCAGCACCCTCACGAGTCCATCGTCGGTCACCATGATGTTGGCCGGCTTCAAGTCGCGATGTACGATCCCCGCCGCATGAGCCGCTGTAAGCGCGTCGGCGATCTTGATCGCATACTTCAGAACCTCGCCGAGCTTCATCCCCTTGCGGCCGATCTTGCGATCGAGCGTCTTGCCCGCGACATGCTCCATCACGATGAAGTCACGTCCGTTCTCGGAGGCGATGTCGTGGATCGTGACGATGTTGGGGTGGCTTAGGGCAGATGCGGCCCGCGCCTCCTGCACGAAGCGCCTCTTGCGCTCCGGGTCCGCCACCAGCTCCGGCGGCAGCACTTTGATGGCGACGTCCCGTTTCAGGTGCTCGTCCCGGGCACGGTAGACGACACCCATGCCCCCCTCGCCGATCTTCTCTGTGATCTTGTAGTGCAGGAGCGTCCGCCCGACCAGATCTTGCGGCGGTTCTGCTCCAATGCTCTTCGCAAGCGCCTGGGCGGCCACCTCCAGGGCCGGCGTTCCCATGAGGTCTTCCCCTTCAGCTTGTTGCGAGAGCAGACGGTTGATTTCCTTCCGAAGCAACTCGTCGCCGGCGCAGGCCTCCTCGAGGAACGCTTCGCGCCGGTCCGATTCAATCTCGAGAGCTGAGTTGTAAAGCCGCTTGACAAGCTGCCAGCGTTCGTGAGTCATTCCTCTCCCCCGTGATTCAATTCATCCACGAGCCAGGCCTTCGCATGATTCCAATCCTGCCTGACGGTTCTGTCTGTAATTCCCAGCACCTCCGCCGTTTCTTTCTCAGTCAGCCCTCCAAAAAAACGCAACTCCACAACCTTTGCCTCCCGAGGGTCGATTTTCTCGAGGGCCTTCAGCGCATCGTCGAGTGCGATCAGGACCGCATCCCGCCCCGGTGAGGGAAGCGCAGCCTCGTCAAGTTCCAGCTTCACGGCGTCGCCCCCCCGTTTTCGAGAGCCGCGCGAGCGTGCAAATTCCACGAGGATCCGGCGCATTACATTGGCGGAGACGGCAAAAAAATGGGCGCGGTCCTTCCACTCGATCCGGCTGGCATCGATGAGCCGAAGATAGGCCTCGTTTACCAACGCGCTGGTCTGAAGCGTGTGTCCGGGCCGTTCGCGCACCATGTATATGTGCGCGAGGCGGTGCAGTTGGTCGTAGATCAAAGGGATAAGCTTGCCCAGGGCTGCCTGGTCTCCGCGGCACCAATTCTGAAGCAGCTGAGTCACTTCCTGAGGAGTGGGTCCCGTCACGATATACCCCTGATGATTGAGCCGCCCTTTCCGATTTAGCCGCGATTATACACCCGTTCCAGCGGCGGCAGCTTATACCTTAAGACTACGGCGTGGATATTTCTCTGTCTTTGAATCCTTACACCCCTCCTGATTTTGGCCGGCGGCGGTCACAAACATTCAAGCGACATTTCCGCTTTTCACGACAGTTTTCGCATTAGGGGCCGTGGGTGGCAACCAGCCGCCCGGAAGGAGCGGCCTCATGACAACCAGGTCAAGTCTGGCAAAGACGGCAGCAGTTTTGATGTTTCTGGCAGCATCCCCTCAATCGTCGGCACAGGAGACGCCGGCGGGTGACATCGGAGCAACGCCGGCGAATGCAGCCCCGCACGGCATCCGCACGGACCGCCTGAAACCGTGCCATCTTAGGATCTGGAAAGCCATCGAGCGGATGGCCCTGGAGGTGAACCGTGATGGGCGACCGGTCCGCCCCACGCTTAACGGCCTGTGGCAGTGGGCGCAGAAGAGCCGGCACGCAATCTACGTGGAAATGGACGGTCATGAAGCATTTCACCATAGCGCAGGAGTTTTCAAGATCGAGGATTTCAACCAGGAGCCGCAGAGCTGGACGGCAGCTATCTGGCTCAATCTCTCCATCATCCAGGCCGCCGACAAAATAAAAAAGCGGATCAATGGAAGCAACCGATCGATCTCATTGGCAGGGGTCGGCAGGGACGAGCGCTGTGCCATTATTTTTGGACACGAGCTGGTACACGCATTCCTTATCATCGAAGATCCCCAATATGCGCGCTTGTATCAGGAGTGCGAGCTAGAAACGGCGGAGTACTACCTTGCCGGGGGCCTGGCCGCAAAGGCCTACGGCGAAAACCTCGAAATGCAGAAACGCTTGAGGCGGCTGCAATCCATCATGGATCAGCTGGAGGCACCGGCCGACTCAGTCGAGATAAATCTGTGGCGTGAGATCGTGCCGGGCCTGGCGAATGGGGCGCGGAAATGAACGGCGAGCTGATCTCGCTTGTCACTGATTGTCGTTCTCGTCCCGGTCGATGTTCTGGACTAACCAAACGGCTGCTCTTGCCCGTCTTGGCACCCAAAATGCGTCCTGCACTCTACCGCGTCCACGAGAAGGTCATGGGAAGGGTGTAGGTAAGAGGAAACGTGGACACCCACTTTTCTTACATTATTGATGGGCTGCATCTTTGATGGGTGTCCACATTCTTTTGCAGCTTTCGCGGGTTTCATACATGCAGACGATCCCACCCGCGGCCCCGAAGCGGAAACCGATGCGGTGCTGAGGCTGAGGTTCGTGGACGTCAGCGAGTCTGGGCACTCGTATTCGTGGAACCAGATGGAGTATCTCATCATAATCGAATGGACGGCACTCGACCGCGACGGAAGAACACTGTGGATGCAGACCGTACGCGGCGTTGGGCGAGGAAAGCAGGGAACGATATTCACCACAGACCGTCTGCATCGTGAGGTCATGCAGGCAGCCTTCGATGATGTATTCAACCAGTCCCTTAAGCAGGTGATTTCCTCCCCTGAACTCCGCAGTCTGGCCAAATAGATGGTGCGACAGTCATCCCTTGTCACAGCATGTCAATGGGCTGTGAGCCGTTCCCGCTCTTTCTGCCTCCCGGTTATTCCTCGTCTTCGATCTCATTCAGCGCCTTTCGGATCACATCGCCGATTGCATCGAGGCAGCTGACCTCATCTCTCACCTTGTCCCATGCCTTGTCTCGAAGAATGTGGACACCCATCAAAGATGCAAAAAACAGTGGATGTCCAGGTTCTGTTATGACCCGATTTTGGTGGATAGGGGGAAATTCGGTGACAGGCACGGCAGTGCTGCGACCCATGATTCCAAATTCTCCTGCCGCATTGTTTCGTTCTATGGCATCCTCGATGGCAGCGTAGTAGAATTGCGCCGGGGAGAAAGAGAATCATCTTCACCTCTTTTCGTTCGGACCAGGCGCCTAGTCCATAAACCAGCGTGATTTTTGGGGCGAAAGGGTAAAATAGTCCTGGAATGTGCGTCTTTATTGGTTATAATAGGAATTAGCAAATAACCACTACAACCAAAAGGAGCACACTCCAGGTGAACAAAAGAAACCA
>JBGQNR010000363.1:0-3561 GCA_041501225.1 Acidobacteriota bacterium
GCAAGCTGATCCCCAGCAATCGAGCGGCATGGGTGCGATTGCCGCCGGTGTTTTCCAGCGTCTTCTGGATCAGTTGCCGTTCCATTTCACGCACGGTCGTCCCGACCGTCGGCGCCCCGTCGGTCGTCTCTGCCGGACCGATAACGAACAGATCTGCAGGCTCGATCACCGGCCCGACAGCAAGGGCCACCGCCCGCTGGATGGCATTCTCGAGTTCACGCACATTGCCGGGCCACGAATGCTGGGCCAGGGTTTCCAGGGCGGCCGGGCTGCACCGCGTTCCTGCCTTTGCAAATGCCTTCGAGTAGCGCCCGCAAAAAAAGTCGGCCAGTAACGGGATATCCCCATGCCGTTGCCTCAGCGGGGGGATATTCAGACGGATCACGTTCAGACGGTAATAAAGGTCCTCACGAAAATCGCCGGCTCTAACCAAGGTGGTCAGATCCCGATTTGTGGTCGCAATCACTCTTACATCGATACGAACCGGCTCTTTCCCACCGATGCGGTCCACCTCATGCTCCTGCAGAACTCGCAGGAGTTTGGCCTGCAGGATCGGCGCCATCTCCCCAATTTCATCCAAAAGGAGAGTGCCGTGGTGCGCCATTTCGAACTTGCCGGGCTTGGAGACGGATGCGCCCGTGAAGGCCCCCTTTTCAAAACCAAAGAGCTCGCTTTCCAGGAGGTTTTCCGGCAAAGCCGCACAGTTGACGGCGACGAAGGGACCCGAGGAGCGCGGACTCTGCTGGTGAATCATGCGGGCCAGAAGCTCCTTGCCGGTCCCGCTCTCCGCTTCGATCAGGACTGTTGCGGTGCTCGCGGCCGCCTGACGGGCACGTGCCAGGACCTGGGAGAAAGCTGGATCCTGCGTGACGATCTCATAACTCGGGCTTGTCTCCCGCTCGGGCGAGCTGTTCAGGGCGCGTCGAACCACGTTTTCGAGGGACTCGGAGGAAAAGGGCTTGAGCAAATAATCAAAAGCCCCCTGCTTCATGGCATCGACCGCATTCTGGATCGTGCCGTACGCCGTCAACAACACGACGGGTGTCTGGGGGGTAGAGGACTTGACCTTTCTCAAGAGGTCAAAACCGGTCATTTCCGGCATGCGCATGTCGGTGATTACCAGGTGGTAATACTTCTCTCTCAGGCGGCAGAGAGCCTCGCGGGCACTGCCCGCAGTAGTAATCGAATATCCTTCGCGGCGCAGCGTCTCGTTGATCGCGATCAGCATCTGTGGCTCGTCGTCCACCACCAGAACTTCTTCCGGCATGCATTCCCTCTCTAGGCGGCGCCTGAAACCAGACCGGTTCCAGGAAACACTATGGTAAAGATCGTACCTGCATTCACTTCACTCTCTACATGGATGAAGCCGGAGTGCTGTTCGATGATCTGATGGACCACGGACAGCCCCAGGCCAGTCCCATTTTTGTTGGTGGTAAAGAAGGGATCAAAGATGCGCGCCAGATGTTCGGGCGGAATGCCTAATCCCGTATCCTTCACCATCAGCTCAATTCCGTTGCAGGCGGCTCCTCCCGGCAGCGTATGGACGTCGCGGGTTCCAATAACGATGGAGCCCTTGGCTGGCATGGCCCGCAGCGAGTTCAAGACCAGGTTCAGCATCATCTGCTTGAGGAGTTCCCTATCCCCGGAGACGTTGCTCTCCCGTGCCTCAAACCTGGTTTCAATCCATACCTCGCGCTGCTTCAGGATGGGCTCGGCAAAGCTCAGAATCTCCCGGATCAGATCATGGAGACTCACCTCCTGAAACTGCGGTGCCAGCGGATTGGCGAAGTGAAGCATGTTGGAGACGATGTTGTTGAGCGATCGGCTGCCGATGTGGATGTTCTCCGCCCACCGGCCCGGATCGCTCGGGCGAGGGAGTTCTTTTTCGAGAAGCGATGCGAACAGCTCGATGCTCCCCAGCGGATTCCGAATCTCGTGGGCCAGCTCCACAGCCATCTCCCCCATGGCGGCGAGGCGCTCACCCCGCTTGTTGCGCGCCTCCATGGCCTTGATTTCCGTAATGTCTCGAATGATGTGAAGAGTGCCGGCTTTCGCGCCGGAAGCGCTGCGCAGAGGCGTGCTGGCCGTGGCCAGAACCCTCATCTTCCCTCCCAGTACAAAGGGGATCTCAATCTCCCCGCTGCCGTCCTCCCGGTCTGCAAAAGCCGCAAGATATCTCTGCAAGGCAGAATCCCGACCCTCGGATTTCTTCCCCTTTGCCTTGCCTGTTCCAGACTGGCTCAGTATCTCGGCAGCAACCGGGTTGCAGTGACTTACCTTCCCTGCTTCGTCTACAACCAGAACGCCGCACGGTAAACTCTCGAGAATTCTCGTCAGAAAGTTCTGCGCCTCCGCTTTTTCGCGCAGGCTCTTTTTCAGTTCGCGATTCTTGGCAGCCAGCTCATCCGATAGCCGGCGCGTGCGCGCCTGGAGCTGTTGAAACGCCGTTTCCAGCGAACTTGAAGCCTGGGTGAACATCTGAAAGGCTTCCAGCAGCAGCCCGGCTTCGCCGCATTCCTTGTTCTGCTGCAGCAATTCGAGGTTGATCGACAGTGGATTCGATTGGCAGATCGTGGTATTCGGGCTCGTTCCCATGTGTGCTGCTCCCCAAAAGTGCCAACCGCCGACTGGCCATGCCGGCACTTCTGCATCAAATTTTCCCAAGCGATCTAGAGCAAGCCGCATGCCAGCAGCCTGATTCCAGGCAAGAGGATCAACAAAAATCATTTAAATAATTGAAATAAAATAACTTATTTGTTGATATTCCTCTTAGACCGTGCATCCGTAAAAGGCAAAGAGCGCCTAAATGGGTGAGAAACCAGTCAAATTGTTGACAGCTAAAAGGCCGAGCAGTTGACGTACGGTCACTGAATAATCCGCCCTGCGGGACTGAGATCGAAGGGCCAAAGCGGGGTTTTCGAAGTCATAATCTGGAGGATTCGCGACACCGTCGGCTTCACAGGGATTCGCCTGGTTCCGATCAGGCGATGCCTAAGGCTTGAGTTGATTCCCGCCCTTGAGAACGGAAAGGATCAGGTCGAGTTTGCGACTCTGCTTCTGCAGTTCCTGGAGAACGTTATCTTGCAGGCCCAACGCCGTATCGCGCTCACTCTGCAGGCGGTTGACCTGCTCGTAGAGTTGCTGCAGACGGATGGAAAGGTGGGCATTTTCCTTCGCCAGCGAAACGCGCGCAATCATATTGCGCACCTATACGCCGATCTCGTCGAGCGTGAAGGGCTTGGTGATATAGTCGTAGGCACCCAGGCGAATGGCTTCAATCGCAGTTTCCTGCGACGCATAGCCCGTCACGATCCTGACGAGAGTCTCGGAACTGCGGGCATGCGCTGCTTTGAGCACATCCATGCCGCTGCCGCCGGAAGCCTAAGTACAGTGGTTCATAAATACGGTGACGTATTTTGGGGGACGCGGATGAACGCAGGCAAACGCGCCCGGGGCTTGCCGGCTTCTGCGGCCCGAAGGGCAGCGCTGCGCGCTATTTGTTTCTTCCGGAGCCCGGAGTCAAACGCGTCTGAGCAGAACACTGCGATTCACAACCAAGCA
>JBGQNR010000364.1:0-3546 GCA_041501225.1 Acidobacteriota bacterium
GGAGCGCTCCCAGACGACCACGATACTTCTTCTTTTGCCAATCTGCAGCGGTTCCATCGACCGAAAACTTGGGCGTACGGACATCCGGCCTTCATCCTCGGAAAAGCGGACAGCCACTTTGTCAAAGTTCGTTTCATCGTTTTCAGGAAAGTATTGATGCGCTGTTCCCATAAGCATCGGGGGAGGGATTCATGGAAAAAAGCGAAAGCAGAAAATCAGAGGAGCAGGAAATTGTTGTTTTCATGATACGCAGAGATTCGGTTTGCTCCGAGTGTGGCGCGGAATTGTGGAAAGGCAGCTTTCTCAGAATGGAAAAACAGAAGCCGCTCTGTTTGGAGTGCGCCGATCTGGACCACTTGGTGTTCCTGCCACGAGGGGATACGGCGCTGACGCGACGAAGCCGGAAGTACTCCAGCCTCTCTGCGGTCGTCGTGCAGTTCAGCCGCACCCGGGGAAGATACGAACGGCAGGGACTGCTGGTGGAAGAGGCGGCGTTGGAGAGAGCCGAGAAGGAATGCCTGGGCGACGAGGAGCAGCGGCGTCTGGCACGAGAACGTGCCGCCGAACTTCGTAAGCATGCGGATGAACGGTACCTGGCGCAATTTCCGGAGCAGATAAAATCTCAGTATCCGGGCTGTCCGCCCGAAGAGGCCGGGCGCATCGCGCTCCACGCGTGCCGGAAGTACAGCGGACGGATCGGCCGATCCTCAGCAGCCAAGATGTTCGATGCGGAAGCCATCGAGCTGGCAGTGAAGGCGCATGTGCGTCACACGCACACCAGGTACGATCATCTGCTGACGCAAGGGTGGGAACGAAGCGACGCCCGGCACGCCGTCGCTGAACAAATTGCGGAACTGCTGGAACGATGGCGCAACAGCCCGGCTTCAGCTTGAGGCTACAATCTGTGCCCGAAGCTGTGAACCCGATTTTCTATGGGGCTCACTCGCGGACCGCCGCAGCGCTCATAGTACTTCGCGAGGTCTTCCTTCACTCTTATCCCACGCTTTGGCATGGCTCAACACTCCTTGTTTCGGAGGCAGTAATTGCGCTCGGGAGCACTCATGTCCCATCCGGTGATAACGCGCACGAGACCTGATGATCAGGCGATGGGTGCTAATGATGTGATCCCCGGCCTCAGGGCAGCCCTTATGTGCGAGCCGCGGAGATGATGTTTAGCTGTGTTCCCCATTGAAGCCGGCAAGAAAGGCAGTGAGTAGTTGCCGCGCTCGTTCCGGATCAATATCCCTCAATTCTCCGATCATGTGCAACGGCCCCTCAGGATCGATCTCAAGCGCAACAATCGAGCGAACTGTTTCTTTGATCCGATTCGAATTCCCACTATGCCGGCGTATCAGCATCACAGCATCTTTCCCTGCTAACCATGACCCGGCGCGTTCGTAATCGAAATCGCCTGCAGCGAGTAGATGGTCCGCCTCGCTATATAACCGTTCCGCTTGGCCGGCGTCCAGATAGCTGTGCAGAATCAGAATGAGGTCAGATGCATCCTTGCGGGGCTCTCTCGTATGCCTCTCGGACCAGGCCAAAACCTTAAGCACCGCCAGCATGGATAGCGAAACGACGGCAACATGTTGCCCCAGAGGAAGCACAGCACTTGTCGAAGAGGCCAGGGCTTCCTGAAAGCCCAAAACGCGCATGACCATATCACCCTTCGGGGGCCAGGCAATCGTTCCGTCGGCACGTTCCACTCCGCCAAATGGAATAAGGTCCACTTCCATCCGCCGCCGATACAGCAGCTGGTGAGCAACTTTCGGGTGAGGCTCAAAAGAACCCGAGGTCAGCAGCGACTCGCACAGCCTTTCGAAATCATTCCAGTCGGCAACAGACAGGGCAAGGTCGACATCCTCAGTCGCACGTGCCGCCCGTATTCCATGGGCATAGTAAAGCAGCAGGTCTCGCGCCATCGCCCCGACAAGGAGAACATCCACATGCGGAGCCACCGCACGCAAATCTGCGATCAGCTCCGCCAAGAAGTTCAGCTCCTGATTATCGGCCAAGTCGAGCGAGGATGCCTTCATAGAGTCGTTTCGCCGTCTCGAGGCAGCGTGCGTCGCCAATGGCGAGCAGGTCCGCATACACCAGTAGAGTTGGTGCGAGTGCCGGATCGTCGTTGTCAAAGAGCCAGAAGCGGCGCAGGATTTCCACTTTTCCACTCGGATCAGTTCTCAGGCGGTGATCGAGCAGGAAACGCGGTTCAGCCTTTGTGCCGAAAAAGGTTAGGGTTCCGGGACGCAGGTGGCGCGTCAAGCGCGCAGCCGCCCCTTCACCGCCCATCGTCAGTCCATATTTGAGTGGATCGACCGTTTCCCACCAGTCCAGCTTTTCGGCTTTGAAACGACCGAGGACCAGCTTCGGCCGCAGCGTGCGGGCGTAGGCTTCGACCCATTGTTGCAGCAGGCGCTCAGGTTGCAGGAGGCGACGCTTTCGACCCACTTCAGCCACGAAGCCCAGCTTTGGAAGCTCCGCCATCACCCAGCCCACCGTGCCGTGCGCAACCCCGGCCAGTTTGGCGATTTCTCGATAGGGATGATCGACCTGTCCATGGTGACATAGCAACGCAAAGATCACCTGCAAACCGCTTGCCTGGAAAGCCCGCCCCATTGGCTGTGGAGCGGCTCGCTCCATCGGACGCTGTCCTTTAACCCACACGAGCAGAGGCGGTCGGTCAAGGTAGGCATTGCCTGCGGCGTCTATAAAGGCTATACGCCGAGCGCGCAATGCATCGGCAAGCGGCGGCGTAACATAATCCGTTACCAGGAGCGCCTGTTCACCCAAACGTTCAAGCTGCTGCAAAACTGCTCCCAGGAGTGCCGGGCGAAGCCCGCGTTTCACCTCCGCAGCATATAGGATCTCCTGATCTCCGTGCCGCACCCGGATTAACGCATCTGCCTGCGCGCGACCGAGTTTGGGCTGCCGCCGCTCGACCTCCGCGTCGATCCCAAGCGCGCGCAGGGCAGTCAACGCCGTGTCGATGAGGGTCTTTTCGATCAGTATGTGGTTTGTGTTCATTTTATGATATTGTCCACGATGCATGGTCAGATGTCAATAGTGGACAAAAAAGCGCACCAAAACAGAAATTGGAGCCAGGCAGCCCGCTCGATCTTGACCGATTTTGGTACAGTTTTCTCAATACCTGCACAAATGCCCTGATGCTGAATGACACTGTTTCAATCGAGCTTGTCCACCGCATTTGTCCACCACATGAGATATGTCCATGATTCATGGATGTATCAATTTGTTGGACAAATCCAGGGTAGCCGCGGCAGATCTGAGCAAAATCTCTGAATCCTGTCACGTCAGCCTCTCTCGTCGATTTCTTACGCTCAGAAAAGGAAGGCAAAAATCAAAACCAAACCTGTTTCTGGCCGCTGTTGAACGCATGATCCCTCGCTTCTGCACCATTTGCCCAGGTCCGGCCCAATGCCGTTAACTTAAGCGAAAAAGTGCTCATGGAGCCGGATTCGAGGATCCAGAGAGAGTGAAAAATCGGCCAAAATGCAGGAAAGCAAACTCATCAAAGCCCTGAGA
>JBGQNR010000365.1:0-3456 GCA_041501225.1 Acidobacteriota bacterium
AGTGGTGGAGTTTGCACCCTTCGTGTAATACCGGAAGATGCCGGTGTTTTTGAGGGTGGGAGTATAAACCAGGAAGTTCGGAGTCGAAGTGGTTTTTTGCCGGATACCCTCATAGGTGAAGTGGAAAAAGGCCCGGTCCTTGATAACGGGCCCCCCGATAGAGCCGCCAAACTGATTCCGGATATAGGTCGGTTTTGGCAAGCCTTGCTTGTTGTTGGCAAAGGTGTTGGCGTTCAGGGCCCGGTTGCGGAGGAAATCGAAAGCGCTGCCGTGAAAACTATTCGTTCCCGATCGGTAGACAAGCTGGATCTGAGCCCCACCTCCCCTGCCGTACTCGGCGGATGCACTCGAAGTCACCACCCGGTATTCGCCCACGGCCTCGATGATCACCGCCGCGGTCGTGGAGGTCGCCCCGGATCCCAGAGCGGGTTCGGTCGCTCCAACTCCTTCCACGGTCACATTCGCCGCCGTTCCACGTGTGCCGTCAACCCTGCCACCGCCGGTGAACCGATTCGTGCCGGGTTGCAGATAAAAGAGCTGCATGGGATCCCGGGCTACCAGAGGCAAGTCCTCAATCTGCCTGGTGCTTACTACCTTGCCGACAGAAGCGGAGATGGTGTCGATAGTAGCAACCTGGGCTGTAACCGTGACCGTCTCGTTCGCTCCCCCGGCCTGCAGTTTGATGTTCAGCGTCGAAGTATCACCGATCTGAAGGTGAACCGCCTGGTTGATGGCTTTCTTAAAGCCCGTCAACTCCGCGGTGACCGTGTAGTCGCCGGGCGGCAGCCTCGGAAACAGGTAAAAACCAACCTCATTGCTGATTGCTTCGAACGTGATGTTGGTTCCCGTTTGAGTCGCGACAACCGTCACGCTAGGAACAACCGCGTCCGTCTGGTCCTTGATCACCCCCTCGAGGCGCGCCGTAGTCACCTGGGCAATAGCTGCCTGGCAGAGCAATGCAAGTACCAAGATGAGCGCGAGACCAGCAATACGAATATTTCCGGATAGGCAACTCTTCATGGAGTCTCCCTTGTGTAAGGCACCGCGCGGACGCTCTCACCGGTTGCGTGTGCACACCGGCCTAAGCGGAAGAGCTTACGCCCTACAGCGTGGCCAGCCTTCGAAACAGTTCTTCAATTCCCGAGCGTTAGAAAGACTTAATATGGGGACTACTCTTATGTTATGGCGGATTTGTTTGTCAAGGGAAATCCTGCGGTCAGACAACAGGAAGTCCCATTCTGTGCGGAAGCGGCAAACCCGATTCTCCTGCGGACGCGGTACGGCCCGGACAGCACGATGCGCCAAAATCCGCGGCAGGCAAAGCATTGTTCGGAAAGACTGACTACCCGTCTCATAAAAAAGTGCTAAGCCATTTCGGCCGCGACTTTGCCGGTTTCGAAGGACATCATCCTCTCATTATCGAGCATTGTCTTTGCTAATAAACCCGTCTGCGCGAAAATGGACGGAGGCGGGGCAAACTGTTTCAGACTGTTGGAAGCCCTGGATTTGATGAAAACTGACCTACGGCACGCAACAGGAAAGCAGCCTCAAGACGCCGGTGGGCGCCCGGGTACAATAGTATTCAGATGCGGAATTGCCCGGCTGATGACGGGAAGTGCGGATCAGGCTGCGCGTCGCTCGTAGCGATGATGAAGTCCACCGACTTTTGGAATCTCAACGATCCTGCCCAATGCGCCCGACAAGGGGCTGCGCCCGATTCTCTCGAAATGCTGTGCCGGCGAAATTCCGGCCGCATAACTTTGTGATTTTTCGTCGCACTCAGAATTGAGGTAAGTCAGGATCTGCAGGGGTGGACTCGTTGTCATCCAGACCTTCATGCAATCTCTGAGCTGCTGCTTCCAGAGTGCGTGTCAGGTCCTCTGCGTAGGCGCACGTTGCATAACCCAGGCTCAACCGCAGGTTTTTCCCTTTTTCACCCTGCGTGTTTTTCCAGTTTTCGAAGACGGAGCGCAGCCTGGACGCGCGGTCAAACAGTAACTCTTCGGGTGTCCCCGGCAACAGGATGAGAAGCCCGGTGCCGTCATAGTGTAAGAGGGATTCCCTCGCTTCTAAACTCTGTGACAGCAAGCTCTGCAGGCTTCGGATCAATTCTCTTTCTGCAGGCACCCTGCGTACCGACCCGTCGCGCTCGAGGTGGACAAGGACTATGGAGAGGGCCTCGCTCTCTATTGCCGGGCTTTTTGGCCGCGTATCCGGCGACGATTCTGCCTGGGGACGGCACCGGTCTGTCAACAGCAAGAGATGGGCAACCGTAGAGGCCAGGATTTTCAGCACGCGCGCGTGATTTTGAGTGAAGAAACGAGGAAGGGAGTGGCTCAGGACGAGCGCGCCCGACGGCTTCTGATGCACGACGATCGGGAGGCAGATCAGAGAACGCACGACGCTGGGGAAATCGATACTGTTGAAGCGAGGATCGCGATAAACGTCTCCGATGTTCAGACAGTCACTGTCTTCCTCCATGAGCTTCTCGACGACCTGGGCGAATTCCCGGCTGCCGAGAAGAGTAGGATGCGAGTGACTGAAAAGGAGCTTTTGCTGCTCCCGGACCCCCTCCAGAAACAAGGGATTGCCTGCGCATTTTTCATCGGCATGAAACACCAGACCGCAAAACTCGGCCCCAAGATCCTGGAGGGCGCAGTCGATGATCTGCAGGCAAATCTCCTGGAAATCATCCTTGTCCTTGATGGTTTCGACGATTCGGCAAAGCCCCGAGAGGGATAGGTGGGACAAGCTGCCAAATGTTCTCTGCCTCCGCCTGGCGCGCCCCCCTGCATCCGGCCTTCTCAACTTCCGATAAAGGGCTATATGTAAACTTCGACGGCTTGTGCCTCGCTAAACGCTATTTTACTGCTGATACGTGTCGCTGGTTACGGATTTATTGCACAGCTGAGCCTTATTGCAGGAAAGCAGACCAGCGCTTGTGGGTGTCGTTGGGAGGAGACAGGCGCCGGAGATACTGCGAGACGGTGCGCTCTGAGATGTCGAAGCCGAGTTTCAGAAGCTCACCGTGAATTCTCGGAGCGCCCCAGGTAGAATTCTCGTTCACCATCCGCCGGATGAGAGATCGAACCTCGACATCGATCTTTGGCCTGCCAGGGCTCTTTGGGCGCGATCGCAGGCGCCAGAACAACCGAAAGCCAGCCCGATGCCAGGCGACAACGGTTTCTGGTTTAACGATGACCAGGACGTTGCTCCAAGGCGGCCAAAGCCTGCGGAGCAGAATCCAAAATATCCGATTCTGCATTCGAAGCCGGGGGCGAGGCTGTTTTCGCTTGAGTACACCCAGCTGCTGACGGAGGGCAAGGATCTCGAGGCTGAGGTTGTAGCGGGAACGGAAGAATGCGCTGAAGCAGGTGAGGAATCCAAGGGAAAATGGAATCATGAGTTCAGGTTTATAGCATAGCGGTGCACCCCAGCGCCCGCGTTAACTGCTTG
>JBGQNR010000366.1:0-3289 GCA_041501225.1 Acidobacteriota bacterium
CGGGTTCCGGCGGCGCGGGGGCATCTGCGGCGTTGGCGCTCCTCGACGATGTACAGCGACATCGCCTGCGTCGCGCCGCCTTGCATCTGCCACCGCGGCGCTCGGAACGCGGCCCCTCCTAATTCTCGGACGGGCTCCTAGGCAATCGGATCGGACGAAGGCCCGGCTGTCGGGAATGGTTGCACCTCACCGGATCATAAGTTATATTCACCCAACATGAGAAAAGTCCTGATTTTACTTACTATAATCCTTCCAACTCTGCTGGTGGTCGCTGCACTTCTCTGGAGCCTGGGAGTGTTCGCCAAAACTCTACCCGTGGATCTGGTCGAGGTGAGCCTGGTCGCTCTGCATCGCAGCATCACCACCAACGGCAAGGTGGAAGCGGAAAAAATCTACGAGTTGCGTGCGCCCATGGCGGGGATCTGCCGCAGGACTGAGGCACAGGATGGGATGCGGCTGAAAAAAGGGCAGGCGCTCCTGCGGTTCGAGGATCCATCGCTGCCATCCCAGATGGCGGCGGCGCGGTTGGAGCTGGATGCCGCTCAGCTGGATCTCCGCGATATCCAACGCGGGCCGACCGCCGAGGAGTTGAGTCAGGCCGATGCCGATGTGGCCCGCGCGCAGCTGGCTGTGGATAACGCACGCAAACTCCTGCAGACCAACGAGTGGCTGCTGACGCGCAATGCCATCACGCGCTTCGAGGTCGAGCAGAACCGGCATGCCGTGGCCGAGGCGGAGCAGGCGCTCAAGGCCGCGCAGAAGCATCTGGAAGATCTCAAGAAAAGATATGGTGATCTCGACCTGCGCCGGGCTCGTTCCAGGATAGAAGCCGCTGAGGCGCGCATTCAATATCTGAAGGAAAATGAGGAGCGATTGATCGTGCGCTCTTCTGCTGACGGGACCCTGTACCAGTTCGACGTCAAGGATGGCTCCTACCTCAACACCGGCGATCCCATCGGACTGTTTGCCGATCTCACGCATTTGCGCCTGCGGGCCTATGTGGATGAGCCTGATATCGGCCAGGTCGCGATCGGCGAAAAGGTCCTGATCCGTTGGGACGCTCATCCGCAGGACCAGTGGCAGGGTGCAGTCGTCCGTCTGCCGGCGCAAGTGGTTGCCTTGGGCACTCGTTCCGTGGCTGAGGTCTTGTGCAGCATCGAGAATCCTCAGGGCACTCTCATGTCAAACATCAACGTCGATGTGGAGATCCAGGCGCCCGAAGGACCAGAGGTGACCTCGCTTCCCCGCAGTGTTGTCTTTCCCGAAGGCAGCAAGGAGTTCGTCTGGGTGATCGCGGAGGGGAAGGCGGCGAAACGCTACGTTGAAACCGGACGCAGCACGAGCGCCAGAATCGAAATCACCCAGGGGCTCAAACTGGGTGAGAAGGTCATCGGCGCAATCGATGATCTGATCAGTGAAGGCCTCAAGGTGCAGGCCAGGACAAAATGAAAGCCGCAATTGCACTCAGCTTTCTCTTGTTGCTGCCCCTTCACCGGGGCGCCCAGGGTGTCAATGCTGCCATTGAGCTTTACGAGCATGGCAAATTTCTGCGGGCGGCCGAGATCCTGTCCGGTTTGGTCCAGCAAAATCCCCAAAATGCCGACCTGCGCAACTGGCTTGGCAAAACCTGCCTGAAATTGCGTCGTTGGGATGATGCCATCCTGCACTTCAGTAAGGCAGTAGAACTCGATCCCAAAGACGGCATGTGTCATCTTTGGCTTGGCCGCGCTTACGGTAGAAAAGCCGATCATGTGTCCTTTCTCAGCGCCTTCGGCCTGGCGAAGGAGGTGCGGAAGGAATTTGAGACCGCCGCACAATTATCGCCGGACAACACGGATATCCGGTTTGATCTGCTCGAGTATTATGTCGAGGCTCCCGGGATTGTAGGGGGTGGCAAAGATAAGGCTGAGGCTCAAGCCAAGGAAATCGCCAGGCTGTCCCCACGCCTCGGCCACAGCGCTCGTGCGGAAATCTTTGAGAAGGGCAAGGAGTTTGATCGCGCGCATGAGCAACTTGTGCAGGCAACCTTGAAGTTCCCGAAGGACGCCGGCGCCTTCCTGGATCTGGCGAAGTTCCTTTTGCGCCGGCGTATGTTGATGCCGGCCGAAACGGCGGCGCAGAAAGCCGTCGAGCTTGACGGTGCGAAGCGGGAAGCCCGCATGTACCTGGCGGCGATACAGACGGAACTTCGGAGAAATTCTGCGGGTGCCCTCAAGGTTTTGCAGGAGTTGTCCGCCGGCCCGCTGACTGACGACGACCCCGGTTTCGAAGAAGTCTATTACTGGCTCGGCCGGGCCTACATGGCGCAGGAACAGAAGACCGATGCCCGCAAGGCATTCGAATCGTCTCTCAGCTTTGATCCTGAATACTCGCTATCGAAGGATGCCCTGAAGCAAATCAGGCAATTGCCATGAACCTGGTAGAATCAGCCAGCTTTGCCTATGGAAGCCTGCTTGCCAACAAGCTGCGCGCAGGCCTCACGATGCTCGGCATGGCGATCGGGACAGCGTCCATCATCCTGGTTGTGACCATTGCGCTTACCTCCAAAGAGTATATCCTGCAGCAGATCCAGGGGGTCGGGTCGAACCTGATTTACCTTTACTACGAGGCGGGCAACACGGTTTCCTCGACCAAATCGCGCTCGGACGAACTGAACATGGGGGACCTCAAGGCTGTCCAGGACCTTCCTGGCATAGCGAACGCCACAGCCATCGTCGTCCAGCACGATCGCCTGACGATGCGCGGCCAGGAGCGGGAGGTTACGGTCATCGGCGCCACCATCGACTACGCCAAGGTCAGGAATCTGCGGGTTCTCTCGGGCCGGTTGTTCGACAATGCCGACGAAAAATCGTTCAGCAAAGTCTGCCTGCTGACGGAGGAACTTGCCATCCGGCTTTTCGGCACGCTCGATGTGCACGGCAAGAGTATCAAGCTCTTCCGTGTCCGGTTCGAGACCATCGGCGTCTTCAAAGAAGGCGTGGAGACCTTCGGGACGTCCGAAGTCTCGACGTATAGCGCTCTGATCCCGCTATCGGTCATCCAGCAATTCATCAATGTCGATAAACTGGATCAGATCTATGCGTCCACGCGGCGCACCGAAACGGTTCCCGAGGTGACCCAGCGGATCAGGCAATTGATAGAATCCCGTCACCGCGCCGGCACTTCCTACCGTGTCGAGAATCTGGCCGAGATTCTACGAGCAGCGGGCCGGATCGCGACCGCCATCACGATCGTTCTCTTCTTGATCGGCACCATCTCTCTCATCATCAGCGGCATCGGCATCATGAAC
>JBGQNR010000367.1:0-3220 GCA_041501225.1 Acidobacteriota bacterium
CAGGGCTCGCGCCCTGGGCTGTCCTGTCCCGCCCTTTCAGGGCTAAGCATTTCACGACTGCGAAAACCCCGAAGGGGTGGCGCAGCAAAGCCCAGGGCGTGAGCCCTGGGAACAGGTGACCGAGCTGGCCGGAGCCCTGAAAGGGCATCACAGGGAAAGCGCGATGTGAGCACAACATTTTCATGCACTTGGTTGCGCCCTGGCGCATGAGGGACTGCGTGGAAGCTTTTGGTTGCGGCTGGGCCGCACCGTGCTTTTCGTGGCAGAGTTTTTTCAATCTAATGCACTCAAAAGCACGAATAGCTCTTTTTCTATTTCGATGTGGACAGCGATTTGACCAGTCGATACATGAATTCCAGACCGTCGAAGAATTCCCTGATTCCCATCCGTTCATCTTTGCCGTGGGCGCGCACATCATCGATGTCGTCGAACAGACCGGAAACTCCGTAGGTTGGGATGCCCGCGATGCGAAGTCTGGCTCCGTCGCTTGCCCCAGTGGACATGACGGGCACAACGGGCACGCCGGGCCAAAGGTCTGCGGTGATTCGATCGATCGGAGCTAACACGTCGGGGCGGAGAGGCGAAAGCGGAGCCGTCATGGGTTTCTGCAGCGGAGCGATCTTGATGCTGTCGTCTGCCAGAACCTGCGTGAGCGTCCGCTGTATGTCACTCGGTGACTCGTCCGGTAGAAGGCGGCAGTTCACAACCGCCCGCGCCCGCTGCGGCAAAGCATTTTCAGCGTGTCCGGCCTGCAATTCTGTAGCAACGCAGGTGGTGCGCATGAGCGCGTTGTAATAGGGCATCGCGGCCAGTCTTGCGACCGCCTGCGGATCGGGGGCAGTCCCGGTGATATTGGTCATGTCGAGCGCTGTCTGGCCAGTCTCAATCTTGGCCATTTTTTGAAAATAGGACCGCGTCGTCTCGTTCAGTTTTACCGGGAAATCGAACTTGGCGAGCCGTGCCAATCCTTCGGCAAGGTGATAGATCGCATTGTCCTTCTCGGGCAGCGAGCTGTGGCCTCCGCGGTTCTGGACCTCGAGGCTGAAGCTCAGATACACTTTTTCACTGGTTTGCAACTCGTTCAGCATGCGCTTACCGCCCTTAAGTTCGCCGCCGCCCCCGTCGGTGTTCAGGCAGTATTCCGCTTCGATCAGATCGCGATGATTCGTCAGCAGCCAGTCCACACCATTGAAGTCGCCGCCCTCTTCATCTGCCGTCAGTGCTACGATTAGATCGCGATTGGGTTGGAAACCCTCCTGTTTCATGCGGATGAGATTTGCTACCAGGACCGCGTCCCCCGACTTGATGTCGTTGGTGCCCCGGCCGTAATAATATCCGTCCTTTTCGATAAACTTGAAGGGATCAAACGACCAATCCTCGCGCTTGGCCTCGACTACATCCAAGTGAGCCAGGAGAAGGATAGGCTTAAAGGCGCCAGTTCCGCGCAGGCGGGCTACCAGATTTCCTTTCCGGGGATTGGGCCCAAGCACCTGAACAGCCGCCGCAGGGAAGCCGGCAGCTTTCAATCGGGTGGCCATGGCTTCAGCGGCTGCCGTAGTGCTGCCGACAGAGTCTGTGGTGTTGATCTCAATCAGCTCCTTAAAGATGTCGCGGGCCAGCTGGGTTTCGGGGGATTTTGGGATGAATCGCTGGTCTTGAGCCAACAGGCCGGAACCGGAACTCGGGAAGACAAGGCAAATGGCGATAAGAACGGTAACAGGCAGATTCATGTAACCCTCCTTCTGAGGCTCGCGTAATCATATCCGCCCCGGTCACATGAAACCATGAAATATACAAAAACGAAATCGAACCCGCATCTCGAAGTTGGACCCAACTCCTGGCCCTGACCAGTTCAGATTCATGCCGGATTGCAGGCCGCAAATGAAAACAAAATGAAGGATGCTGTGCGCTGCCTAATTGTTGAATTTGGAAATTGCGCGGAGTTGAGGGGAGGATGGAGGAAGCCGACCGCAGGGATCGGCTCCCTCGTGAAGAAAGGAAGAATTACTTGAACATTGGATCGGGAAGGACCATCATTTTCTTGGTTTCGACGTCCTTTCCGTCCACAGTCAACGTGACCTTATAAACGCCATTCTCGATTTGGCTGCCGCCGAAGCCGCCGCGGCCACCGCCTCCACCGCCGCCGCCGCCCGCACCGCCGCGGCCACCCGGACCACCGGCTGCGCCTGCGCCGCCGGCAGTTCGATTCAGGCCCCAGAAGACTCTCTGCAGACCTTTCTTGCTGCTGGGCGTCAACTCCGCGATCGTTGTGCCTTCAAGGTCCTTGATGGTCACCTTCACGTTTTGCGCGTCTGCTTTCAGGAAGTAGTAGATGTTCGTGCCGATCGGTGGGTTGTCGGCCTTAGCCAGTTCGCCAAGGGTATCGCCACGCCGCTCCAACCGGTTCCAGCGGATGGTGTTCTTGATGTCGAACAGGTGAGAGGCTTCCTGGAAGAGTTCCGGTTTGAACTCCTTGATCGGACCGATGTCCGTGACGTAAATGCCGCGGCCGTAAGTGCCGATCGCCATCTCGCGATCCCGCTTCTGAATAGAAATACTCCGGATCGTGACATCCGGGGCAGCTTTGTCGGCGAACTTGGCCCAGGTTTTGCCCTGATCAATGGTGACGTAGATGCCAAAATCCGTAGCCAGGTAGAGGACATTTGGATTGTCCGGATCTTCCTTGGCTTCGAAGATCGGATTGTTCATACCGCCGGAGATGTCCGTCCAGGTCTCGCCCGAATCGTGGGTGACATAGAACCAGGTCTTGTCCTCACTATGCGTGCGGTAGCCGCTGAAGCCGACGTAGCAGGTCTTCTCATCGAAGGCCGAGGGGACCACAGCCTTGACCCAACGATCGTACGGGATGAGATCGCCTTTGATTCCAGGTTTGGCCTTGCCGTTGGCATCGTAGAACTTGTTGGTGACGTTGATCCAGGTTGCACCGCCATCGGGAGACATCTGCACGTTGCCGTCGTCCGTACCGGCCCAGTACAGGCCTGGCTTCTTGGCGGATTCTTGGAAGGTGTAAATGGTCGCCCACTGGAGGTTGGTTTTCCTGGCTGCGTCAAGTTTTTCCTTGCTGGCTTTGGAAAGATCCGGGCTGATGGTGACGAATGTTCCCTGGTCGCCACGGCTCAGTGAGCGATGGACGTACTGCGAGCAGACATACACGATGCCCGGGTTATGCGGCGAGAGCACGATGGGCGCGTTCCACTGG
>JBGQNR010000368.1:0-3188 GCA_041501225.1 Acidobacteriota bacterium
CTACCGACCAGAAGATCTCTCCACCGTGCACGACATTGACCGGATCTGTTTCCCAGACTATATGGCCTACTCGCGCGCAGAGCTTGCTTTTTCCCTGGGTCATCCGGCTGCAATCAGCAACGTAGCGGACCTCGACGGCAAGATCCTCGGTTTTGTCGTCGGCCGGATGGAATCGGTCGATTATGCCCATGTCATCACGCTGGATGTGATTCCAGAGGCACGCCGTCATGGTGTGGGATCTGCGCTGATGGAGGTGCTGCATGAGGAGTTTCGTGCCCGCGGCATAACCCAGGTCGTGCTTGAAGTCGCCGTTGCCAATGAGGAAGCGCAACGATTCTATGCACGGCTTGGTTATGGACGCGTGGGGCTGCTGGGCCATTACTACAAGGCGCAGCGCGATGCCTATCGCATGTCGCTACTGCTGTGAGGGCAACTATTTTACGCGCGCGATATAGCCCTGCCGGGTCTGGATCTTCAGCAGGACCGGCTTGCCGTCGTGGTTGATATCTGCCCTTACTTCTACTCGAATCTTGCGAAACTTCCCGTCCCGCTTCGTGTTGCTGGAGGCATAGGCCAGGCTGTACTGGTTTCGCAGGCTATTCGAGATGTTCTTGAAAATAGAAGGCAGTTCGGCAGGGAAGCGCGGGAAGTAGGAGTCCCCGCCCGTCAATTCGGCCACGGAACGAAGCCGGTTGTCGGCCATCAGCCAGGTAATGTCGTCCAGGTTGTAGCGCAGCCGGACGCTCTGTCCGACGCTGACAGCATAGATCGAGGCATTCGCCGACTTGCATTTGTTCAGGGTTTCGTCCCATGTGTGCTGGCTTAAAGTGTCGAGCCCGGTGCTCACTAAGAGTATTGCCACCTTGCCGTCAATTTCCTCAACCCGGTCGAGCGTGAAGATGAGGGCATCGCACAGACAGCTTTCGCGAAAGGCCGGCGTATTAAATCGGCTGAGAGCTTCCATCAGTTCACTGCGCTTCTGGGTGAAATCGGTTAGGACGGTGGGGCGCATATCGTAGCCAATGACCGCAGTCCAATCGCCTGGGCGAAGGCTTTCGGCAAAGCCGTATATGGAGTTCCAGACGTCATATATGAACCACTCTACCATCTTGCTGAAATCGACGAGCATCACCGAAGTGAGACCTGCATCCACGGGAGCAAAGTGGGTAATCTCCTGTTTGACATTGTCTTCGTATACTGTAAAGTGTTCCGGCTGCAGGCCGGTGATGATGTTTCCTTTCTTATCCGTAACCAGGGCCTGCAGGCTTACCAGGTCCACCGAAACAGAGATCGCGGTTTGGCCTTTGGGTTTGTCCTGATCCGGCTCCTTCTTGATCGGCGGCCCCTTCTTGGGAGGATTCTGAGCGCTATAAAAAGCTTGGGGATTGACTTTCTGCGGTGTGCCTGAAAAAATCGGGGCAGGCAAGCATAAGCCGATGACTAGAAGAATTCCGGCAATTTTCATGGACCACGCTCCAGGCAGGGGCCTCGGCTGAAACGGGCCGCCCTGCAATAACATGATACAGTAGCACAACCCCGGCTGCCAAAGGTAGATGGGGACGGCTGAACCAGCCGGCAAAGACGCCTGCGCCAAAAATCGCACGCGTGACCTTTACTTTATTACCTTCACGTGGTCAAAATATCTCTCAAGAAAGGCACGCCGGCAGTTCTCCCCGGGACCGATTCAAGGGGAGCCTGCCGGGCTCTGAAGGCGCAGATTTTCACGGATTGTTTCACGAGAGGACAAATAATTTGACGTACTTATTTCCTGATGCTAATAATTTGAGCCGCCTTTAAGTTACCGGAACAATTTTGTCGGAGGCTAATCGTGGGTTATTGTCCGGAATGCGATGCAGAAATCCCAGAGGAATTTGAGGACGTCGGGGAAATCATCACGTGCCCTGAATGTGGTGTCGACCTTGAAGTGATCTCGCTCGATCCAGTCGAATTTGATCTTGCACCGGTCGACGATGAGGACGAGGACGAGAAGGATTACAACTTCGACGACGAAGAGGATGAAGAAGAGGACTGGGACGACGAGGATGAAGAGTCCAACGACGAAGCAGAGGACGATTACAACTAGGCTCGGCGATCCTGGCTTGGTGACTCCGAAGCGGTTGGAATCGCTGTGGAGTACCCTGTGTATGAGAATGCTTCGGGGATTTCACTGTGTTGAGGCATATCCGCCTACTCATTCTTGATCTGGATTACCTCATTTTTGACTGCGCTGCGCTCAAGGTAAAAGCGTTGCGCGAAAGCCTGATCTCATTTGCCGACGCGATCCCGCATGATGTTCGCCTTCCTGATGCCATGGATGCAGAGGAGGAGTTTCGCGATCACGGTCGTCACTGGACACAAGAGCTTCAGCTCGGACTCGACGACGCCAGCATGATCCAGCTCCAATCCGATTATCGGATCCATGAAGAACGGCTCGTGTCAGCCGGAGCAGGCAGGATTTACCCGGGATTGACGGGACTTCTTGCTCAATGCCGCCAAAACGGCGTATCTGCAGCAATCGGCGCCGAGGCCAGCCGCGATTACCTGATGGTCGTCAGTGACCGGCACGACCTGGACAATCTCTTTGAAATGGTATACTGCGCGGAAGAATTTGGGAAGGGCAGTGCTGACGAGATGATCGATGAGATCATGAGCCGCGCTGAGGTGAATCGAAGCGAGACCCTGGTGCTCGGAACCCGGCCTGGCTTCTTTGAGTCGGCGCACAACCTCGACATTTTGACCATCGGCTGCGGCTGGGGTTTGCAGTGCCATGACGCACTGGGCGCAGCCGACCTGCAGACGCCGACCATTTCCCAAGTTTATCCCGCCATTGTCAAGGCCGACGGCTTGGCCGCGCAGTATCTCAGCTGATACGGGCCAGGATAGTTCGTTAGAGTGAACCCCCGGCTCTGCTGGAGGACTTTCAGAGCCTGACAATTCCGGGAGTGTAGGAATGGGCAACGAAAGGCCGCAAAAACGATTCGTTTTTGGGCGCGCAGCCTGGGAGCCCGTCCGAGAATTAGGAGGGGTCGCGCGCATGGGGCTTACGGGGCGAGCTCAAGGCGCGAGGAGGAGGCGATGTCGGTGCACATCGTTGACGGCGAGCAACGCGGAGATCGCCCCGCAACCCCCATGCGCCCTTCGGGTTCCGGCGGCGCGGGAGCATCTGCGGCGTTGGCGCTTCTCGACGA
>JBGQNR010000369.1:0-2886 GCA_041501225.1 Acidobacteriota bacterium
CAAAAGGCAGAGAATGACTTCGCCACCGGCTATGTTTTCGGGGGACACGCAATGCGCTTTTTCCCCGGACGGAAAGAACGTGGTATTCGCAAGGCAACCCTCTGCACTATGCAGGGACGCCTACATCTTGTCCCTTGCTAACGGCGCCCCAAAGGGAGAACCCTGGAGACTTACCAACGACAGCACCTGGATATATGGATTTGCATGGGCACCCGACAGCCGGGAAATCGTTTTTTCTTCCGCCCGCGGCGGGCGTACAAGCCTCTGGAGGATTATCCCTTCCCCTGGTGCGGAACCTCAGCGGATTCCCGGGACGGATGATGGATTGTATCCTGCCATCTCCAAAGGATCGCCTATCCGTCTCGCATATCAGCGCGGGTATCAAGATACTAACATCTGGCGCATGGAGATTCCGCACTCGCGCAACATCAACAACTCCGCCACCCAAATCGTTGCCTCCTCCGCTCCGGAAATCAATCCGCAGTTTTCCCCCGATGGGACGAGGGTATCATTCACATCGGAGCGTTCCGGGTATCTTGAGATATGGCTCGCAGCTGGGGACGGGTCAGATCCAACTCAATTGACCTCGTTTGCGGGAAGCCGAACCGCCGGAGCGCCCAGCTGGTCACGCGATGGCAGACAAATGGTCTTTGACAGCATGGCGGGAGGATACCTCGACATTTTCGTCCTCAACCTGGAGAATCGGATTTCCCGGCAGCTGACTGACGATCGCGCCTTTAATGCACGGCCCAGCTGGTCGCGCGACGGGCGCTGGATCTATTTTGGTTCCAATAGGTCAGGCGCCTATCAGGTCTGGAAAACATCGCCGGATGGTGGAAATCCCCAACAGCTGACGAAAGACGGGGGATTCGAGGCGGTGGAGGCGCCCAACGGCAAGGAGCTCTATTACACAAAGACATGGAACACAGCGCCAGGTCTCTGGCGCGTGCCCGTGGAAGGCGGCAGGGAGACCCCGGTGATCGAGGCAGCCCGAAGTGGCCACTGGGCAGTGACCGATCAAGGAATCTACTTTCTCGATTTCAGTGCGGTCCCGGCGGCAGCGCCGAAGCCTCTGAAGTTCTTCAGCTTTGAATCACAGAAAGCTTCCCAGGTTGGAACCATCGAGAAAATCAGGTTCATTAGCGACGCCAGCTTTTCTGTCTCTCGCGACGGCCACTCGGTCATCTGGAGCCAAATAGATCGCTCCGAATCCATCATTATGCTGATTGACAAATTCCGCTGATTCGAACTGCTTGGGAAAGAGCATGCCCATGATCGGCACAATAATATCTCACCACCGGATCACTGAGAAGCTCGGCGCAGGCGGCATGGGCGAAGTCTACCGCGCCCAGGACACGAACCTTGACCGGCAGGTGGCCATTGAGGAGATTGACCCGCCTGAGTTCCCTGACATGTCGCCCCGTCAGGATTTCGGCGGGGACATGCTCCACATGCGCTCTTTCTGGCCAGCGGTTCATGAATATGTATTCTATTTGCATGAAGCATGCGATAAGATAGGCAGGAGAAACGGAGGCTTACCTCATGGCGAATTTGCAGGTAAAAGGAATGGATGACCGGCTTTATGAAGCCTTGGCGGCCCGGGCAGCCGGCGAGAATCGGTCCATCAGCCAGCAGGTGGTTACCATCATCCGTGATTTCCTGGCGCGGCCCGGACGGCCCTCCCGACAATCCACCGAGGAGTTTCTCGCCCTATGTGGCAACTGGGCTGATGATCGTCCGGCAAGTGAAATAACCGCGGAAATTCGCAGGGCGCGGCGAAGCTCGCGCAGGCGCAAGACGGTCCAGAATGTATTTGATTGATACTGATACAGTCATCTACGCGCTCAAAGGTGACGAACAGGTCTTAAAGCATTTCCAAGAGACCGCCGCCGAACCCAAAGCTCTATCGGTGGTCACCTATGGTGAACTGCTTTACGGGGCTTTGAAATCCCGGCGACGGCAAGAGAATTTGGCCAGGGTGCGCCGGCTCCAGGAGATTTTCCCGATTGTGGAGGCCACGAACGCCATCATGGAAACCTACGCCGCCATCAAGGCCGATATCGAGACCCGCGGCAAGCCCCTCGACGACTTCGATCTGGTGATTGCCGCCACGGCCATCAGTCTCGGCTATCGACTGGTGACCAACAACGAACGGCATTTCCGTCGCATAAAGGAGCTCAAACTCGAGAATTGGACCCGGCGCGATCCCCATTCCATCCGTCCGGATGCAGTGCGGTAAAGCACTTAGGGCTCGCGCAAGAATAGCATGGCATTTTGCTGCTGTCTCCCAAGCCTGTAAATCAGACGAAAAGGTGACATAAGAAATTGCAGGCCTCGGAACCAGAAGCCCTTTGGAATCATGCGAAGGTTTGGCTGACAGACGCATTGAAATGCGGAGCACTGAAATGAATCCCGAACGCTGGCAGCAGATCAAGCGGCTTTACAACTCGGCTCTGGAGCTAAGATCGAAACAGCGAGAAGCGTTCCTGGAGGAAGCCTGCGCGGGCGACGAATCTCTCAGGAGCGAGATTGATTTACTGTTAGCGCGCCGGCCTGAAGCGGAAGGCTTCTTCGAAGCTCCGGCCATGGAGCTCGCGGCGCAGGCGCTCGCACGCGATCGATCGGCCGAACCATCCGCAGACCTCACCGGCAGCACGCTTCTGCATTACTCCGTCACCAGGAAAATTGGAGCAGGCGGGATGGGCGAGGTGTACCAGGCGCGCGATCTGAAACTGAATCGCCAGGTCGCGCTCAAGATTCTTCCCGATTCATTGGCGCATGACCCGGAGCGGCTCGCCCGTTTTGACCGCGAGGCGAAGCTGCTCGCCTCGTTGAATCATCCCAACATTGCAGCCATCTATGGACTGGAGGAAGCTCGAGACAAGA
>JBGQNR010000370.1:0-2606 GCA_041501225.1 Acidobacteriota bacterium
AACCACGTGCTTGTGCCCTTGCTTCTGAACGAAGTCGAGCAGCAGTTCCGCCTCGCGGCTGTCGGCGGGCGCGCAACGGAAAACCCACGGCACGTTTGCGTAGTCGATGGACATGTCCGAGGCGGTCGGCGTGACCACCGGAACCCATGCTTTGGAGACGACCAGCTCGGCGACGTGCGTGCGCTGGCCATCCAGGCCGCCGATGATCGCCCAGACCTTATCTTCATAGGCGAGATCGACAACCTGCTTTGCAGCCATGCCCCACGGTCCATCATCAGGCCGGAACACCATTTCGTATGGGATGCCCTTGTACCCTCCCCGCCGGTTCATTTCATCCAAAGCCATCCGGACGCCGGTGCGCATCTGCAGGCCTTCGGCATCCTTTCCCGGTCCCAGGACGCCAATCCGAACCGATGTCAGGCCCACAGGGTCCGGCAACTCGCGCCCGGGACCATAGAACCCGGATCCGGCTTTACTGAAGTCAAAATACGGATCCTGCGGCCCCTGGATTATCAGCGGCAAGACCGTCAGGATTAGCCAAACCCACATTTATGTATCCTCAATCAATTCTCTTGAACCACAGAGAGCAAACCGCGAAGACCACAAAGACCGCAAAGTTCATCCCGGCTGGGACACGTCCTGCGCAGGGGCGGCCTTCGGCCGCCATCTTGGCGTGAGGCGCGCGGGAAAGCGCACCCAGATCCAAAGACCTCAAGTGATTCTTATGATCGCGCTTTCCCGCGCGCCTCACGCCAAGATGGTGCAGCGCGCAGCGCTGCGCCCCTGCGCAGGAGGCGAATCCCCACGTATGCGGTAATGAAGCTCTTCGTGGTCTTCGCGGTTCAGTTCTCAAAAGCGCATCCTGCTAAAACGTACGATTCATTTTGGGAATGCCGAAAACAAATTTCCCGTCTTTGACCGAAGCAGCAATAACCGGCCTGCGATTGCTCAAAGCCTCGTCCAGGTCAATGGGCCCGGAGACTCCATCCCAATGCCGCATCCCGGCAATGACATCGCGGATGCGATACCGGTTCAGACCCGCTTTCCGGATCGCTTCGACGGTCATCATGGTCCCGTCATACGAGTGGACCGCATAGCAATCCGGCGCCTCGTGATACCGTTCCTCGTAGCGCTTCCTGAACTCAGCGTACTTCGGGTTCTTGGCCTCCGGATCGAAGGGATACACGGCCACGACTCCCTCGGCCGCCTTTCCTGCCGCCTTGAGGAAATCGGGATGTACGATGCGCTCGCACGCGAAAATAGGAAATTTCATCCCGCGCTCCCGGATCTGTTTCACGAGCGCGCCGGCCGGTTCGGCGTCGGCCCAAAGAACGACCGCATCCGGCTGCACTTTTGCGAGACGATCCAGCTGGATTTCGAAGTCCGGGTTTACATTCTCGTAGTTGGGCTCGTAATTCGTCTCGATGGGCGCAGGTTTCCCGAGTTTTATGGAAGCCTTTTTGAATTGCATCACGCCGATGCGCCCGTAGCGATTGCTGGCCCGGAGAATTGCTACGCTGTTCAGTCCCAGCTGCTTGTAGACGTAATATGCGATCGTGTAGGTCATCTGCCTGTCGTCCGGAATCACGCGGACGACCCAGGGTATTTTGGTCTCCACCAAGGTCGCATCCGTGTCAGCCACATTCATCATTGGGATTTCCGTTCTCAGTGCGACTCGAATCGCGATGTGAGTGTTCGCACCGTCGACCGTACCGATGATTGCCCAGACTTTGTCGTCATAGGACAGGGAGACGACCTCGTTGGCTGACGCTCCCCAGAGCCCCGTATCGTTTTTTAAGACAGCCTCGAACCGCTTGCCTTTATAACCCCCATTGGCGTTGGCATCCTCGAGCGCCATCTCCATGCCGTGGAGCACAGACTGGCCGATATAGGTTTCGTAGCTTCGAGTGACGGGAGCAATTACGCCGATCTTGACCGTGTCGACCTCAGGCTCAGGCTTGTCGCGCCCCGGCCCCCAGAACATGACGGGAGAGTCGCTCGGGACCCAGAAATTCTTATAGGGCTCCTTGACATAGTTCGCGAAGGGCTTGAGATCCTCGGGTGTGTTTCCGTAGATAACCTCCTGCTTCTTCTTGTCCTCGGAGGATTTCTGATCCGGCGGCTTCGAGGGGGGTTGCTGCTGCCCGAGTGCAAACAGCAGGCCGCAAGTGAGCAGTCCCAGTACTAACAGAAACCAAGGTTTCAACACCTTACTCATGGGCCTTCCCCTCCTTTGCGGTTCGCGGCGCAAGTGTTCCGTGACTTACCCCTCTGGAGGTGGCCACCCATACATCGTCCCCTTGAAAATCGACGCCATAGATGTGGTTGTTGGCAAGGCCGTGTTCCAGCTTGATCGTTTCCAGGAGCTTGTTGTCATTGTAGATTTTTGCAACCCAACCCTTCGTGCCTTCGATCGGCTCGGCCGGAGGGACCTGATTTTTGCTCCAGGCAGGATCAGCAGGAGTATAAGTTACCCACCGGTTCGTGTCTCCGTTGACGGCGCTAAGCCCTTTGTCCGTGCACGCCCAGGCGACACGGCCTCTGGCTTTGACAAAGTTGATGAAGTTGCTGGCCAGCCCGGAGTCGTGATCCATGTATCCGCGCCA
>JBGQNR010000371.1:0-2560 GCA_041501225.1 Acidobacteriota bacterium
TGTTGCTATGCCTGATGATAAAGCGGGTCGTCGGACGGTCCATACGCCTCAAACTGATGGCTGCCATCCCATGATCAAGATCCTGCTGGCAGGTCACCATAGGATACTGCGTGCCGGCTTGCGCAGGCTGCTCGAGCGGGAACCTGGTTTCCAGGTTTTGGGTGAGGCGGAAGACGGGACAGAGGCGGTCCGGCTTGCGATGGAATTAAAACCCGGCATCCTTCTCGTCGAAGAGGGCATGCAGGAATCCATTACCAAGGAAGTGTTGGCGAAGTTCTCACGGGACGGTTTGAAGGTGGGTACGATCCTGCTTGCGGGCCAGGAGAACGAGTGCGGATTCAGCGAAGCCTTCAGCCGAGGAATCCGTGGAGTGGTGCTGAAAGACGCCGATACGAGCCTGCTTATACGGGAGATTCACTGCGTCATGGAAGGAAAGATCTGGCTGGGAAACGAGGCCATAGCTTCCACCGGCAGGCAGCTGCCGCAGCTTGCCTCTATGTCGAGGATTCCAGAGCGACCCCGTACGTTCGCGCTGACGCGGCGCGAATTGGAAATCGTAACTACGATCGTCTCCGGATATTCCAACAAGGAGATTGCCAAAGAGTTTTCAATCAACGAAGACACAGTGAAGCATCACTTGACCAGCATCTTCAATAAGACCGGCGCGGGCAACCGGCTGGAAGTGGCGCTGTTCGCCATCCATCATGGTCTTGTGCGCGGAACGAGAGGCTGACAGGGGACTGACGACGGCAAGGTCCTGACCAGATAACATTTCGACAATTCTTCACCCTCAAAATTCCCGCTTACATCAAAAAAAACAGGCCTGATTATTGAACCTAAGACCGACGACCATGCGTGGCGATTTCCAACAGTACAGGAAAGTAGGACGCATACCATCGGGAATTACACTGACGCATCGGTGCAGGTCTCAGATCGAAGAACCGGCCTCTGATTTTTATTTTAAGCCACTCCAAGAGGAATCTGATCTGCGGTTTTACAAGCGCTTTCAAGCAGTTGCCGTCGTCAGTCCCCGTCCCGGCCGGTGTCAAACCGGCAGAGAATCTGAGAAAACAACGCGGAAATAGCGCGAAAAAATCACAGGGGAAGAGTGCGGCCCGTTACATCCAAGGAGCTGCAGAACACCTCCGGCTCCCCTGCGGCACAACTTCATCGGCTCTTAGCTCTGACAGGGTTGCGCCAGTTCAGTCCGGGGAAGCGTGCGAAGTCGGCGTCGGTGGAGTACAGCTCGCAATTATGCTCAACTGCCAGCGCGGCCAGATGCGCGTCAGAAACAAGATTGCCTGTTGCGTTCCCTTCGTGGAGCATGCGCTGCAGGATTTCCCAATGCTGCTCCGCCGGCTGGATCACGCATACACATGGCTGGCCGAGCCAGCTTTGCACGCGGTCCACAGCTTCTCTGATGGTCAACGGCCGCTGATGCAGGCGGGCATTTGTGACGATGCGGATGAAGGCCGTAAGGACGGGCCAGCATACGCATACCGGCGCGGCGCTACTCAGCTGTGCGTCCCACCAGGTCCGCGCCGACTCATGATGCGCCGATAGGCTGTCCTCCGCGTAAAGCAGAATGTTCGCGTCTACCAGGATCATGTGTGATCTTCCCCTTCGGCGCGGGCGAGCAACTCGGCGATATTGTCGTAACTGAATCCCTGGCGCAATCCCATCGGCCGCGATTCCGTGCGGTAAGGTCTGGCTGCCGGTGGATTCAGGACCGGATCGAGCCCGATCCGCAAGGCCGCGTTGATCACCTCCTTCAATGGTTTGCCAAGCCTTTTCGCGCCCCGCTTCGCTTTGGCGGCTACATCCGGGTCAAGAGTCAATGTGGTTCTCATAGAGGCATTATGATGCTCATGAAGGGATTGTCAAGATGTATAATGAAGCTTTGCGCAACCGTCAATCATGCAATGCATATCCGCGATTCCAGGAAAAATCGAGAAGCCGGGAAGTGGAGTTGCGCGGAAGGGTCAATGCTTGGTGGCTTGGTGTATTGGATTTATTGGAACGAATCCTGAGACATTAAAACGGGACGGGATTTCATGAAGAGTTCCGCATTTGATGCCTTGGTTCAGAAAGCACTCGCCAGGATTCCGCAGCAGTTCCGGGATGCGATGCAGAACATCGAGGTTGTGGTAGAAGACTCGCCGGATCCGGACTTGATGGAGGAAACCACCGGCGAACGCGACGCCGTTGTGTATGGCCTCTTCGCCGGCAAACCGCTGCCCATGCACAGCGTGAGCGACTGGGGCGAACTCCCCGGTCTGATCTACCTGTATCGCAAGCCCTTGGAAGAAGATTTCCCCGACCCTGAAGAGTTGGCGCGCGAAATCGAGATTACCCTGGTCCACGAGATTGCCCACTATATGGGCTTCGATGAGGAGACCCTGACGGAATACGGATACGATTAACAGGATCCTGTTCCGAATATAGCTGCCCTCGCGAACAACGTGATCGTGGTCGTGTTAGTTTTAGGCAGTCAAAAAAAAAAAAAAAAACCAAAAACAAAAAAACCACCAAAAAAAAAAACAAAACCAAAAAAAAGTAA
>JBGQNR010000372.1:0-2141 GCA_041501225.1 Acidobacteriota bacterium
CGCACGCTCTCGTCCACCACGCGCACGGTCTGTTCCAGGCTTGCGAGAGCCATCACGGAAACGACCAGCAGGTAGAGCGAGGCGAGATACCCTGCAGGCCCGAGCGCGACGAACCCGCCGGGCAGGACCGTCACCTCGAGCGCCGGGTGCAGCAGGGAGAAGGCTGCCAGAAGAAAGGGAACCGGGAGCAGAATCCCCAGGACGAGCCTTCGTTTTCCGGCCAGCACCTGCCGGTAATCGGGCCGGTCGACGCTCCAGGTAAAAAGCAGCCCGCAGGGACAAGCCAGAATGAGGAACGAAATCGAGAGGCGGAAATGAAGATCGCCGCCCGAAAGCGCCTGGAAGGCCGGCGTCGCGGCGCTGAACAGCAGAAACCCGCCCAGGAGCCAGGAAGGCGCCCCGAACCGCCGCCATAGCAGCACAATCGCCGCGCTGGCAAAGCCGATCAACGCTGCCGCGATCTGCGCCTGGTCAATGATATTCATGCCGGCCTGTACCTATGAAGATGTAAGGTCTTTCTCTGCAAAGCAAAGTCGTCGAACGTTGTTACTTTAACACTTTTCCTATACTGCCTTCTCCAACAGATTGGCTTCTCTGACTCTTCCAGCCATTACGATTGCAAAACACATCGAACCGCCAAGACCACGAAGACCGCAAAGCTGACTCCAAGGCCCGCCCGGGGGCTGCCTGCGGCCGCCATCCTCGGCCGTGAAGAATCGCATTGGCCCCTTTGCGGTCTTTGAGGTCTTCGCGGTGAGATCTTCTCTACTGTCTGAATCGGAGACGCCCGGTCATTATCACTTGACGAATGCGAAGAGGAACGTGGAAGATTGCCGGGACGGAGAGGATGAATCGCCTGTCCTCCAATTCCAATGCAAGGGTGATTCTATGATCAAGCTACTGACATTTTCGACCCTTTATCCAGACTCGACCAGGCCCACACACGGCATCTTTGTCGAAACCCGGCTGCGGCATCTGATCGCAGCGGGGAAAATAAAGGGCAGAGTAGTGGCGCCGGTGCCGTGGTGGCCACTCAAAACCTTGTTTGGTGGATCCTACATAAAATATGCAGGCGTCCCTCGCGCCGAGGTCTGGCACGGAATCGATGTCGAACACCCAAGGTATCCACTTATCCCGAAGATCGGCATGACGGCAGCTCCATTGCTCATGGCCACGGCGCTGAAGCGTGTGCTCTCGCGGATCATCGATCATGGCTACGATTTCGACATCATTGACGCTCACTACTTCTATCCGGATGGTGTGGCTGCGGTGATGCTGGGCCGCGCCTTAGGAAAGCCGGTGGTCGTCACCGCGAGAGGGTCTGATCTCAATCTGATAGCTCGCTATTTCTTCCCGCGGCGCATGATTCAGTATGCCGCGCGCAATTGCGCCGGGATCATCACGGTATGCCAGGCCCTTAAGGATACGTTGATCCAATTGCAAGTCGAGCCCAATAAAGTCACAGTCCTGCGAAACGGCGTCGACCTCGCCCTTTTTAGGCCGCCGCGAAACAGGCAGGCGTTGCGTGAGCATCTCGGTGTGACCGGAAAAACACTCCTTTCGGTCGGCCATTTGATTCCTATAAAAGGCCACGACCTTGTGATTGGCGCCCTGTCTGGTCTGCGTGATTATCACCTGATGATTGCCGGCGAAGGTCATGAGGAAACCAAACTACGCCACCTTGTCTCTTCCTCGGGTTTGACCGAACGCGTTCGATTCCTGGGAACTCTCAGTCCCGAGGTTTTGGCCGATTACTATGGTGCGGCTGATGCACTTGTGCTTGCGTCTGTTAGAGAAGGCTGGGCGAATGTATTGCTGGAATCACTGGCTTGCGGCACGCCTGTGGTGGCGACCAGCATTGGGGGTACCCCTGAGGTTGTGTCTGTTTCCGAGGCTGGCGTATTGGTGAATAATCGCAACCCAAGGGCTTTATCCGAGGGAGTCAAGACCCTCTTTGCCAAATATCCAGATCGTGAAAAAACGCGTCGTTTTGCTGAGCAATTCAGCTGGGACGCGACAACCGCGGGACAGGAGAAAATATTTTCGGAGATATTATCGAACCGCCAAGACCACGAAGACCGCGAAGAAGAATAACTGCAATTCTTTGAGGTCTTTGCGGTCTTCGCGGTGACTGCTGTTGC
>JBGQNR010000373.1:0-2012 GCA_041501225.1 Acidobacteriota bacterium
ATAACACTGGTCTTTCTGCCGCTAAGAATCGGGTTTGGCCTGGTCAAGCTCCTGCTGGGGGTGCTGGTCGGGATTCCGCTGTTGATCTGCGGCGTAATCTTTGCCGCGGCAGCAATTCCCGTTATCCTGGCGGTGTTCGTTCTCGGCCTCATTGCGGTCCCGATTGTCGTGGTATCCAAGACCCTCTTTTAACGGGACCATCAAACCATTCCACCAACACTCACCCAAGCCTACAAAAGGGATCGCCGGTCTTCCAAGACCCGTGCTTCCTGTTGCCAGTTGCTTGAGTTGCAGGCCGGAGTCTCAACTTCTTATCCAGAGACCGCTGAGGTCGCAGAGCTATCATGAGTTTTCAAAAACATTCTCCCTGCCGACTCCGCGCTGTCCGCGGTGAGGTTTTCAGAACGTGGTTTTCCCACCTCATGTAATTCGTAGCCAGACGGGTCAAAGCGTGATACAAAGATAGCAAATGTAAGGGAAAGGAAATCGCACAGCGAACTCAAACCCGGAAGGAACGGCCAACAACTTCTGTGTTGCGCTTAAGGAGTAAGCGCGGTAAGGTCCCATCAGTCTGGAGGGGCTCCATGGACAGGAAGCAGCCCCGATCTGGTTTTGCAATCTGGATATCAAGATTCTGAAATTGCTCCTTAATGAGGGGAGGCTTGGTATGATAAAGATGAATATGGGACGTGTTGTTTTAGGTGGCCTGGTAGCAGGCTTGGTTATAAACGTTGGTGAGTTCATTCTCAACATGCCGATTCTGGGGAGCCAGTGGGCGGACGCCATGAAGGCCCTCAACCGCCCGCCCATGGATGCAGCGCCCCCTACTTTTTTCATCATTCTCGCCTTTATTCTGGGCATTCTCACTGTTTGGCTTTATGCGGCGATCCGGCCCAGATTCGGGAAGGGTCCCAAAACGGCTATCAGTGCAGGTTTGATGATGTGGTTGCTGACTATCCTCTATCCGATGGCCGGAATGCTTCCCATGAATCTGTTCCCGAGAAGCTTAATGATCACAGCGGCTCTTTGGGACTTCTTCGAACTGCCGATTGCTGCCCTTGCGGGCGCCTGGTTCTACCGGGAAGATTCCTAGGAATGAGCTGCAACAAAGTGGCAGGGGCTATTAAGAATTTGCAGCCTTTGCCGATAGGTAGCGAGTGGTACGAGGTTGTTTCAGGCGAAACTTGTCCTCAGGAAGCACAAGAATTCAGAAACAGGCGCGAACCCGTGCGTCGACAATATGTACCTGACGAGGCGGCATGGCACGAATTCTCATAATCGACGATGATGAATCCATCACTTCGATGTTGCGTACGGTACTCGAGCGCAACGGCTACGAGGTGACTACCGCCGCCAACGGTCGTGATGGGGTGCGGCTTTACGGCACCCATCCGGCCGACCTCGTCATCAGCGACATCCTGATGCCCGAGATGGACGGGCTCGAAGCGCTCAAAGAACTGCGCCAATTGTCCCCCAACCTCAAGCTGATCGCGGTTTCAGGAGGCGGCGTACGCCTGAGGATGGATGTGCTCAGGGTCGCTGAACTCCTGGGAGCGGCAGCTACGTTTGAAAAACCCTACCGGATTGAAGCCTTGCTTGCTACCGTGCGTCAGCTGCTGGCCGAATGACCATCCGATTTCGTATCCTGCCGCCAATGCTTGGGGCAGGGAGGTGTGCATGCTTGATTTGGAGCGAATGTCGCGCGAGGATCTGGTCCGGATGGTGGAGATGTTCGCCAAGAACTGGCTCGCTCACGACGGTTGCTGGTTTCTGGCGGCCGAGGAGAAACTCGGCATGGACGCCGCGATCGGACTGGACCGGGAATCCTGGCGACGCTTTTCCGTGGCCGAGGCCCGGCGCATCATGGAGGTATTTGGCATAGCGGAGGGAGGAGGCCTTCCTGCGCTTGATACGGCCTTGAACTACCGCCTCTACGCCGCCCTTAACAAACAAGAGGCCACCTGGGCCGATGATGGCGCCCTGGAATTCCAGATGATTGAGTGCCGGGTACA